>DASZDM010000041.1:0-7557 GCA_035942015.1 Acidimicrobiales bacterium | reverse complement strand
CGACCGGCAATCTGTATCGGTGAACAGGCCCCCCGCGGGGCGTCGACTCGCCGCCGTCCTGATCGATCTTGCCCTGGTGGTCGTCGCCGCGCCGGTGCTCCTCATCGCCATCGGTGTGGCTCTGTCTTGGCTCCTCTACCTGCCCGTGAGCGGCGACTGTGCTGACCCCTGCGACGGGCCGGCAATGGCGGCGTTTGCGATCGCGGCCATCGTGGTGTTGGCCATGTCGATCCTCTACTGGCCGGTCCTCGTCTACTGGCGGCGGAGAACAGTCGGGTCCCGGATCGTCGGACTTCGCTTCGAGGGCTGCGGCATCCGACGCTATTTCGCCTGGGACGCCGGTCGCCCTGCGGAAGCGAGGTGATGGACCGCTCCGGCGGCCAAGCCGACCGGTGTTGCGTTCCTGCCGAAGAGCGGACGACGCGCCGATCGAGGGTGCCGGTGCAACCATGGCGCCGCCGGGCCGCACCGAACCGGCGGCCAGGAGGCACCTCCATCACCCGGGTGGAGCCACCCCGAGGTGCCGGTCGGCGTGGGTCGGACCGCGGGAGCGGGGGGCGGCGTCGGCGGCACCCAGGAGTACCGAGCATTCCGTCGCGCTGGCCCGCGTCCCGCGGGAGCCGGCATCATGTCCTCTTGCCCCATCGCCGCCTTTCGCTGGTGCCCGTGGAGCGGGTGATCGAAGCGGAGTCGAGAAGTGTCAAGGCAACTCGCCGCTTTCTCGACTTCGCTCTCGATGGGACGCGGCTCTACGAGGTGATGCTGGCCGAGGGCATCGACAACGTCTCCCCGATCTGGCTAGACGAGTCCTCAGCCGTGATCGAAGAGTCTGCGAAGGCCGTGGCCCGACTGCTGGGTGATGAGCCGGGTGATGCCCCCGGAGGCCGGGTGTCCGTCTACATCTGTCCGGAGTGCGGTGATCTGGGATGCGGTGCAGTCACCGTGACAATCGAGCGCGACGCCGAAAGAGTGACGTGGACGGATTGGGGAGTCCAGAACAACTACGAGAACGGGGTCAGCTACGAGCAGGGGCTGTTTGACATTGGCCGGATCGTCTTCGACCGCACCCAGTACGAAACGGTTCTACGAGGAGCGTTGGCGCAGGTGCAGGGAGAAGGAACCCGCCCATAGGTGCGGTCGGGACCGCCCGTGCGGCCGCCGGGACTGTGCCGCTCGCCGCTCGCCAAGAGCACCTATCTCGGGATTCGGACCGTGGGTCCGTACGGCCACCTCTGCATGGCTGTTCTCGAGGCCGTGGGGGGGTTCAGCGTGTTCGAATCTCTACTCGCTACCGGTCCGCCTTGAGGCGCAACCCGGCGGACCGGGATGCTGTTCCTCGTCGCACTCACGGGCACTTGACCATCCCCGTGCCCTGATGTCCGTCAGAGTTACGGTTCGCCATCGTGGAGCTGTTCCTCTCGCAGCGTGGGCTACTTCGCTCGGGAGGATCCGAGAGCGGCCCTGAGCTTTCTGATCGGCGGAGTGCGCTCGATCTCGTTGGCGTCCCAGAGGGGATGCCGTTCATCCTGGACAACGACGGCGCCTACGACCTCCGGCTGAACCAGTTCCTCCGCGAGCTTCCCACCATGGGCGTCCGCGCCGAGAAGAGCTGGCTCGCCTACGCCCGAGATCTGGTGACGTGGGCGCGCTTCCTGGCTGAGCAGCGCGACAGGACGGTGTGGGAAGCCGAGCAGGCCGACGTCGCTGCCTACCACCGCGCCCGCCGCCTGGGCCCGCCGGAGACTGCCATCTCGTCGAGCACCTGGGATCGCGGGATCGCCACCCTCGACAAGTTCTACCGGTGGGCAACCGCCAACGGCCACGTCAGCCGCCCGCCCTTCTCCTACCGGGCGCCGCGGTCCTCGGCTTTCCTCCCCGGCCGGCGCCATCCGGAGCCGGTCAACCTGGCCAAGGAGCGGCGCGGCCGCCGACGTCCGCCGGGGTTCCTCTCGGTCGAGGACTACCTCCTGTTCCGAGACGTCGGCCTGCGCGGCCGCCTCCCCGAGGGCGGTCCCGACCCGACGTTCCGGGGCCGCCACGGCCACCGCAACGCGCTTTTCGCCGAGGTCCTGGTGACGACCGGCATGCGCCTCGGCGAGGCGGCCACCTTGCTCGTGGGCGAGCTCCCGACCGCCCCGCCCACCGGAAAGTCAGCCGCGTTCGCGCTGTCTCCGGTCGTCTGCAAGGGCGGGCGAGGGCGCAATGTCCGCGTTCCCGCCCGGGTGCTGCGAGCGATCGGCGGTTACGCCGGTCTTGAGCGGGAGAACGCCTTGGAAGGTCGCCACCCCCAGACGGCTATCGACGGGCCGGAGGTGGTCGCCATCGATGGCCGAGCCTGCTCGGTCATGGTGGATGGCCGGCGGTTCCGGGTTCCGCTGGCCAGGGTGACCTCCGCCCACCGCATGGCCGCCGTCGATGCTGACCGCCGGCCGCTGGCTCTCTGGCTCACTGAGGCAGGTGCTCGGGTGTCGGATCGTGCCTGGCAAGCCGTCTTCGAACGGGGCTCGGCTCGGTGCCGCGCCCTCGGCCATCCAGTCGAGGTGAGCCCGCACACCCTGCGCCACACCTTCGCCGTCCACATGCTGTCCCTGCTGATCCGCGAGCAGATCGGGTCCATGGAAGGGCCGCACGGGTCGGACGCGGCCACGGCCCCCTACCGGCGGCTGCTGGGCGATCCGCTGCAGCGCCTGCAGCGACTTCTCGGGCACCGCAGCGTCGTTACCACCTACGTCTACCTCGACAGCCTGGCCGAAGCCCAGTGGCTGGTCGACGACGCTGTCGACCGCTGGGCCCGCGACATCTGCCCGGAGCCGGATGATGTCGTCGCCTAGTCCCTCGAGGTTCACTCGGGATCGGCGACGAGTCAGGTTCGCCGACGGCGAGGAGACGTCGATAAACGACGACGTCGTCTCCCTGGGGTTCCTCCGCCACACGCTGGTGTGCAGCGAGGGAACCACGCTGGCCCTCGACTACACCGGCCTGTCCTGCCCCCGGCTCGTCCGCCACCTCACCGCCGCCCTCGCCGCCCGTGTCGGCGTGGGCGGAGGGCACATCACGACAGGGACTGCTCGGATGTACAGCGGCGCCATTCGGGCCTTCATCCCGCTGGTCGCCGCTCGTCATCCCGCACAGGCAGAGTGCATCGACGCAGGCGACATCTCCGCCGCCGACCTCGACACGTTCGAGGAGGCCGAGCGCCAGCGCTTTCCCAGCGCCAGCACGATGCCCTACCTCCACATCGGGTCGCTGGTGCGCCTCCTGGGCACCGTCGCTGCCGGCGGCCTCGTCTCGCTCCGTCCCGACCTCCTTGCTCGCCTCGACTTCGTCGCCAACGGCGAGAAGGGCCACACCACACCGCGCGACGCGTACAGCCCTCACGAAACGGCACAGCTTCGGGCCGCCTGTCGGGCCGATGTCCTCCGGGTCGTCGAACGGCTCACCGTCACCGCCGAACAGCGCCTCGCCCTCGGCCGCGAGCCCGTCGGAGCGGGATGGCGGGTGGCGGACAACGTCGTGTGGCACGTCGACCGCAACGGCCCGCTCAGCCTCAACGAGCTGCAGGAGCGACAAGGCCGCCGGAACGTGGGTTTCCGGATGGTCGATGTCCATGCGGCGCTCTATCCCACACGTGACGACCTCGTTCCTTTCCTGTTGTTGCTCGCCCTGGAGAGCGGCATCGAGATCGAGGCGTGCAAGGAGCTCCGAGCCGACTGCCTTGGCAACACCGAGGGCGGCCGCGTCGAGGTCCGCTACCGGAAGCGACGGGCGGGCACTCGCCAAGAGCGATCCGTGTGGGTCCGCGACTCGGGGATGTACTCACCGGGGCGGCTGATCCGGATTGTGCTGCGCCTCACCCAGCGGGCGCGGGCACACTCCGGATCTGAGCATCTCTGGCTGGTCATCTTCCAGAGCCGCCTACACCCGGCCGCGATGACCGCAGGCTCGGGCGTGTTCGCCAAGTTCGTGAAGCGCTACGACCTGCGGGGCGACGACGGGCGGCCGCTGCGTCTGCAGCCGGTGCGGCTGCGCAAGACGCACAAGGCCGGCCGCTACCTCGCCACCAATGGGCAGCTAGAGGACTTCGCCGGCGGCAACCACACGCCGTCGGTGGCCGGCGACCACTACGGCGCCATCGAGGCCCTACGGCGCTTCCACGAGGCGGCGATCGAGCGGGCGCTGCACGACGCCGTCGCCGTGGCCAGGTCCGCCACGGTGCTGACCGCGGACGAGGAGGACGCGCTCTTCGCCGACCCGGTCGCCGGCAGCGACGTCCTGGGCGTCGCGCCGGCACAGGTCAAAGCTTTGCTCGGCGGCGAGCAGGACGTGTGGCTGTCAAGCTGCCGCGACTTCTTCGACTCGCCCTTCGGCACGCCCGGTGCCGCCTGTCCCACGCCCTTCTGGGCGTGCCTGGGCTGTGCGAACGCGGTGATAACCACCCGCAAGCTGCCCGCCCTCCTGTCGTTCCTGGCCCACGTCGTCGAGGCGCGCAGCGCGATGCCGGCCGACCAGTGGGCCGCCACCTACGGGGAGGCGCACCGCCAGCTGACCGAGAACGTCCTCCCTCGTTTTCCGCCCGCGGTCGTCGCCGCCGCTCGGGCGGCGGCGGACCTGGATCCCGAACTGATCTACCTCCCACCCCAGCTGGCGGGCGTGCCGTTGTGACCGTCGCCCTCCCGGCGTCGACGACGGAGCTGCGCTCCGCCCACTTCGCCAAAGACGCCCCCGTCCTTCGCGGCCGGCTCCTCGCCGGCGCCGACGTCCGGGCCCTGCGACTGGCGCGCACATGGCACGCCGATCGTCCGCCGGTCTTCGGCGACGAGGTGTGGCAGCTCGGGTGGGCGCAGACCCGGCGCAACGTCCCGCCGGCCACCCTCGTCCTCGACTTCCGGCGCATCGCCGACCCGGTGCAGCGGGTCACGGCCAAGGAGTACCTCTACGCTCGCCTCAACGAGCGGGTGGCGGGGATCAAGCGCAACCTGCCGGTGCAGGTCGTCCGCCAGGAGCTCACCTTTCTCCTGGCCCTGTTCACCTACCTGGATCGTGAGCAAGCAGGGATGCGGCTCTCGGCTGTCACCCAGGACGTCCTCGACGCCTACCGGCTCTGGTGCCAACACGGCGGCCACGGGACCGGGCGGCCCATCCACGCCCCGGCCGTGGCCAATTACATCGGGGTCATCGTCCGGCTCGCGCTTTGCGGAGGCTTCCTGACCCACGACCGCCTCGAGATCGTGCCGTGGCGGGGCAGGACGCCCTACGTGGTCGCCGGGGTGGTGGAGGCCACGGAGAACGCCACGCCCCGCATTCCCGAGGACGTCCTCGGCGGCCTGCTGCGGTGGTCGCTGTTCTACGTCGAGGTTGCCGGAGCGGACGTCCTGGCCGCGGGTGCCGAGATCGCTGCCATGGAGGGCCGACGACAGACGCCCGGCCCGCCGCTGGAGAAGCTGCGGCGTTGGATTTCCGACCGCCGCCGCGCCGGTCGGGGGATCCCCGCCGTGTTCGGACATGCGAAGTCGGGCGACGCCGGGTGCGCCGTCGGCGACCTGCGGGTCAACCGCGCCCTCGTTGTCCGCATGGCGGGCCTCGCCGAGTTCGACCACGTCGACACCGGCCTCCGCCACCGCCTGCTTGAAGCCGCGGTCGAGGAGCTGGGCCTGGAGTTGGGCGGCCTCGACACGACCATGTCGGAGAACCCGTCGACGGGCTGCCCGTGGCGGGGGCCGGTCACGCCGCAGGACCTGGTCGTGGAGCGCCGAATGCTCCAGGCCGCCTGTTACGTCGTCTGCGCCTACCTGTCCGGCATGCGGGACTCCGAGGTCCAGGAGCTCCGCCGCGGCTGCCACGAGGTCAGCCGCAGCGCCGATGGCGTGATCGAGCGCCACAAGCTCCGGGGAAGGACCTTCAAGGGCCACGGTGCCCAGGGCCGCGAGGCAACCTGGGTGGTGATCGACCCGGTGGGCCGGGCCGTCGAGGTGCTCGAAGCCATGCACCCCCACGAGCACCTGTTCACCTCCCCGGGGACCCGGACCTATCCCAGGACCTCCGCCGGCGGCAGCCTTCCCGTCGCGGGGGCCCGGCTCGGCCCCTCCGCGGTCCGTCAGCTGAACGACTTCCGCGACCACGTGAACTCCACCCAGAGCCGTGACGGCGCACCCGCCATCCCGCTACACGATGGCCGCCCGTGGCACTTCGCCACGGCCCAGTTCCGCCGGACCTTGGCCTGGCACATCGCCAACCAGCCCTTCGGGGCCGTCGCCGGGATGCTGCAGTATCAGCACGTCTCGGTCGCCACCTTCGAGGGTTACGTTGGCGAGAGCGCCTCCGGGTTCCGCCGGGAGGTCGAAGCCGAGCGACGACTCGCAGCGCTCGACGACCTGGTCGAGGACTACTGGAACCACGTGGCGGGGATGGCCTCGACCGGAGCCGGCGCCTCGAAACGCAACGCCCTGTTTGCCCACGCCAAGGCGGGGCTCGACGACGTCGGCGTCGTGGTGGACGACGCCAGGGTTCGGGCCATGCTCAAAAGCTCCGCCCGGACGCTTTACCCCGGCGTCCTCAATGACTGCTTCTTCGACCGGGAGGCCGCGCTGTGCCTCCGAAGCTCAGGCCAAGGAGCGAACGAGCCGCTCACTCCGTTCTGCCAGCCCGACCGCTGCGGGAACTCGGTGATCACCGCCGCGCATGCTCCGAAGTGGCAGGCGGCGATGGGTGAGGTGAGGGTCCACCTGACCCGCAAGAGCCTGACCTCGAACCAGCGAAGCGCTCTGAGAGGCAAACTCGACGAGATGGAAGCGGCGATCCGGCCGCTGAACACGACGTGAGCGGGGTCAACGCCACATCGGAGAAGGCGCTGCAGGAAGCCTTGGGTCGGCTGGTCGAGGGCCGGCCCCTTCGCAGCAAGGGCGACCTGACGGTCGCCGGCTTGGCCGTCGAGGCAGGCGTCAGCCGCTCCACGGCCAACCGGTCCGTCACCGCCGTCGAGGCGCTGCGGGCGTTGCAGCTGCGACGCTCCTCCTCGGTCCAGCCGGAGCGTCCCATCTTCGACGAGCGGCAGGCCCGCAGCGAGCTCACCGAGGTCCGGCGCCGGCACGCCGAGAAGGTCGCCGTCCTCGAGCTCTCCATCGACACGCTCGCTCAACACGTCCAGGTGCTGACCCTGGACAACGAGCGGCTGCGCAAGGCCCTCGCCGACCCACGAGGCAACGTGGCCGCGCACCGGTCCCCAAACGGTGGCGTCTGAGGCAAGGTGGGGTGGTGAGCCAGCCTGCGCTGCCGCGCCTCCTGCCCATGCTGGCTGGCGGCAACGGGATTCCGCCGAATCCTGCCGCCTATCAGTTCGAGCCGAAGCTTGATGGCCAAAGAATCATCGTTCTCGCCAGCCCGGACAGCGTCGTCGTCATGAACCGTCGGGGCGGTGTGATCACCGGGACCTACCCCGAGCTGGCCGGGATGGGTGAGGCGCTGGCACCACACTCGGTGGTGCTCGACGGCGAGGTCGTGGCGTTCAACGAGCAGGGCCAGACCAGCTTCCAGCGGCTGCAGCGCAGAATGCACGTCATC
>DASZDM010000040.1:0-21875 GCA_035942015.1 Acidimicrobiales bacterium | reverse complement strand
CGAGGTGCTCATCACCCCGATGCCCGCCACCAACGGCATCACCGATCCCGACGACCCCCGCATCGCCGAACGACACGCGGTGTTGGACCGCCTCGACGCCGGTGAGCTGACGCTGAAGGCCGCGGCGGCCGAGATGGCGGTGAGTGAGACGTGGGCCCGACATCTGCGCGACGAGCGCCGCCGGGGTGGGACCGACCCCGCCCGGCTCCGTAAGCAGATGCTCGACCGGCTGGCCAGCGACGAGGGCAAGGCGCTCTATGCCAGGCGCAAGATCACCGTTGAGCCGGTGTTCGGCAACATCAAAGCCAACCTCGGCTTCCGCCGGTTCTCCAGGCGCACCATTCCGGCCGCCCTCAGCGAGTGGCGGCTCATCTGCTCGGTCCACAACCTGCTCAAACTGAGACGGATGCGACTGGCGACGATCTGAACTCGATCGCCATACCTCCTTCAGTCTTGGCGTGAGACGTCCCTCCAGGCGCCTCGCGCGACTCCGCCGTCACGGGAACCCTGCGACAGGCTCTCACCTGCACTTTCTTGGAGCGGACGACGGGATTCGAACCCGCGACCCTCACCTTGGCAAGGTGATGCTCTACCACTGAGCCACGTCCGCGTGGGAGACCGAGCCTACCAACTCCCCCGGGAGCCGTCAGCCCGGCGGCTCGGGTGGGCGCAGGTCGATGCGCAGCACGAGGAAGCCATCCTCCACGCTGGCGACGGCGTCGCCGATCATGGCGTAGTCCTGGAAGTCGTTCTGGGCCTGCGTGATGAACCGCTGGCGCTCGGGACCGGCCACAGGAGGAAGGTTGCGGTTCTTCACCGCCTTGGCTCGGTCCTGGAACCGCTGGATCATGCCCTCCACGTCGAGTTCGTCAGCCATCCCCGAACCCTACCGATGCCGCCGGCGCCGAACCGGCCGTCCACTCAATCGACGTGCCGGTCCTCCGGTCGCGTGGCCCGCACGTAGCGGACCGTCAACAGGGACAACGCCATGGCCACGGCCAGCAAGCCGGCGGCGATCAGGGCCACCACGTTGCCCGAGCTCAGACCGCTCGAGGTGGCGGCCTGCTCGACGGGGAGGGTGGGCGGCGTCGTCCGCAGCGGCTGTGAGGTATCGGTGACGGATCGAGCCCGGTCGGTGGTGGTTGGCCTTTCCTCCGAACGGACCGTCGTCGCCTTCTTGGCACGGCTGGTGCTGGGGGGGGCCTTTCTGGCCGTGGGCGAAGGTGAGGCCGAGGCCTTGGGGGCCGTCGTGGTCGATCGGGGGCCAGCGCTCGTGGTGGGAGGTGCCGCCGTCGTCGAGCTTGGCGGGGAGGTGGTGCTGGGAGACGGCGCCTCCGTCACCGAGGTGGTCGGCGCCAGTGGCACACCCTGCCCCGCCGCCGGGGCCCCGGAAAACGGCGCAAACGAGAGGACCAAGGCGACCACCGTTCCGACCACTACTGCGGCACGATGTCGATCCTCCACCACCGGCATGGTAGGAGGTTCCTCCTATCTCTGGTGTCGAGGACACGACCAGGTGGTCCGGCCACCGATCGTCCGGCGCTGCAGTGGCGTGCCGTCTCGGGGACAGATCCCACCCGTCGACCTCATCGGTACCAGCGCTCCAGTGTGGGAGCCACCTCCTTCGACGAGGTCGTCAATGGTCCGTCGCAGGTGGCGATGGAGGCGCCTGGACTCCGCCGGCGTCAACGACCTGGCCGGACGGGCCGGATCGAGGCCGGCCCGGAACAGCACCTCGTCGGCGATGAGGTTGCCCACGCCGGCGAGGCGGGACTGATCGAGGAGGCAGGCCTTGAGCGGGGCGCCGCTGCCCGCCAGTGCCCGTCGCAGGCCGGCCGGGGTGACCGACGCGGCATCGACGCCCAGCCGGGACTCGTCCGGGTCGAGAAACACCCCGCCGAGGCGGCGGGGGTCGCGCACGACCAGATCCCCTCCGTCGGTAAAAACGAGGCGCAAGCGGTCCCACGCCGTTTCCTCCCGCGGGCTGCAGTAGAGGAGCTGACCCACCCCTGACAATCCGTCGACCAGGAGCCGTCCGGTCATGCCGAAGCGCAACCCGAGGGTGCCCCCGCCCTCGGTATCCAGAAGCAGCAGCTTGCCGGTCCGGCGAACAGCGGCGAAGGAGGTATCCACCAGCGCATGGGCCAGGACGATGCCGGACAGTCCGTTCTTGAGGAACCAGGCGTCAGGTGTGTGCACCTGCGCCGCCACACGGCCGATCGTCCGCTCGGCCAGGCGGCGGTAGTACTCGACCTCGGGAAGCTCGGGCAGCGCTACCGCCCAGCGGCGGCTTGAAGGGCGCCGGCGATGTCGGCCACCACATCCTCAGAATGCTCGAGGCCGATCGACAGGCGGATCAGCCCATCGGCGATGCCCATGTCGGAGCGCTCGTCGGGCGTGAGGTTGGCCGCAGTGGTAGATGCCGGATGGGTGACGAGGGTTTCCGGACCGCCGAGAGAAGGGGCAAGGCGGGCCAGGCGCACTGACTCGGTGAAGCGGTGCGCTGCCTGCCAGCCCCCCGTCGCCTCGAAGCTCAGCATGCCTCCACCGTGTGTCATCTGGCGCTTTGCCAGGTCACGCTGGGGATGTGAGTCCAACCCGGGGTAGTACACCCGCTCGACCGCTGGGTGGCCCTCCAGGAACAGTGCCACCCGCTCGGCCGTCTCCTGTTGCTGGCGAACCCGTACGGCGAGGGTGCGCAGGCCGCGCAGGGCGTTCAGGGCGTCGTAGGGAGAGGCGATGGCGCCATGCACGGTGTGGTAGTTCCAGATCCACCCGATGAGGTCCTCGGCTCCTGCCACCACACCGATGGTGGCGTCATTGTGGCCGGCCAGGCCCTTGGTGGCCGAGTGGATCACTAGGTCGCAGCCGTGCTCCAGTGGGTGCTGGACCAACGGACCGGCGAAGGTGGAGTCGACCACGCGCAGCGGACCGGGGATCGCCCCGAGGGCGTCGAGGTCGACGAGTTGCATCCCCGGGTTGGCCGGCGTCTCCACGAACACCATGACGGTGCGACCGGGGATGACAGCGGCCGCCAACGCCTCGGTGTCGGTCCCATCGACGAAGCTGACGTCGATACCGAGACGGGGACACACGCCGGCGAACAGCAACGACGTCGAGGAGTACAGCTGGCGCTGGGCCACGATGTGGCTGCCCGCCGAGCACAACGCCAGCACCACCGATGAGACGGCTCCCATCCCCGAGGCGAAGGCCTGGGCCGCCGGCGCCCCCTCGAGCTCGGCCACCGCGTCCTCGAACGCCCGCACGGTGGGGTTGCCGTAGCGGCTGTAGAACCGGGTGGGACGCAGCGACGTGGCCAGCCGCAGGCTCTCGTCCATGGTGGCCGTCTGGAAGGTGCTCGTTGCCCACAACGGCGTCGCCAACGAACCCTCGTTGTCGCCCCGCCCGGCGAGGATGGCCCGGGTCTCGATCCGATAACCCGGCACGGCATCGCCGGGCTGGTCGTCGAGCGTCATCGGGCTTCGGACTTGTCGACGTCCGACAGGAAGCGTGACAAGGCCGAGCCCACCTGGTCGAGATCGATGAGGAAACCATCATGCCCGTGGGAGCTGTCGATCTCGACGTACTCACTGTCGGTACCCCGTGCCTGCAGAAGATCGTGGATCTGGCACTGCTGGTACGTCGGGTACAGCGCATCGGAGGAGATTCCCATCACCAGTGTTGGGGTGCAGATGCGCGCCATCGCCTCTTCCAGTCGGCCCCGGCCGCGGGCCACGTCATGCAGATCGGCTGCCTTGGTGAGATAAAGATAGGAGTTGGCGTCGAAGCGGCGAACCAATTTGGTCCCCTGGTACTCGAGGTAGCGCTCGACCTGGAAGCGTTGCCACAGCGAGAAGCCGTCGAGCGGCTCCACGACTTCGCGCCCGAAGCGGTCGGTGAAGACGTCGTCGCTGCGATAGGTGATCTGGGCGATGCTGCGGGCGATGGCCAGGCCCTCGCTCGGCCCCTGGCCGGGCTCGGCGTCGTAGTAGTCGCCTCCCCGCCAGTGAGGGTCGAGGCGGATGGCCTTGCGTCCGGCGCTGCCGTAGGCGATCTGCTGGGCGCTGGCTGCGACGGCCGTGGCGATGGGGACGAGGGAACGAACCCGCTCCGGAAACATGATCCCCCACTCGAGAACCTGCATCCCGCCCATGGAGCCGCCGATCACGCTCAGCCAACGGGCCACGCCGAGGTCACGGGCCACCGCGGCCTGCGTGCGCACCATGTCACGGATAGACACCACCGGGAAGGCCGAGCCGTAGGATCGGCCGTCCGGATCAGCCGGGTGGGGCGACGCCGGGCCGGTCGTGCCCTGGCAGCCGCCGAGGACGTTGGCGCACACGATGAACCAGCGGTCGGTGTCGAGAGCCAGGCCGGGACCGATGAGGCCGTCCCACCAACCCGAACTGGCATGCCCAGGGCCTATGCCCCCGCCGGCATGGCTGTCGCCGGTCAGGGCGTGGCAGATCAGGACGGCGTTGCCCCCGTCGGCCGACAACTCACCCCACGTCTCGTAGGCCACCACGATGTTGCGCAGCTGGCCTCCCCCTTCGAGGACGAAGGGACGATCGGCGGCCAGCCGGGCAAAGCGCCGCGCGCCGACGGGGTCACCCGGGCGCCAGGCGCCAGTCACGGGCAGGAGCGTCGGCATCGACTCCGATCGTACTTCGCGGCCTCCTCCCTCCCCAGTGGATAGTTCCGCGCCGGGCCCCGTCGGAAAGGCGCCGATAGGGTCGCCGATCGTGGCCACTTCCCGACCGTTTCGATTCGGCTGCTCTCTGGCCGGCTTCGACCACGGCCACGACTGGGCCGAGACGGCTCGGCGCATCGAAGGGCTCGGGTACTCCACCATGCTGGTGCCCGACCACCTCGGCGATCAGCTCGCTCCCCTTCCCGCCCTCGCTGTCGCCGCTGCGGCCACCACCCGGCTCCGCGTCGGCAGCTTCGTGCTGTCCAACGACTTCCGCCATCCCGTCCTGTTGGCCAAGGAGGCGGCCACCGTCGATCTCCTCGCCGGGGGCCGCCTCGAACTCGGCCTGGGCGCGGGGTGGCGGCAAGAGGAATACCAAACCGCGGGCATGGTTTTCGACCCGGGTGCCGTCCGACTGGCTCGTCTGGAGGAGTCGGTGGCCGTGCTGAAGGGGCTGTGGACCGGCCGGCCCTTCACCTTCGCGGGCAACCACTACCGGGTCGGGGAGCTGGAGGGGCGGCCTCTGCCAGCCCAGGCCGGTGGACCTCCGCTCTTCGTCGGCGGCGGCGGGCCGCGGCTGTTGGCCCTGGCCGGCCGGGTGGCCGACATCGTCGGGCTCGCCCCCCGGTCGCGACCCGACGGCACGCTCGATCCGGCCGACGTCACCTCCGAGGCCACCGACACCAAGCTGGGCGTGATCCGAGAGGCCGCCGGCAGTCGCTTCACCGACCTGGAGCTGAACTCCCTCGTCCTGGCGGCACGGGTGGGCCCGACCGTCTCCCGCCGGCGCCAGGCCGACGAGCTTGCGGCGACGTGGGGCGTCTCTCCCGACTCGGTACTCGCGAGCCCCCACGCCGTGCTCGGATCAGCCGACCAGGTGGTCGACGACCTCCTGGCCCGCCGGGAGCGCTTCGGCATCTCCTACGTCACGGTCCCGGAACCGGCCATGGACGCCTTCGCCGAGGTGATCGGCGCTCTCGACGGCCGGTAGCCCAGCCCTACAGCTGCCAGTTTGGGAGCCGGGCCTCCCACCAGGCCACCACCGCCGGGTCGTCGATGCCGTAGGCCCGGCTCGACGCCGTCCCCGCGGCCAAGAGCCACTTCCGGCGATCGACCTCGTCCGCCACGTCGCCGGCTCGGCGCACGCAGTCCGCCGCCTCGTTCCAATCCGCCCCCGGTCGAGGGGCAGGCAGGGACCCCACCTGGGCGGCACTCAGCTTCAGGCCACCGGCGGACAGGGCGGCGCCTTGCCAGTGGCGGAGTGCCCAGAGGGTCACCGGCGGGGCGAGCAGGGCGGCGGCGATGTGCCAGAGGCGGGCGGCCGGCGCCATCACGCTGATGAGCGGCGTCGACGGCAACCAGGACCCGTCGACGTCGACCGCCGCCTCCACGACCCGGGTCTGGGTGGCCACCACCACCTTGGGCACCAGGCGGGATGCGGCCCACGGGCCCAGCTCGCTCTCGGTCTCTAGGCGCGACAGATCGACACGCGGCTGCTGCCACCGTTGCCGGTGATGACGTGTCGGACGCTGCCCCCACCGGCACACGGCCGGGTCGACGAGCCCGACGGTGACCAGACGGGGAAAACGCTCGTCGTCGAGACTCCCGCCCGGGTCGTCGATCATGAACGGCGCCACCCCGTAGTAGTGCTGGCGGAAGTCGGCGCTCGCGACACACCACTGCCCCAGTACCCCCTCGCCCTCGATCGTCCAGTCGGGAGCGTCTGAGCCGGTGGAGAGCAGGTGCGACCAGGTCGGCGCATCGGACAGCACGTCGGCGTCAAGCTCCACCTCGGCGGCCAGGCGAGGGGGCATCTCCCGCCACAGGCGCAGACGCCCCCGTCGGTCGCCACCCCGGCGAAGGACCGGGACGCAGATGCGCACGGCGGCGGCGCGAAACACGGGGACCGAAGGGGTCCACAGCGCCTCCAGGCTGGCATCGAGCAGCACGGCCGATCGGGCCGCGCCGGCATCCCGGGTGGCCAGGAACGACTCCGGCAGGATCAGCGCCACGGTCCCGCCGGGACCGACGAGGCCGGTCGCCATCACCAGGAAGAGGACGGCGGTGTCGGCGTAGGCGGTGACTGCGGCACCCAGACGCCGGCGCAGGGCGACGATCTCACCATGGGGGCGCACGGTGGCCCGCCCCAGCTGGTTGAGGAAGGGCGGATTGCCCACCACCACGTCCGGCCTCACCGGCCAATCCCTGACATCCAAGGCGAGTGCGTCGCCCACCACCATGCGGGGGACGGCGACTCCGCCGCACCACAGATGCAACACCGCCTGGGTGACGGCCACGGCCACCGGGTCGACGTCGGCACCGATCAGGCACTCGCTGACCACCTCCTCGCGCGAGCGACCGCCGGCCACCAGTACCTCGGCAGCCGCCAGCAGGAAAATGCCACCTCCCGACGCCGGATCGCACACCACGGAGCGAGCACTCGTGCGTCGCTCGAGGGCCCATCCCGCCACCGCCGCAGCCACCGCCGCAGGGGTGTAGAAGACACCGTTCGAGCGCCGACCGGCAGCGTCGAGCAACCCTTCGTGGACCGTTCCCACCAGCGATGGCGACGCGTCGATCGAGGGCACTTCGATGGCCACTGGCGGACCCCACCTCGAGAACAGGGCCGAAGGAGATGGCTCGACGCCGAGGTGGCGGGCCACGGCCAGGGCGGCACCCGCCACCACCCGAGCCCGGGCAACAACCGGGTCGGCCCCGGCGGCAACCATCGTGTCTCGAATACTGCGGGCCGCCACCACGCTTCTGGCCCCTTCAGCGGTTGTGATCACCACCGCTGAGGGGCCAGAACCGGGGGGGGCTCGGAGGTCAGACGGCCGCGGCGGGCTCGTCCTTCCATCCCGACAGGTCGGCCAGTCGGGGATCGTTGGAGAAGATCTCCACCAGCGGCAGCTCCAGGCCGAGGCGCTTCTGGAGCAGTCGGATATCGCGCTCCTGGTCCCACAGGACGAGGGTGGCCACGGCCCCGCTGGTGCCGGCCCGGGCCGTGCGCCCCGAGCGGTGCACGTAGGACTTGTGGTCCGCCGGCGGGTCGTAGTGGAGGACCACGTCGATCTCGTCGACGTGGATGCCTCGGGCGGCGACGTCGGTGGCCACCAGGACGTGGAGCCCGCCATCGGTGAAGTCGCGTAGCGCCCGTTCACGGGCGCTCTGGCGCAGGTCGCCATGGATCGGCATGGCCGCTACACCCTCACGCTCGAGCTGACCGGCCAGGCGATCGGCGCCCCGCTTGGTGCGCACGAAGATCAGGCACCGCTCCGCACCGCGGGCGATGGCCGCCGCCACCCGCACCTTGTCCATCTGGTGGACGGACAGGAAGCGATGTTCCATGTCGTCGACGTCCACACGGTCGGACACCACCTCGTGGAACACCGGGTCTTGCATGTGCACCCGCACCAGGTGGTCGACGTCGCCGTCGAGGGTGGCCGAGAACAGCATCGTCTGATGAGGTGTGCCGACGTGGCGCAGGACCCACTCCACTTGCGGCAGGAAGCCCATGTCGGCCATCCGGTCCGCCTCGTCGAGGACGACGATCTCGATGGCGTCGAGCTCGACGGCCTTGCGCTCGATGAGGTCGATGAGCCGCCCCGGGGTGGCGACCACGATGTCGACTCCCTTGCGCAAAGCGTTGCTCTGACGGTCGAGGTCGGTACCGCCGTAGACGGCCCGCACCGACCGACCGCGGGTCTTGGCCAAGGGAGCCAGCTCAGCGGCGACCTGGGTGGCAAGCTCGCGGGTGGGCACGAGCACCAGGGCGCCGGGGCGCAAAGGTGATGCCGGCTTGGCCCTGGCCACGACGGCGAGGCCGAACGCCAAGGTCTTGCCCGAACCGGTCTTGGCCTTGCCGCAGACATCGCGGCCGGCCAACAGATCGGGGATGGTCATCGTCTGCACCGGGAACGGCTCGGTGATGCCGTCCGCGTCGAGGACGGCGACCAGGTCGGCCGGGATGCCGAGCGCGCCGAAGGTGGTGGTCATGGGACATTGCTCCTGTCGTGGGTGGCGGTAGGTCGCCCCGGCGACTCCGCACATTCGAGAGGAGCAAATGAGGTGACCCGCGAGTCCCGGAACCGGGTACTCGCATTGGTGTCACCAGTATAGCCGTCCCCGATCGACAGTCACCGGTCAACAGTCACCGGTCCCCAGTCCCCGGTCAGCGGCGGACGGCCCGCTCGCCGGCAACCACCCGGTAGATGGCCAGCAGGATCAATGCCCCGGCGATGGCAGCCACCCACGTAGCCAGATCGAAGAACTCGTCGTTGACGTTCACCTCGAAGATGGCCCCGGCGAGGAACCCGCCGATGAGGGCGCCGACGATGCCGATGATGATGGTGAGGATGATCCCACCGGGGTCGTTGCCCGGCATGATCGCCTTGGCGATGACGCCGGCGATGAGGCCGAGAAGAATCCATCCGATGATGCCCATGTCAAACCTCCTGGTATATGCGGGCCCGTGCCCGTCGCGGACTGTTCCCAGGACAGGTGCAAGGCAACCGAATGCCCGACCCACCCTGTACTACCGGTATCGAAGACTTCCGGCTCGATCTTGAGGTTTTTTCTCCCTTTCCTTTCCAGCCGTCGGGGGCGCAGTTCAGCTGTGGACGGCCACGGGATCCAGTCGGTCGCTCACGGCATCGAGCACGTCGGAGTCGACATCGAGGTCGGCGGCCACCACATTGTCGTCCACGTGCTCAGGCCGGCTGGCACCCACGATCACGCTGGACACGGCCGGCTGGCGCAGGCACCAGGCCAAGGCCAGTTGGGACAGGGTGCACCCGGCCTGTTCGGCCACCTTGCCCACCGCCGCCACCGCATCGAGCGTTTCGGCGGTCAGCCACGCCTCCATGAACTGGCGACCGGATCCTGCCGCCCGGCTCTCGGGCGGAACGTCGTCGGGCGTGCGGTACTTGCCGGTGAGTATCCCCTGGGCCAGGGGTGACCACACCACGTTGCCGATGCCCAGCTGCTCGGAGACGGGCAGCACCGCCTGCTCGATACGCCGCTGGAGAACGCTGTACTGCGGTTGGTTGCTGGTCGGCGGCGACCATCCCTCCGCTCGGCACATTTCGGTGGCGTTGGTCAGCTGTTCCGCCGACCACTCCGAGGTGCCCCAGTAGAGGATCTTGCCGGCCCGCACCAGATCGTCCATGACCCGACAGGTCTCCTCCAGCGGAGTGCGTTCGTCGTATCGATGGCACTGGTAGAGGTCGATGTAGTCGACACCGAGGCGTCGCAGGGACTGGTGCACCTGCTCCCAGACGTGCTTGCGGGACAGCCCTGAGGAATTCGGCCCCTTTCCCATGGGGAAGTACACCTTGGTGGCCAGGACGTAATCCTCCCGCGGGAACGAAGCCAGCGCCGCCCCCATGATCTCCTCGGCACGTCCCCGGGAGTAGACGTTCGCCGTATCGAAGAAGTTGACGCCACGCTCGAACGCCCGGTGGATGCAGGCGGTGGCCGTCTCCTCCCCCACCGAGCCGCCGTAGGTCAACCATGAGCCCAGGCTCACGGCCGACACCTCGATCCCGGACCGGCCCAATCGTCGATAGCGCATCCTGCCGATCCTGCCCATCAGGATCATCTGCTATCCGTGGACGGCGGCACTACTCTATTGGTACATGTAGCTGAAGAGAGTGAGGTGCTTCGGGCGGACATGTTCCACGATGGGAGAAACCGCATCGAGCCCGGTCAGCTGGACCGACAGACCGAGCGCTGGGTCGAGGCCGACCTCCGGCGTGTCGCCGAGCAACGGGAGGCAGCGCTGCGGGCGGTCGCCGACGCCGAAGACGCCGAGCGGCGCTGTCTGGAAGCGCTGCTGCCGATCAGCGCCCGGGTGGCCGAGCGGTTCCGTCAGGCGGAACAGCGCACCCGCCAGGTCCGCTCCTCTCGTTGCCACGAGGTCGTCGTCCACCTGCGCCAACCATCGACCTCCTGCGTGCGCGTCTCGATGCGCTGGGGCGCCAAATTCTGCCTCACCGACGCCGATCGGCAGCTCATGCGCAGCTTTCAACGCCGCCCACGCCGGCTGTTCCGCTACCCCGAGGTGGTGGTCGCCCACGACTACCACGAGCTCACTGCCGTGCTCGACGGCGTGGCCCAGAGCCTTCGCCTGGGAGGCAGCGCCGCAGTTCCGATCACCGAATTCTTGGCGTGTCCCACCATCGTCGACAGCTATCTCGCCGCCGGCCTCGCCTCACCACCGCTCCTGCGCAGCGAGCACCACCGGTCGGAGGGCTACCGCGAGCGAGCTGGTTGATCCATGGGGAGGGGCCCGCCGGGTAGGTCCAGAACCATCTCCTCCGCCGCGGCCGACACATCGATCGAGTCGCGACGAAGCCCGTCCACCAGGGTGTCCAGCTCGGGATCGGTTCGAGCCGGATCATGATGGAACAGCAGCACCCGCTGCGCTCCCGCCGCTTCGCCCAGACCCACGGCGTACTCAGCCGCCGAGTGCCCAAAGGCAGCCCTGGCCGCCAACTCCGGTGCCGTGTGCTGGGCGTCGTGGACGAGCAGATCTACCCCCTGGGCCAGGGCCAGGGCGGCCTCATGGTACGGGCCGAGGCCGGCGGGGCCGGGGCCGAGCGACACCGGGCTGTGGTCGGACAGATAGGCCAAGGAGCCACTGTCATCGGTCACGCGAAATCCGAAGGTGCGACCACCTTTGTGAGGGATGTCCCGGGCGAGGACGTCAAACCCCTCGATGCGATGGTGGCCGGCCTCCATTCCGGCGATGCGCCAGCTCCCACGCAACCCGGAGGGCGGAATCGGGAAATGGGGGGGTGACATGGCCCTTTCCAGCACCGCTTCGGCCCCGCGCTGCTCCTGGGCAGGCAGGAAGAGATCCACCGCGGCGCCGGGCCGGTCGCCGGCGGTGAAGAACGGCAGGCCCTGGGTGTGATCCCAGTGCAGGTGGCCGAGCAGGATGGTTCCTCGGAACGGTTTGCCGAGAAGCAGTCCGCTCACTCGACGGATGCCAGTACCTGCGTCGAGGAGCAGTGAGGGCGCGCCACCGTCGGCGGCCAGCGCCAGGCACGAGGTGTGGCCGCCGTAGCGGACGAAGTCGGGACCGGGGGCGGGAGTCGAGCCCCGTGCCCCGCACACCCACACCCGCACCCGCTATTCGACCTCTCGGCGGTGCCCCTGGCTCAACTCGGCCAGCGCAGCACGATCGACGTCGCTGCCGGGGACCACCGCGACCCTGCAGGGCGTCACCGCCCGCAGCGTCGAGGTCCGCCTGCCGCCTTCCAGCACAGCCCGCTCGCCCAGCAGAGCCCCGGGGCCGAGGTCGGCCAGCGGCGAGCCGTCGACCTCCACGCGCAACACGCCATCGAGCAGCAGGTACAGCTCGTCGCCTGGTTCGCCCTGCTCCACCAGGGTCGTGCCCTCCTTCAGCTTCCGAAAGCTCGGCTTGGCGCCGCTCTGCATGATGGTGGCGGCCAGAGAGCGCTCCAACGCCGTCTCCACCTCCGTGACCAGTGCCGGCGAGTCGCTGTCCCCCCAGGGCGTGTGTCGCCCGAAGGCGTCTCGGTACCAGGTGGAGAAGTCGAGGAGACCGGACTTGGCCACCAGCGAGCCGCCGTGGTCATAGACCCAGTGCCGGGGGAAGGTACTGGCGCCGGTCAGCTCGCCTGTTGCCGACCCATCCGCACGGATGGTCAGGGCCAGCGTGGTCCACACCAGCGGCGCCTCCACCTTGACGAACGGGGGACGGCTCACCCGGCGGGGAGCGGGCAGGGCGACATGGCCCCCGGTGGTCTGGGTGAAGCGCACGGCGTCACTGCTGACGTGGGTAACCCCCTGGAGGTCCGACAGGGCCACCGCCTGAAAGGTCATTGACGCCCGGCCGCGACCCACCGTGGTTACACCCATTCGTCCACCACCGAGCTGGCCGTGGGCGACGATGCGCCCGTCGTTTACCTCTACCCAGGCCCGGAGCTCGTTGGCGAAGCGGAATCGACCTGCCTCCCGGAGGGCCCCCAGGTCCCCGACATGGTCGAGGCGGTCCGGAGGCGGGGTGTCGTAGTGGACGAATCCGATGTCGAACGGAAGTCGGTTCAGCCCGGGCAGAGCTTCGGAGGGTATCCACGACAGAGAGGTGACCGAGGCTTCGTAGCGCATACAACGACCATGGCACCGAACTCTTTGCTCGACAAGGGTGCAGCCATGCCTCCCAGGGTGTGGCAGGCACCCATGCAGAGCGGGTGCAATGACGGTCCTCAGTCCCCTTTCAAGTCGTGGTCGTCCAGCCAGTCGGCGGCCACCTCGGCGGGAGACTCCCCCTCGATGCCCACTTCGGCGTTCATCTCGGACAGGGCGTCGGTGGTCAGGGTGGACGTCAGTGCATCGATGCGGCTCACCAGTGTCTGTCCCCACCGGGCGACGACTTCCCGGCGGACCAGCGGCACGATGTTCTCGGCCGGCTGGAGGCCGCGGTCGTCGGCGAGAAGGACGAAATCCCCCTCGGCCAGATGGCCGTCGGTCGTGAAGAGCAGTCCCACGTCGGCGTCTCCCCTGCTGAGCGCAGCGCGGGTCTGGCGGTCTCCACTGTCGACGGGAAGGAAGTCCTGGAACTCCAGCCCGTAGGTTTCACGAAGTCCGGGCAGGCAGAAGGGCCGGTCTCGGCACTCGGGGGGACCGGCGAACACCAGCTCACCGGCCACGGGAGCCAGGTCGCTCACCTTGGACAGCCCGTAGCGGGCGGCAGTCGCCGGGGTGACCACGATGCCGTTCTGGTTCTGGGCCGGCGAATGGGCCAGGACGGCCACGTCCTTGCCGGCCAGGATGTCCTCGAGGCGACTACGGATCGCCTCTACGTCGAGGTCCATCGCCGCGGTGCGAGGATCGAGATAGGCCAGGGCCGATCCGAGGTACTCGGGAACGAGGTCGACCAACCCCTGCTCGAGCGCCGGCTCCATGATCTCGCGGGGCCCGACCTGGCCCTGGCGTGCCACCGGCACCCCCACCTCCTCCAGTGCCTGGGCGTACAGCTCGGCCACGACCACGCTCTCGGCGAAGTTGAACGACGCCACGACCACTGCGTCGTCGGCCCGGGCGCCGATGGCCTCGACCGAGGGGCCGCCGGGCGAGCACGCGGCCACCACCACAACGAGGGAGGCCAGCGCCGCACTGGCCCGTCGCCACCGCCGGAATTGCCCGGGCCGAGGGGACATCGAATCGGTACGATACCCCCGGTTCTCCGTTCGGATGAGGCGTGCGGCCCCGCAGTGTGAGGAGGCATTGGCCACAGGAGAAGGTGCCCGTGAGACAACAGGCATGGCGGGCCTGGCTGTCGTCTCGCGCACCGGCAAGCGCCGGCGGCCCTCAGGCGAGGCTCCGCCGCTCCCCCATCCCCTCAGCGCCAGCGGATGGTTCTACCTGGCAGTGGCCGCCGGCCTCGTGGCCGCGTGGTTGTTGCTGTACCTGGGCCTCGGCACCGACCCGTTCAAGGCCGTGGTGCGGGCCGACGTCGCCGTGCTGCGCGCCATAGAGCGCCTGCGCATCGACAGCCTCAACCCGATCATGGCCGACCTGCACGCCCTCGGTTCAGTCTGGACCGTCCGAAGCCTGCGCTGGGGCACCTTGGCCGCCCTGCTGGTGCTGCGCCGGTTCCGCCATCTCTTCGTCTTCCTCGGCCTCACCTTGGTGGTGACCGCTGTCACGGCCACCAGCTCCCTGGCCGTGGGCAGGATGCGTCCCGTCGACATCGAGATCATCGGGCTCTGGGAGGGCTACGCCCACCCCTCGACGCCCGTCGTGGCCCTGGGCCTCAGCCTCATGGGGGTGCTCTACACCCTGGTGCCCGCAGGAAGGATGCGCAACCGGGCCAAGTGGGTGGCCGGTATCCCCATCGCCACCCTGTGCGTCGCCCGGCTCTACCTCGGCGTCGACCACCCGAGCGACATCCTCGTGGCCCTGATCATCGGCATGAGCTTGCCGGTCGTCGGCTTCCGCCTGCTCACGCCCAATGAAGCCTTCCCCATCTCCTACCACCGGGGCCGCAGCGCCCACCTCGACGTAGGTGGTCGCCGAGGTGAAGCCATCAGACAGGCCCTCCACCAGCAACTCGCCCTCACGGTGGTCGAGATCGCCCCCTTCCGTCTCGAAGGCTCGGCCGGCTCAACCCCGTTACGGATCGTCGTCCGTCACGGGGCCGAAGGGGTGGAGACGGTCGTCTTCGGCAAGCTCTACGCCCGAAATCACCTCCGCTCCGATCGCTGGTACAAGCTGGGACGGGCCATCCTCTATGGCCGGCTGGAGGACGAGGGGACCTTCTCCAGCGTCCGGCGTCTGGTGGAGTACGAGGACTACCTGCTGCGGGTGATGGCCGACGCCGGCCTGCCCGTCCCGCTCTCCTATGGCTTCGTCGAGATCACGCCCGAGCGTGAGTACCTGATGGTCACCGAGTTCCTGTCCGGTGCCGTCGACCTCGATGAAGCCGAGGTCGACGATGCGGTCATCGATGACGCGCTGGCCGCCGTGCGCCGCATGTGGGACGCCGGGCTGGCCCATCGCGACATCAAGCCGGCCAACGTCCTCGTGCGTGGTGGGCGGGCCATCCTCATCGACGTCGCCTTCGCCACCGTACGGCCGACGCCATGGCGACAGGCGGTCGACCTCACCAACATGATGCTCACCCTCGCGCTGCGCAGCAGTGCCGAGCGGGTGTACGAGCGGGCACTGCTCCTGTTCGAGCCCGACGACATCGCCGAGGCCCTGGCCGCCAGCCGCAGCGTGACCATCCCCGCCCAACTCCGGCAGCGCCTCCGCGAGGACGGGCGCGACCTCCTCGGCTGCTTCCGGCAGCTGGTGCCCGAACGACCGCCCATCGCTATCCAGCTCTGGAGCATCCGGCGGATCGCGCTGACGCTCGGTGCCGTCGCCGGCGTCGCCGTAGCCGTGGCGCTGCTGGCCTTCAACCTGAGAACGGCCGGGCTCCTGTGAGCCCGTTCCCCTCACTCGCTCGGCGCCGATCGTTGCGGGTGTCCGTTGCCTCGATGCTTCTCGGCTTGCTGCTCTCGGGATGTGTCGGGCCGGAAACGGCCATTCCCCAGTGCCAGACCGGAGGAAGGTTGGCGATTCTCGCCCAAGCGGTGCCATCTGCCTCCATGGTGCCGTGCGTGGCGCCGTTGCCGGTGGGATGGAGTTTTTCGGCGCTCGACGTGGACAGCGGAGGTGCCCGCTTCTGGCTGAATTCCGACCGGTCCGGGCTGCGGGCCCTGGAGGTGGAGCTGTTGGACGCATGCGACACGGCCGGAGCAACGGCGGTGGATTCCGAGGAGGAGGGAAGCGAGCGCTACCAGCGCCTCACCTCACTCTCGCCCCGTTTCACCGGCATCACCTACGACGTGTTCCCGGGAGGCTGCGTCGCCTACCGCTACGAGCTGACCAGCGGTGCCCACATCGGCCTGCACGAGGAGCTTCACGACGCGGTGGCGCTGTTCCCCCGCCGCGTGCTGGCCGATGAACTGCGCCGTGACCTCGGCCTCGAGCTCGACCCATGAGAGGCCGGCTCGGTGCGTCGGCCCCTCAGCCCGTCGAGGCGGTCTGCACCACCCGCCGGCGACGCCACCACAGATAGGTCAGACCCCCGAGCGGGATGGGGAGCAGGTACGTCAGCGCCCGATAGACGAGGACGCCGGCCACCACCGCATCTTCGTCGCCCCCGGCCACGACCAGCGCTGCGGTCAGGCCCAACTCCACCACCCCCAGCCCGCCCGGGGTCACCGGCAGCGCGGAGATCAGTCGCACGAAGGCGAAGGCGCCGAGGATCTCGGCCGCGCTCACCTCCGCCTCTGAGACCCCGACGTGGCGCAGCGCCACCAGCAGCACGGCATACAAGGACAGATGGCTGACGACCGTGCTGGCGGTGAGGGGCAACCAGCGCTTCCGCAGGAGACCGATCGTCTGGGCACGAAAGCCGGCGGCGCGCTCGGCCCAGCCGGTGACCGGCGCTCGGCGCACCATCCGCCGGAGGCGCGAGACGATACCTTGCACCGACGTTCCCACCCTGCGGGCCAATCGGTCGTTCCGCAGCGCCAAGGCGAACACGGCCACGGTCACCACGAACACGGCGACGCCGGCCAGGGATGCCAAGACCAGGGCGGTGCTGGCGCCGCCCTGCAGTGCCAGCAGGGCCAGGGCGATCACGGGCATGCCGACCTTGGCCAGGTTGTTCCACATCCCCGAGACCAGCAACGACAAGGTCACCGCCGATGGCGAGAAGCCCCACGAGGTGTACATGCGGTAGACCACGCCGATGCCGACGGCGGCGCCGGCGGGAACCGTATTGGCCAGCGACGTCGCCGACTGGGTGACCACCGCAGCCTGACCGATCCGCAGACCCGGCAGAGAGCTCACCTGCACCAACCAGTAGCTCCAGAGATTCCATCCGGCCACGGCCAGCGCCGTGCCCACCTCGACGGCGGTCATGGCGCCTACGGTGCGCCTCACCTCCGAGAGATCAGCCACCCGGGGAAGGACCCCGACGAAGACCGCCACCACCACGACGAGGGCCAGGGTGATCCGCAATCCCTGTCTGCGTCGATCCGGCTCTCGCCGAAGTTGCGAGTTCGACAACGGGGCGCCTCCACGAGGCCGAGGATGGGCCGACGCAGCATAGGTATTACCGTCACCGGCCGATGCGGCGGCTCTGGGGAGACCTGATCCTCCTGGTCGCCGGCATGGTCATGCTGGCGGTCAGCACGCTCGCCGCACTCCCTCACTCGCCCAGCGATGTCGAGCTGGCCGTGTTCGGGTGGCTGAACCACGCCGGCGACGTGCCTCGGGCGTTGGCATGGGTGCCGATGCAGCTCGGCAACGTGGTCGCCGTGCCCGTCAGCGCGCTCGTGGCTCTGGTCTTCGGTCGCGTCCGTCTGGCCCTGGCACTGGGCGGCGCGGGCATGCTGGCCTGGGTGGCCGCCAAAGGGGTCAAGGACGTGGTGGAGCGCGGCCGGCCGGGCGCGCTGGTGGACGAAGCCGTGCTCCGGGACGCCCATGCCGGCGGCCTCGGGTTCCCGTCGGGTCATGCGGCGGTGGCCGCTGCCCTGGCCTTCGCCGTCTGGCCCCTTCTCGGTCGTACCGGCCGTGCGGCTGTATTGGTGTCGGCCACGCTGGTCGGGATCCTGCGGGTCTACGTCGGCGCTCACCTGCCTCTCGACATCACCGGTGGGGTGGGCGTCGGCATGGCCAGTGCCGGAGCGGTCCGCCTGGTTTGGCGCTAGTCAGGCTCGCCGGAAGGAAGCTGGCTGGCATGGCTGGGGGTGGGGTGGTACCACCGTCAGTCCACCGGCCAGCCCCCTGGCCAATCCATACTGGTGCGCTGATACTCGGGTGTTGCGAGTGTTCCGACCATTGTCACTTCCAGAAGGAGACACATGCCCCTGTCTACGAGTGAAGACATTCTCGCCCATCAGCGCCGCCGGCGGCGCCGGATCGGCGTGTTCGCCGCCAGCCTTGCCCTGACCCTCGGCCTGGCCGCCTGCGGCAGCGAGGACGTCGACGACGCCGCCACCACCACGACCGAGGCTTCCGGGGAATCCACCACCACCGCGGAGCCCACGACCACTGAGGGTCCGGACGGAGGGGCGACCGGCGAGACGGTGGAGATCACCGGCGTCGACTACAGCTTCCAAGGCGTGCCTGAGTCGGTGACACCCGGAACTGAGCTCACCTTCACCAACGCCTCCGAGGGTGAGGTGCACGAGCTCGTCGCCATCCGCATCGATGACGACGAGACCCGGCCCCTCGAAGAGCTCTTGGGGCTTCCCCAAGAGGAGGCCGAGCAGGTCACCCAGTTCCAGGGGGTAGCCATCGCTCTTCCCGGTGAGGACGGCATGGTGGTCGAGGGTGACCTGACCCTGGATGAGCCCGGCACCTACGCGCTCCTCTGCTTCATCAAGACCGGGGCCGACCCTCAGGCGTATCGGGACCTCCTGGCCGGCCCACCCCCTGATGGTGCGGGCCCGCCCGACATCCCCGGTGGTCCGCCCCACTTCACCAACGGAATGGTTGCCGAGCTCACCGTCGAGTAGCACCAACCGGGCCACCACCCCCATGGCCATCGGCACCGAGGTCGTGGGGGTGGCGGCCAGCGGTCACCCCAGGTTTCGACCGGCCAGGGCGGCAGAGAGGCGGTGGGGCGAAGAGATGCCGAGCTTGGCGTAGACGTTGCCGAGATGATGTTCGGCGGTCTGGGCGCTCACCACCAGTTGCCTGGCCACCTCCCGGATCGAGCACCCGGAGGCCACCAGGCGAGCTGTCGCCAGCTCGAGGGGCGTGAGGGACACCGGCGCCCTCCCGGCGGGAGGATCAGTCGAGACTCCACATGCGGCGAGCTCTCGGTCACACCGTTCGAGGAAGGGTCTGGCCCCCAGGTCGGCGAAGGTGGCCCGTGCGGTGCGCAGGTGGGCGGCCGCCGCCCGGGACTGGCCTGCGCGGCGCAGGTGACGCCCGTGGCCGTCTTCCACCAGGGCCCGGCAGAACGGAGTGGGCACGCCCTCGAGATGCGCCAAGGCGTCCTCGAACGCCGACTCGGCGGCCTCCATGTTGCCCCGAGCGGCCTCGAGTCTTCCGGTCACCCGGGCTGCGCCGGCGAGGGAGGAGCGGCGGGCGAGGGCACCGGCCGTGGCCGTGAGCCGACCGACCACGGCAGCCGCCTCGTCGAGGTGCCCCAACGACACCAGGGCGTCGGCGTACTGCTCGCACCAGGTCAGCACGGTCGGCTCGTTGAGTCCTTCCTCGCTCCACAGGTACATCACCGGCTCGACCGCGGCCACGATCCCGACCGGGTCGGCCCGGGCGAACGCCACGTGGGCTGCGGCGTTGGCGGCCAAGGCCAGGTGGAGGGCGGCCCCGGAATCCTCGGCCGCCAGGGCGAGCGCGTGCGCCTGTGCCACCGCCCGGTCCCACTCCCCCCGAGCGGCCAGAACCAAGGTGGCCACCGAGCGGCACAAGGTCAGCGCCCCGGAATGGTCGGCGTCCACGGCCAGCGACACGGCCAGATCGGCGTGGCCCACACTGTCGTCCCAGCGCCCCAGGAGGTACTCCGTCCGGGCCAGGCAGGCCAGGGCGTACACGCGGAACTGCAGTGACCTTGCACCCGAGCCGGCGGATGAGACCGCGGTCAGGTCGGTGCTGGCGGTGCTGAGATCCTCGAGGAGGGAGTGCACCACTCCTCTCACGAGGACGCCGCCGGCGTCGGCCGAAGTCAGGTCAGTCGCCGCCACGGGGACATCGTCCAGCAGCGTCAGCGCCTCTTCGCCCCGGCCTCCGAGCGCCAGGCCGATACCGACCACAGACCGTGCCGCCGAGCCGGCATCGGCGTCGTCCCCAGCCGACGCCATCGCCCGATGCCCCCACATCACCGCGTCTTCGGGCCGGACCCGTACCACGGCCAACTCGCCGAGCTCAATGGCGAGCGAGGGAGCCGGATCGGCGTCGCCCTCCCATGCCTCCTCCCAGAGCCGCCTCGCCTCCTCCAGGTCACCGGAGATCGCCGCGAGGTGGCCGAGCAAGTGCCGGCGCCCGGGCGAGTCCTCCGTCGTCTCCTCGACCAGACGCGCCGCCTCGTGGTCCTCACCGGCTCGGAAGTAGTTCTGGGCGGCGTCGAGCAGGAAACGCTCGCGACCCAAGGCAACGGGAGTGAGCCGGGCCGCCGCCTCGAAGTGACCGGCGGCGGAGACCCACGACCGGCGCTGCATCTCGGCGGTGGCAAGGTGGCCCAGCTCCTCGGCCAGGTCGGCGTCCTCGAGCGTCGTGGCGGCCACGCGGTGGTCGAGCACCGCCTCGCCGGCAGTGACCGTCGCTGCCCGGGCGTGCAGGGCGATCCGCCGTTCGGGATCCAAATCTTGGTACACGGCGGTCCGCGCCAATGGATGGACGAAACTGACCGAGCGACCGGCGGAATCGCCGTCCAGGAGATGGGCGTTCACCGCCTCCTCGATTGCTGCCGAGGCATCGTCGAGACCGGCCAACCGGGCCGCGGTCGGCAGCGAGCAGCGCTCGCCGAGCATGGCTGCTGCCGCCACCAACGCCCGGGTGGCCGGGTCGCACGCCGCCAGGCGAGCGGTGACGACCGCGGCGTACGAGCTCAGGGTCAGCGTCTCAACCCGGCTCAGGTCGACGGGATCGAGTTGCTCGAGCAACGCCCCGGCGTGGAGCGGGTTGCCGCCCGTGTGGTGACAGAGGCGTTCGGCGGCGGCCACGGGCAGTCGGCCGACGCCCTTGCGCACGGCCAGCTCGGCCAAGGCGACCGCGTCGAGACCTCCGAGTCGAAGAGAGTCCCCACGGCCCTCGGCCAGTCGGTGTACTCCAGCAGAAAGGTCGCGGGGGTCGTCATCGTGGGCGATCAACGTCAACACCCGGTCGACGTCGAGCCTTCGAAGGGCAAAGGTCAGCGCCCGCACAGAGGCGGTATCAGCCCATTGGACGTCGTCGATCGTCACGACGACAGGACCGGTGTCCTGGAGAACGCCGAGGACCTCCACCAGCAGCGCCCCGGCTGCGAAAAAGTCGCTGTCCCCACCCAGGGCCGCGGACGCTGCGTCGGTGTCCTCCAGCAGCTGCCGCAGCACGCCGAAGGGCACGCCATGCGCCGACTGTTCGCCGCAGCCGGACAGTGACCGTACCCCTGGGCCGGTCTCGGCCACGAACGCCCGGATCAGGGCTGATTTGCCGATGCCGGGAGGCCCGGTGATCGCCACCACCCGGGGTTTACCCGCGCTGGCCCAACCCAAGTTCGCCCGAAGGGCATGGAGCTCACCGGAACGGCCTACGAAGATCTGGTCGGGCCCCCTCGGGGCCACCTTCTGTGGAGTGACCGGTCCAACCACGACCTCGTCCACCCTAGAAGGCCGACGCGGTGACGGTAGCGTCTGGGTTCAGGCGAGCCTGGTAGCCAGATCCTGCAGCACCGGGAAGTACGCCTCGCTGAAGGTCGGGAAGGGCTGCACGACGTCGACAAGGGTGGCGAGAGGAATCTCTGCCCGGATGGCAAGCAGGGCCTGGCCGATCCAGGCGTCGGCGTGGGGACCGACCGCCGACGCCCCGACCAGCACCCGGCGGTCCCGGTCGGCGACCAGGATGAGGCAGCCGCCTCCCGCCCCTTCGCTCACCGCCCGGGCCGTTTCGCCCACGTCGAACGTGGCGCTGGCGACGTCCACCCCCTGGT
>DASZDM010000039.1:0-4989 GCA_035942015.1 Acidimicrobiales bacterium | reverse complement strand
GCTTCGTCATGCTCGCGCTGGCACTCCGACAGCTGCCCCTCGGCACCGCTTACGCCGTCTGGGTCGGGATCGGCGCCGTAGGGGTGACCATCGCCGGCATGGTCTACTTCGGGGAGACGGCGTCGCCGGCACGCCTCTTCTTCATTGCTCTGGTTGTGGCCGGCGTCGTGGGGCTGCGGGTGGTGGAGAGCTGAGTAGCAGGGCGCCCGCCAATCCGCGACTCCTCACCAGTATTCCACCTTTCCACCTTTTGGAGAGCATGGTGTAGGCTCGACGGGTGGCCCTCAACATCAAGAATTCCGAGGTCGAATTGCTGGCCACCGAGGTGGCTCGCATGACGGGGGAGTCCAAGACCGAGGTCGTTCGCCGGGCCCTCGCCGAGCGCAAGGCACGGCTGTCGCTGCGCATCGACGCGAGCAGTCGCCAGGCGCGAGTGCGACGATTCCTGGAGCGCGACGTGTGGCCACACGTTCCGCCGAGCGAGCATGGCCGGCGCTTTACCCCCGACGAGGAGGACGCCCTTCTCGGCTACGGCCCCGACGGCCTGTGATCGTCGACACCTCGGCCATGGTGGCCATCGTGCTGCGCGAGCCCGACCACGAGGCGGTGTTGGCCACGCTCACCCAACCAGCGACCGCTGCGGGGATGGGAACCCCGACGATCGCCGAATTGGGTGTGGTGCTGAGCGCGCGCCTGGCCGGCGACGCCCGCCGACTGGTCGCCGACCTCCTTCAGCAGTTAGAGATCGCCGAGGTCCACTTCACCGAGGCGCATTGGCGAGCCGCGGTCGAAGCCTTCTGGCGCTACGGGCGAGGCCGCCACCGGGCGGCGTTGAACTTCGGCGACTGCCTGAGCTACGCCGTCGCCCACGTGGCGGGAGAGGCGCTGCTCTTCGCCGGCGAAGACTTCGCGGCCACCGACCTCACCCCCGCCTGACGCCGGCAGGTCGCACGACAAGCGGGAGGCGGCTCCTGCACGATGAGCCAACCGTGCCGGCGCGGCCTACTCGTTCCAGGGAAAGTCCCGCCCCACCAGCTCGGCCAGGCCCTGATTGGCCTCGGCGAAGCGCTCGGTGAGCTGGTGGCGGAGCTCCGGGTGCATCGACGGCGCCGCCGGCGCCGGGCTTCCCACGTAGCTGTGGTTGGAGAACTGCTTGGGCGACCATCCCGGCAGGCCGAGGAAGCGGAGGATCTCCTGGTACGTCGGTCGGGGGTCCGAGTACAATGCCGAGCTGTCGAGGACGAGGAAGCGCTCGCGGGGGAAGGCGTTCATCCACCGCTCGAGCTGCTCGACGTACCTGCTCCGGGCGGCGTAGGAGAAGCGGTGGAACTGCTTGGGGTCGTGGCCGGCGTCGAGATGGATCCGGGCCAGGTCGGTGGCCACCGTCATGGGCTCCTCCTCGATGGCCCGTTCGAAGGTGCGGGTCTCGAAGCCCAGGCGTCGCATGTGGAGGTAGTGCGAGAAGGCCCGGTCGACGGGGTCGCGGAGCAGGACGACGAACCGGGCGTCGGGGAGCAACTGCATGACCCGCGCCGGGGCCAGCGGGTGGAGGAGGTAGTCGGGCGTGGCCTCGAAGGACAGGAGCTGCTGGCCGGCCTTGGCCATCAGCTTGGCCCGGGCCTCGAGCGGGAAGTGGGCCCGGTACCAGCCGACGTCCTCGCCGTAGGAGCTGGTGAAGTAGCCCACCTCCTTGCGCAGCGACGGGGCGATACATGGATGGCGCCCGAGGTACTTGTAGAGCGAGCTGGTGCCGCAGCGCTGGGCGCCGAGCACGAGGAAGTGGGGAAGGACCCTCGCCGGCGTCGAGAGCCGTACCCGCATGCGCGCCGAGCGGATTGATCTTCGCACTGACTTCGGGGTGACCGGCTTCAGCTTGTCCACCAACGCCACGGGGATCTGCTCCTTCTTCTACTTCTACGGTGCGGGGACGATGTGATGAACGATCACCGCGTCGTTCTCTGGTTCCCAGAGAACGAGCCATTCTTCATCCCCACAGATGACGGCGATCCCCCACAGGCCAGTGGTGTGGAAGCGGCGCCGACGGTTGCGTGCGTCGCCGGGGTCGGCCTCCAGCAGGTCGAGCGCCGAATGGAGACGTGCGGCGCACCACACTCGGGTCTCGTCGGCCTCCATCCCGGTCAAGACGTCCTCTGCCTCGGGTGAGAACAGAAGGTCGGCCACTCGCTGTTGCTCGGTTGTTTTACTGGCGAGGTGCTGCCGAGCGGTCTCGCCGCCGAAGCCGAGCGGGATCACCACGGTTGGCCTCGACCACCCTCTTGAGGTGCTCGTCGGAGAGCAAACGTGCTTCGCTCGCTGACATGACCTCGGCCGGCTCCCAGATGAGTGTGCCGTCCGGCTCTCGATGCACGAGGTACCGGTCGTGCTCAGCCAGCTTCCCGAGGTTGGCGCGGCTCCTGTCCTGCAGCGTGACGAGGACGGGCTCGGTCATCGGCCAAGAGTACCCATATGCCCAGATACCCGCAATGGGTTCTGCCCCGAGGCCTGGACACGGCGACAGTCCAACACCGAGGTGGCCAATGGTCTCCGGTCGTCGCGCCGACGGCTCCGCCAACTACCCTCACAGAGCCGGCCCGGGTCGAGCTGACGACGAGGGATGCGCCCATCTGATGACGACCACCACCGCAGCGTCCCGCCCCGACCTGGCCATCGTCCCGGCGGTGGTGGCCGCCGGCGCCTACCTGGTGGGCCTGTCGTGGGCCATGCAGCACAGCACCTACGACGTGTGGGGCGGGTTGATCGTCCTGCCCATCCTGCTCACCGTCACGCTCGTGTTGGTGACCCGTGGCGCCCGCCGGGAGGGCGACACCCGCATGGTGAACATCCTGGCCGCCGCCGTGGTGGTCAAGCTTGTCGGGGGCACCCTCGTGCGCTACGCCCTCATCTACGAGGTCTACGGCACGGGTGACGCCCAGGGCTACAACGGCGCCGGCCGCATCATCGCCGCCAGCCTGCGCGACGGGTACTTCCCGGCCGAGCTGGGCGGTGGCGGGGAGGGCACCCAGGCCCTGAACCTGGTCACGGGGCTCGTCTACACCGTCATCGGGCCCACCCGCCTCGGTGGCTTCTTCCTGTTCTCCTGGTTCGCCTTCCTCGGGCTCTTCCTCTTCTACCTCGCCTACCGCCTGGCCTTCCCGCAGGGCAAGTACCACCGCTACGCCAAGCTGCTGTTCTTCCTGCCCACCCTCGTCGTGTGGCCTTCGAGCATCGGGAAGGAAGCCTGGCTGATGCTCGGTCTCGGCCTCTCGGTGTACGGCGCGGCCCGGGTCTTCACCCGCCGCCACGGGGGGTTCCTGATCCTCGGGCTCGGCCTCGCCGCCGTCATCGTCGTGCGGCCCCACATGGCCGTCCTGGTGTTCCTGGGCCTGGCCCTGGGCTATCTGCTGCGCCCGTCTCGGGGGCACCACGCCATCGCCAGCCGTGTCGTGGCCGGAGGCAAGGCCCTCGGCATCATCACCCTGGCCGTAGCCGGGTTCTTCGTGGTGGGGGAGTTCCAGGAGTACTTCAACCTCCAGGACCTCGACCGCACGGCCGTCAACGAACTGCTGGAGAGCACATCCGACCGCAGTGCGAGCGGCGGTTCGGCCTACGAGCCCCTCAACGTGGTCGACAACCCGCTCACCTTCCCCGTGGCGGTGTTGACCGTGTTGTTCCGGCCCTTTCCCTTCGAGGCCCACAATGCCCAGGCGCTGGCCTCCTCGCTCGAGGGGGCGCTCCTGCTCGGCCTCTTCGTGCTGGCCGCCCCCCGGGTGGTGTCCGGGCTACGCCGGTCGTGGCGATCGCCGTACATAGCGTTCTGCACCACCTACTCGCTGCTGTTCATCGTTGCCTTCTCGGCCATTGGCAACTTCGGGATCCTCGCCCGCCAGCGCTCGCTCGTCTACCCGTTCGTGATCGTTCTGGTGACGCTGCCGCTCGGGCGGAAGTCAGTGGCCCGAGAGCTCGACCAAGGAACGGCCCATCCCCGCCATCCCCAAGGTTCCCTGTGGACGTGTCAACTCGGGTCTGACTAAGTTCGCACGGGAGCGGCGGATCGAACCTAGCAACGCACCGCAAGTCGATCGACAACCAATCAGGAAACCCCCCTTGGCTCCTCCGCCGAACAGACAGCGGTCACCGGACAGGTCGGCCCGACAGCTGACTCGGCTCATGCCCTGGCTGGCCCAGAACCGGGTCGCCGTCCAGGTGGGGCTCGATGCGCTGGCCTGGACCAGTGCGTTCGCACTGGCCGTGGCCGTACGCAACGACTTCGCCCCCAAGGTCAACGAGCTCATCTCCTTCGCCGCCTTCGTGCCCGCCGCGCTGGTGTTGGCCCTGCTCATCGGGCTGCTGTGCGGTCTCTACCAGGGTCGCTGGCGGGTGGGCAGCTTCGACGAGGTGGCCGCGCTGGCCCGAGCAGCGGCGGCCACCACGGCGTTGGTCTTCTTCGCCAATTTGGCCCTGGGCCGCCCCGTGCCGCTGAGCGTGCCGGTGGGTGGAGGCGCCATGGCCCTGGTGGGCACGGCCGGCGCCCGCTGCATGTGGCGCCTGCTCATCGAGCGCAACCGCCGGCCCAAGGGCGACCGCTGCATCCCCATGGTGGTCTTCGGTGCCGGTGAAGGGGGCGCCCAGGTCCTCACGGCCATGTTGCGCCACCCCAACAGCCGCTACCTGCCGGTGGCGCTGCTCGACGACGACCCCGGCAAGCGCCACCTGCGCATCATGCAGGTGTCGGTCATGGGCACCCGCCACCAGCTCCAAGAGGTGGCCGAGCGCACCGGCGCCGAGGTTCTGCTCATCGCCATCCCGAGTGCCGAGGCCGAGTTGATCCGCGAGCTGACCGACCTGGCCGAAAAGGCCGGCCTCGACGTCAAGGTCCTGCCCCCGGTGGGGGAGCTCTTCGGTGGCCAGGTCCGGGTGGGCGACATCCGCACGCCGACCATGGCCGACCTGCTCGGCCGCCACGAGATCGACACCGACATCGCCTCCATC
>DASZDM010000038.1:0-1838 GCA_035942015.1 Acidimicrobiales bacterium | reverse complement strand
CGTGCCCAGGCGCAGCTGCTGAAGAGGGCGACCTCGCCGGCCGTGCCGGTGAGCTGCTTGAGGCCGCCGGTCGCGACGACGTTGCGGTAAAGGACGTCGTAGTCGAAGCCGGCGGGCAGGGGGTAGCGGGCGGCGATCTGGTCGAACGCGTCGCCGAACGCTGGTGAGCCGACGTTCACGTACTCCTCCGCCTGAACGCTCTCGGTGGAGTCGGGGGAGTCGACGAAGCCGCTGTAGAGGGCATAGCCGCCGGCCGCTGCGAGGCCGGTAGCCGACAGCGCCCAGACCGCGGACGCCAAGCTCACCCCGACGACCTTCCGTCGGCGCCGGGCAGTCGCCGCCCGTCGATGACGTACTGCGCCGCCCGTGAGCCGAGTGGGCTGGGCCCCAGCCTGCGTCGTGTGCCTCTGCCCGTTGGCTGCGGCTCGGGCCATCTCGCTGATGGCCTCACGTACACCAGGGGTGGTGACGTCCCGGTCCTCGACGGGGGCCGCCAGCCGCAGCAGGTCGTCGAGGTCATCATGATGGGCACCGCGAGGGGGAAGGGGGGACATGGCTACCTCTCAAGGGGTGGACGGACTGTCACCCACACATGTCCGTACCTACGGTCCCTGCTAGGAACTGGCCAGGAGAGGCAACGGTACCCGAGCCCGACCTGGGCCGAGACTGGCGCCCCCACATCGGCTCGGTGCCTCGTTGGCGAGCCGCTGACAACACCCGGGCGAGCACGGCACCGCGCGACCCGGTAGTCGTCGCTCGCTCGCTCGCCGAACGACAAATCTTTCTCGCGACGTCTCTCGCCCGTGCGGCGAAGGCACGTTGCTCGTTCGGAGCCGTCCTCGCTGTCCGTGCCGTCACAATACGAAGCGGTCAATCCGCCTCCGCGCGTCGCCAGGACCGGCCGTGCAGCCAAAATCGGAAGAGTAGTTTCGGCAGTGGCGGGTGGTCCCTGACGAACCTCAGCCGTTTGGCCTCCTCGTCCATCGCAGCCCGGCGGGGTACGCTTCCTCGTCGACGACAGCGGTTAACGGGGAACGGAGAGAAGCCGGGAGCTCTCGGCCTGAGGACATGCCCCTGCCCGAAGACCTGATCTGCGGGATGCTGCCGGCACGGTCGGCATAGGAAGCGTGGACGCTCGCATCGGTAGTTCTCGGCCGCGTGTCACGGTCTCCGAGTTTGGCGCTTCCTTCAGGTGGTCAGGCTGATGCCCACGCTGTGGCGCGGATTTCGAGCGGCCAGCGCCGGCAATCGACTGCTTCTGCTTCGTCCGAGGCGACCGGACGGACAGTCGGCGGTGGGACCGCCGGCCGAGTTGCGCTGGGTTGCGGACAGATCCGATGCGTCCTGGACATGAGCACGCTGTGGCCTCACTTGTGACCGGCACCGGGGGCATGAGGGAACTCGAGTTCCTGTTCAACGAGAACTTCGCCGATGTTTGGAGGTTCGTCCGCCGCCGCACGGCGTCGTCCGCCGACGCTGATGACGCCACGGCCGAGGTCTTCGCGACTGCGTGCAGGCGCCATGGTGAACTTCCGCCTGCGTCTGAACGCCGGCTGTGGCTGTTCGGTGTGGCCGGCTACGTCCTCGCCAACCATCGGCGGAGCCTTGCCCGGCAGCGCAAGCTCAACGATCGTCTGAACTCCGTGCGGCATGATGCCTCCGTCGACCTGGCGCTACCGCCGGAAGATCGGCTCCTCGCGGCGCTGTCCAAGCTCTCAGAGGAGGATCGGGAGATTCTCATCTTGCGCGCCTGGGAAGGGCTGGCGGTCACTGACATGGCGGTGCTACTCGGCGTGACACCCAATGCCGTCTCCCTGCGGCTCACGAAGGCCCGGAGG
>DASZDM010000037.1:0-10109 GCA_035942015.1 Acidimicrobiales bacterium | reverse complement strand
GCGGCGCAGGAGCGCAAGCTGGCGGCCGTACGCCTCTACCAGTCGCAGCTCAGGCTTCTGGTCGGCGAGCACGGGCCCTGGTTCGAAGACCCCGACGTGGCCGGCGTCGAGGTGTACTGGGAGCTGGAACCGTCCGAACGCGCCCAACCGCCATGGCGCATGGTCGCCGGTCGCCTCCCCGCCGAGGCGTCCGTGTCAGAGGCGGGCGACGACCTCACCGAAGCGCCGTTCCTGAGTGTCGTGACCCGCACACGAGGCGACCGCCCCGATTCCTTGGCCGACGTCCTCGCCGCCCTGGCCGGTCAGACGTGCCAGGACTTCGAGCTCCTCCTGGTGTGCCACGGCGTCGGTGCGGCCGCCCGGGAGGACCTCGGGTCCGGGCTCCAGCGCCTGTCGCCCGCCTTCGTCGAGCGCATCCGGACGATCGACGCCAAGGCCGGTGGTGGCCCCGGCCGTCCGCTCAACGCCGGCGTCGCCGCTGCCCGGGGCCGCTACGTGGCCGTGCTGGACGACGACGACCTGGTCCTGCCGAACTGGGTGGAGGAGTTCCGCCGGCTGGCGGCACGCCATCCCGGCCAGATCCTGCGGGCTCGTACGGCGTTCCTCCAGCAGCAGGAGGGGTGGTGGCGGGTGAAATACGTGTTCGTCGAGGACTTCGACCTGGTCGACCACCTGGTCATCAACGAGACGGCTGTCTGCGGCCTTGCCTATCCCCGCAGCTGCTTCACCGAGATGGGTCTGAAGGTCGACGAGGATCTGCCCGTCGTCGAGGACTGGGATCTGCTGCTCCACGCCGCCCCGCTGTGCGGCGTGGCAACCACAACCGCGGTGACGTCGTTCTACCGGGACTGGGGACACGGCGACGATTCCCACAGCCGCTTCTCCTCGCCGGTGTGGAGGTCGGCCGAACGGGCCGTCATCGCCAAGGCGGACCAGCTCCCGCTGATCATGCCGCCTGGCTCGGCATCGGCTCTGCGCAAGGAGCGGTCGGAGGTCATCCGGCTGCGCCAAGAGCTCATCACGCTCGAGGCGCGCACTGCGGCACAGCTGGATGCTCTTCACGCCGACCACCAGGCCGCAATCGACGCCTTGCGAGCGGACCATGCCGCCGAGGTGGGCGACGTGCGCAGCCAGCTCTATCTCACCCATCGCCAGCTCGAGGAGACGGTGGAGGAGTTCCAGACGTCAGCGAGCTGGCGGGTGACCGTCCCTCTGCGGAAGCTGGGGACCTTGCGAGCGCGTTTGGCAGGAGCGGACAGCGTTGCGGCCGGGCCACGAGAGGAAGCCTCTCCGGGTCCGAGCGCCTCCCCACCTTCGCCGCCCACGATCCTTCCCCCTGTCGGAGCGCGGGCCTCGTACCCCGCCTCCTACTTCGAGGACATGTACAAGGACGACCCGGACCCGTGGGGTTTCTCCACCCGCTGGTACGAGCGCCGAAAGTACGCCATCACGCTGGCGTCGTTGCCGCGCGAGCGCTACCGGCGGGCGTTCGAGCCGGCGTGCTCGATTGGGGTGCTCACCGAGGGGCTGGCCCTTCGTTGTGACGAGCTGATCGCATCCGATTCCGCCCAGACGCCGGTCGACGACGCGCGGAAGCGACTGATCGACCACCCCCACGTCACCGTCGAGGTCCAGGAGGTGCCTCGGGAGTGGCCTGAGGGCCGCTTCGACCTCGTGGTCCTCAGCGAGTTCGTCTACTTCCTCGACGACGCCGACCTGGCCCTGCTGGTGGAGCGCACCATGGAATCCCTCGACAGCGACGGCCACGTCATCGCCGTGCACTACCTGCCGGCAGGCAAGATCGTGCAGTCGGCGGACGAGGTCCACGCCGCCCTGGGGGCCCATCCCGACCTGGTCAACACCGTCAGCCACCGGGAGCCGGAGTTCGTGCTCGACGTCTTCGTCCGACGCTGAGGAACCGGGTGCTCGACACACCGCCGGGGGGACCGGACTATGGTGAGCGCGCCAGCGATCTCTCCACCACAGGGGTCCACGGGCGGGATGCACCTCCATCGCGGGGCATGAACGAAGGGAAGGCATGAACACGCGCAAGCTCATCACCGCGCTGGCGGCGATCGGAATGATGGTCCAGATTGCGGGAGTCTCTCCCGGGCTGGCGCAGGTCCCCCTCGAATTCGAGTTCACCCCCACTTCCGGCCTGGCCGGGACCCTGATCGACTTCAAAGGCACGGGGTGTCCGCACGACGGGCGTCTGGGCAGCGACGGCGTGTTGGTGCTCACCCGTGACGGGAGCACCGGCCAGTCCGTCAACTTCGTATCCACAGACACTGGAACCTTCTCGGGCCGGTACGACACGGCCGGGCTCGAGCCGGGCAGCTACACCACCGTGATGAAATGCCTCTCCACCGGCGTGAGCGGCATCGGAGAACAGTTCGTGGTGACGGAGCCGCCGCCGCCGCCGGCGCCCGTGGGCTCGACCTACTTCCCGATCGCCCCTGTCCGTGTGCTCGACACCCGTGATGGCACCGGTACGGGCAGGGTGGAGGCCATCGGCCCCGACGGCGTCTTGGAGCTCAAGGTCATCGACGTGGCCGGGGTGCCCCTCTCGGGCGTGACGGCTGTCGCCCTGAACGTCACCGCCACCAATGCCACTGCTGACAGCCACCTGAGGGTGTGGCCCACGGGAACCGATCAACCCGGCGTGTCCAACCTCAACTTCTCGAGCGGCCCCTCCATCCCCAACCTGGTCATCGCCCGTGTGGGGACCGACGGCAAGGTCTCCTTCCGCAACCACGCAGGCACGGTCGACGTGGTCGCCGACGTCCAGGGGTGGTACTCCAACACCGGGACGCCCGGGAGCAGGTATGTGCCGGTGAACCCGCAGCGGATCCTCGACACCCGGGACTCGACGGGCGTCCCCGCTCCCGCCCAGGTGGGCCCGTCCAGCACCATCGAGGTCGGGGTCACCGGCGTTGCGGGGGTGCCCACCGATGCAACCGCCGTCGTGCTCAACATGACCGTCGACCGGGCCACCGCCTCGGAGAGCTACCTCACCGTCTACCCCGCGGGCACCACGCAACCCACGGCCTCCAACCTCAACTTCTCCGCGGGTCCGGCCTCGACCAACCTGGTGATCGCCCGCGTCGGCGCCGGCGGCAAGGTTGTCGTCTACAACCACCTCGGAGCAACCGACGTCATCGCCGACGTGCAGGGTTGGTTCGCCGCCCCGGCGGCGACGACCACCGGATCCACCTACTTCCCGACCAACCCGGCCCGGATCCTCGACACCCGCGACGGCTTGGGTACCCCGGATGGCGCCGTGGGACAACTGGGCACGGGCAGGACGCTCGAGCTCACCGTGGCCGGCAAGGGCGGCGTGCCGTCGTCGGGTGTCACCGCCGTCGTGCTCAACGTCACTGTGGCCAACTCCCCCGGCCCGGAGGAGAGCTACCTCACCCTCTACCCGGCCGGTACGACGCGGCCGGTGGCGTCGAACCTCAACTACTCGGCCGAGGAGACGGTGCCCAACCTCGTCATAGTGAGGGTCAACGACGGCAAGGTGACCATCTACAACTACTCGGGTCAGACCGACGTGATCGCCGACGTCCAGGGCTGGTTCAGCTAGGGCTCTGCTGACCTAGCGCGCCGCGCCCGGGGCGGCCTCGAGATGGACGACCCGCACCCGGGTCAGCTCGTCCAACAGCTCCGGGCCGTAACCGAAGCCGTCCCCTGATGCACCGTGCGGGGTGGCTGCCCCGCCGGGCGCGCCGCCGAAGGCGGCGTTGACCTTCACGGTTCCCACCGAAAGCTCCCGGATGGCGCGTTGTGCGTTCTCCATGTCGCCGGTCAGTACCACGGCGGCCAAGCCGTAGGGCGTGCCCTCGGCGAGCGACAGGGCCTCGTCGAAGGAGCCCACGACCTGCACCGCGGCCACCGGCCCGAACGTCTCCTCCTCGACGACGGCCATGCCGGGGCGAACCCGCGAGAGCACGGTGGGCGGATAGTAGGAGCCGGCGCCCTCGATCGGCGAGCCACCGCAGAGAAGCTCTGCGCCGGCGTCGACGGCGGACTGCACATGCCCGGCCACCTTCGCCCGCTGACCCTCGTCGATCATGGGCCCCATCTCCGTCGAGGCGTCGCCGCCGGGACCCACGCGCAAGGCCTTGGCCCGAGCGACCAGCTCGTCGAGGAACGCGTCGGCGATGTCGGCGTGGACGTAGATGCGCTCGATCGACGTGCAGATCTGACCGGCGTTGGCGAAGCAGCCGACAGCAGCCTGCCCCGCCGCCCAGACCGGGTCCACCCCGGCGTCGACGATCAGCGGATCCTTACCTCCCAACTCGAGCACGGCCTTGGCTCCCCGAGCCGAACATGCGACTGCGACGGACCGACCGGTACTAACCGAGCCGACGTACACGACGACGTCGACGCCTCGGTGATCTGCGAGGGCTGCGCCCAGCGCACCGTCCCCGACCGCCAGCTGGAGCACTCCGGAAGGAAGGTCCTCGTTCAGCAGCCGGATCACCTCGGCCGTGGCCAGCGGCGTCTTCTCGCTGGGCTTGCAGATCACGGTGTTGCCGACGACCAGGTTGGCCGCGATCTGCGCGCAGGCGATGGCCACGGGATCGTTCCACGGAAGGCAGAGAGCGGCGACGCCGCGGCTGACCCGGATCATCGAGTCGGTGGCCCCCCAGGAGCCCTGGAGCGCCCGACCGCGATGCAGGGGCCCCAGCTCGGCGTACTGGTCGACCGCGGCGATACCCGCCTCCACCCCGCCTCGCGAATCGCCCAGCGGTTTGCCGCCCTCCCGGGTCTGGAGCAGCGCCAGGTCCTCGGTCGCAGCCCTCAGCCGGCGGGCGCCGGACTTGAGGCATGCGGCGCGCTCCCCGGCGCTGGTGCGGGCCCAGGCCGGATGGGCGGCGCGGGCGGCGTCGACCAGCTCCTCGGTGTCCGACCGGGGCAGACGGCCCACGACTTGGCCGGTGGAGGGGTCGTGTACGAGGAGTTCCGACATGGGAGGTGCCTTCCCCGAACGGCCGCCCCCGACCCTTCGCGGTCCGCGGTTTGGTCGCCAGAGTGGCCCGCGCCTAGGGTTGCGGGTAATCCGAACCGAGCACCATCGCCTCCTCGTCGGAGGCATGCGTGACGGGTCTGGCGGGCCCGTAAGCCCCAGAGAGGAGGGTGCACCACCATGAAGCACGCGTCCCCTACGCCACCGCGTACGGTCGGGCTTCTTCTCGTGGCGGCCCTCTCAGGTCAGAAGGCTTGATCGCGTGGCGCAAATCCTGGGCGGCCGTCACGAATGTGTTCACCGGCGTCCCTCACCAACCTGAGCTGCAATCTGCGCCACCGCCGAGCGGCGCCGCCGGCGCCAACGACACCTACGGCAATCGGCTGAACGTGGAGTTGATGCGGAGGCCCGGGCGCCTGGCCGCAGCATGTCTGGCCTCGGTCGTGGGCTCAGCAGTGATCGCCGAGGGTGACTGGATGCGAACCGAGCCCGTGGCCGAGATCCACGCCGCCTCGGATCCGTTGGCGGGACCGGTCCCGGTGCCCGTACCGGGCGATCGCAGCAGTTGGCTGCCGCTCGCCCGGCGGGCGGCGGCGACGTGCCCGGGCCTGTCCTCCGCGGTACTCGTCGCCATCAGCTCCGTCGAGAGCAGCCTGGGTCTGCAGAACGGGCCGTCATCCGCCGGTGCGGTGGGTCCGATGCAGTTCCTTCCGGAAACCTGGGCCGCCTACGGCGTAGACGGGGACGGCGACGCGCTCATCGACGTCATGAACCCCGTCGACGCCGTACATGGCGCCGCCCGCCTGCTGTGCGCCAACGGTGGCGGCGACCCCGAGAGGCTGGCGTCCGCTGTCTGGAACTACAACCACTCGGACGACTATGTCCGCCGGGTGATCGGTCTGGCCCGGTTGATCTCCACCGAGGTGCCGGCCGCGTAGAACGCGGTGATGTCGCCGGTTTCAGCGGGCATGATGCTCCTGTGGCCCGATGGCAGGAGGTGGTGGCGGGGGACCGGGAGTTCGCCGCCCACGTGCGCCGGTGCTTCGCCGTCCGCAAGCACGCCACGCTCGCCACCCTTCGGAAGGATGGGTCTCCTCGTATCAGCGGCACTGAGGTGGAGTTTTCCGACGACGGCGAGATCTACCTGGGCATGATGCCGCGCTCCCTGAAGGCCCTCGACCTCCGCCGGGATCCCCGCCTCGCCCTCCACTGCCCTACCGAGGACGCGCCCGAGGCGGACCCCTCATCGTGGTTGGGCGACGCCAAGATCAGCGGCCTCGGAGTGGAGGTCACCGATCCGCCCCCGGCCGCCGGCTCACACCGCTTCCGGATCGACCTGACCGAGGTGGTGTTGACCACTGTCGGCGGCGACCACCTGGTCATCCGGTCGTGGCACCCCGGCCGCGGCATGGAAACCCGGGAGCGGCGCTGAAGGGTGACGGTCCACAGGTCACCGCTCTCTGCGGTGGAGTGGGCGCGGCGCGGTTCCTCAGTGGTCTGGTCGAGGTGGTCGACCCCCTACGGATCGTGGCCGTGGTGAACGTCGGCGACGACGCTCGACTCCACGGCCTCCACGTCAGCCCCGACCTCGACACGGTCACCTACACCCTGGCCGGGGCGATCAGCCGGGAACGAGGCTGGGGGCTCGAGGGCGAGACCTGGACCACCATGGAGGCGCTGGCCCGTTACCGCTCCCGCTTCTCGTGGTTCGGTCTGGGCGACCGTGACATGGCCACCCACCTGTTCCGCACCCAGCGACTGGCCGACGGGGCGCCGCTGTCGACGGTGACGGCAGAGATCGCCGGCGCCTGGGGCGTGCAGGTGTCGGTGCTTCCCGTCACTGACGACCGGGTGGAGACGATGATGGACGTCGAGGACGAGGGCGAGATCAGCTTCCAGGACTACTTCGTGCGCCGGGCCCACGACGTGGCGGTGCGTGGTGTCCGGTTCGCGGGCGCGGAGGCGGCACGGCCGGCCCCTGGCGTGCTCGACGCCGTCGCCTCCGCCGGGGTCGTGGTCATCTGCCCGTCGAACCCCGTCGTCTCGATCGGGCCGCTCCTGGCCGTCCCGGGCGTACGGGAAGCGGTGACCGCTTCCCGTGACCGGGTGGTGGCCGTGTCGCCCATCGTGGCCGGAGCCGCCCTCAAGGGCCCTGCCGGGCGGCTGCTGGCCGACTTGGGCCACGAGGTGTCGGTGGTGGGTGTGGCCCGGCTCTACGCCTCCCTGGCGGGCACCCTGGTGGTCGACGAGGCCGATGCCGCCCTCGCCCCTGCCGTCGAGGCGACTGGTATGCGCTGCCTGGTCACATCCACGGTGATGCGAGGACCGGAGGAGGCCGGGGCCCTGGCCCGGGCGGTCGTGGAGGCAGCGTGAAGCGTCTGGAGATCATCGCCGTCGAAGGCCTGCCCGAGATCCGGCCCGGCGACCGGCTGGCCCCCATGATCGCCGCGTGCGCCGTCCTGGCCCACGGCGACGTGGTCGTGGTCACCCAGAAGGTCGTCTCGAAGGCCGAGGGGCGCATGGTGGCCGTGGACCCCGACGACCAGGGTGCCTTCGCCGCCGTGGTCGAGGCCGAGTCGGCACGGGTCCTGCGCCGGCGGGGCGACCTCGTCATCTCGGAGACGGCGTCGGGGTTCGTCTGCGCCAACGCAGGCATCGACCGCTCCAACGTGCCGGACGGCTACGTGACCCTGCTCCCGGTCGATGCCGATCGTTCGGCCCGGCGCATCCGGGACGGGCTGCGGGCCGCGCCCGGAGTCGAGGTTGGGGTCATCGTCTCCGACACCTTCGGCCGGACGTGGCGCCAAGGGGTGACAGACGTGGCCATCGGCTGCGCAGGGATCGCCGCAGTGGTCGACCTGCGTGGCACCTCCGACGGCCTGGGCCGGCCGCTGGAGGTCACCGAGGTGGCGATCGCCGACGAGCTCGCGTCGGCCGCGGAACTGGTCATGGGCAAGGCGAATGGCGTGGCTGCCGCGGTCATCCGTGGCGTCGAACCGTCGTGGTTCCGCGACGCCTCCGTGCGGGCCGAGATCGTCCGGCCCCCCGCCGAGGACCTGTTCCGGTAACGCCTCACGGGCTCACGCTGACGTCGTCGCGCCTGGCTGAGAGCGGATCAGCCCGTCCGGGAGGCGAACCAGCGCAGGACCTCGCCGGCGCCGTCCTCCATCGACGTCCACGACTTCCAGCCGAGGTGGATCCCGGCCCGCGTCGGGTCGAGCGAGGAGCGGGCCAGCTCGCCCGACCGGGCCGGGGCATACACGGCGGGAAGGTCGGAGCCGGCCGCCCGGGCCATCGTGGCGTAGAGCTGGTTCACCGATGTCTCGACACCGGTGCCCACGTTCATGAGCAGGCCGCTGCCCTTGTTCGCCGCTCGGGCGAAGGCGTCGACCACGTCGTCGACATAGACGAAGTCGCGGGTCTGGTTGCCGTCACCGAAGATCTTGCAGGGCTCGCCGGCCAGGAGCCGCCCGGCGAAGATGGCGACCACTCCGGCCTCGCCGTGGGGATCCTGGCGGGGCCCGTAGATGTTGGCAAGGGCCAGCGCGGTGAACTCGATGCCGTGGAGCTCCCGGTAGGCGGCCAGGTAGTCGCAGGCGGCCTTCTTCGACACCCCGTAGGGCGACAGGGGCCGCTGGGGATGTGACTCCGGCACGGGCAGCTTCTCCGGCTCGCCGTAGAGGGTGCCGCCGCTGGCGGCGAAGACGACCTTGCGGCTGCCGGCCGTCCGGGCCCCCTCGAGCACGTTCAGGGTGCCGATGACGTTGACCTCGGCGTCGAACGCGGGGCGCTCGACGGAGACCCGCACGTCGGCCTGGGCCGCGAGATGGAACACCACCTCGGGCCGGCGGTGGGCGATGAGCTCGACGACCCCAGGCTCACGGATGTCGAGCCGGTGGAAGCTGAGCTCGTATCCGGGGGTGGCGCGAGCCTCGGCCAGGTTGGACAGGGAGCCGGTGGAGAGGTCGTCGACCACGTCGACGGAGTGTCCCTCGGCCAGCAGCCGGTCGACGAGAGTGGAGCCGATGAAGCCGGCGCCTCCGGTGACGAGGCCTCTCACGAGGCAGGCAGGCGGGCGCCTTCGAGGCGGGCGCCAGGATCGACCACGTAGCCGTCGCCCAGCACCGAGACTCCTGTCACCTCGGCGTCGCCGCCCACCCGGACACCGCGCCCGAGGATCGAACGGCTGACCAGCGCGCCCTCCCCCACGACCCCGTGGGAAAGGAGGACCGAGTCGACCACACGGGCTCCAGGATGAATCCTGCACCCGGCGCCCACGACCGAGCCTTCGACCGATGCATCGGCGGCCACCCAGGCGCCCTCGCCCAGAAAGGAGGGGCCGTGGACGCCGAGGCCGACCTTGCCCCGACCCACGGTCCAGACGCCGTCCGGGCCGGCAGTCGCGCCGGGCGCAGGGGGGCCCGGGCGCCGGCCGGAGATGAGGGCGAGCTGGGCCTCGAGGTACTGCAGCGGGGTGCCGGTGTCAGTCCAGTAGTCGGTCGAGTGGAAGCCGTAGAGCCTGCCGGCCGTGGCCAGCACGGGGAAGACCTCCCGCTCGATCGAGACCCGCCGGCCCCCCGGAATGCGGTCCAGCACCGACGGCTCCAGGACGTAGGTGCCGGCGTTGATCAGGCTGGGCCCCACGGCGCCGGGGGCCGGCTTCTCGACGAACGCCACTACCTTGCCCTCCCCGTCGATCGGGACGAGCCCGAACGCGGACGGGTCGGCGACCTTGGCCAGAGAGATGCTCGCTTCCGCCTTGCGCCCGACGTGGAACGCGACCATGGCGGAGACGTCGAGGTCGGTGAGGATGTCGCCGTTCACCACGAGGAACCGCTCGTCGATGCCGGCGTACCGGGCGGCGAACCGCACCGCACCGGCAGTGTCGAGGGGTTCGGGCTCCACCGCATAGGTCAGGCGGACGCCGCCCGCCGTGCCTTCCGGGAACAGGGCCTCGAACGCGTCCGACAGGTACCCGAGGGACAGCACCACCTCGTCGACACCGTGGGACTCGAGGTAGGTGAGCACCCGCTCGATCATCGGCACCTCGACGATCGGCAGGACCTGCTTGGGAACCGTCAGGGTCAGGGGACGCAGGCGGGTGCCGGTGCCACCCACCAGCACGACCGCTTTCACC
>DASZDM010000036.1:0-11379 GCA_035942015.1 Acidimicrobiales bacterium | reverse complement strand
CCCAGCTTGACCGAGGTCAGCAATCCTTCGAGCCCGAGCAGGTCACGGGGGTGAACCTTGCTTGCTAGTGCTAGAGCGCCGACATTTCCGAGGGGGGCGTCGGTAGCGTCGCTCTCGCGCCCATTTGATAGTCCCCGGCCTCGTCGACTGAGTTCAGAAGTGGCTGATTCTCAGGCCCGGGGCGACGTCGGCCGACCGCGCAGCGTCCCTCAACGCTAGAACCTTTGACATATATCGCTGAGCGATGCATTATCGATCTGGATGGACACGTCCATGCGGGAGCCAACCTTCCTCATCCTGGTGGCGTTGGCCGATGCCGAGCGCCACGGCTACGGCATCATCCGTGAGGTCGAGAGGTTGTCCGAAGGTCGACTGAAGCTCGGGCCGGGCAGTCTCTATGGGGCACTGGACCGGCTGAGCGAACAGAACCTGATCCGGACCACTCGTACCGAGGTCGTGAATGGTCGGCTTCGCCGCTACTACGCCATCAACGACGCTGGCCTGATCGCCGTGCGTGAGGAGGCCACGCGCCGCAGCGCGGTGCTCCAGGCGGTCGAGTCGCGATTGGGCCTGGCGTCCACATGACCTCGGCTGAACGGCACGTCCGGCTGCTGCTGAGGGCTTGGCCCCGGCCGGATCGCATCGAGCGTGGAGAGGAAATCGTCGCCACCACCCTGGATCTCGTACCTCACGGCGGAGACCGGCTCCCAATGAGGCTTGCCGCCAGTGTTGTCTTCGGTGGGCTCAGAGCGCGGTGGCGAACACACCCGCCGTTCCAGCACTGGTGGCTCTACGCAATGTACGGCGCTGGCTTGCCCCCTCAGTGGCATCGTTGGATGCTGGACGACCTGTTCAGCCCCGGTTGGTCCCGCAGGATGTATGGCCGCATGTGGGCCTCCTTCGCGACGATGTACCTGGCATCCATGTTCATCTTGTCAGCTGTTGGGCTCCGCCAGCCCGACTGGCCCAGAGATATCACAGACGTGCTCATTGGCCTGATGTCGTCCTTGATCGGCGGCATGATCACAGGGTCCGCACTCAGCCACGCAAGATGGCCGAGGCGTCGCCGGGTCCGGTGTCTGGCCGACAGCGGGCTTGACGAGGATGGCCGGGTAGACCCGCTGGCAAAGCCGAGGTATCTGCTTGATCAGGACCGTAGACGTCGGGGAGCGGACCACCGGGCTGCCCTTAAGCGGGCAAAGACCCTGGCAGCGGAGATGACATCGGTCGGGCGGCTTGAGGATGCCGTCTCCCTGCTCAGCGATACCTTTGAGCGAGCGAAGCGGGTGCTGCCGCACACAGACGAGCCCACTTGGCGAGCTGGTGACCAGCTTGCCTGGGCGCTGGCCCAGCAGGGGCGCATCCACGATGCCGTCCAAGTCGGCCGTGAGGTCCTTGACGCCCAGATTCGACTGCATGGGCCGGAACACGATTTGTCGATTGACGCGGCAAGCAGGTTCGGGCACTACTTGCGATCGGCCGGACAGTTACATGAGGCCATCTCTGTCCTTGGCGACACTTTTGAGCAATCAAAGCAGCGCGCGCCCGACGCGGAACGGCCCACGTGGTGGGCCGGTCACGAGCTCAGCCTCGCGCTGGCCGAGGCGGGCCAGGTTGACGCAGCCATCCAAGTTGGCCGGGACGTTCTCACGTCCCGGCAGCGGCTGCATGGGCCGGATAATGACTTGGCCCTTCACACCGCGACGACCCTCGGCGGATGGCTGCTGAAGGTTGGCCGCGTCGGCCAGGCCATCGAGCTGCTGGCTAACACCTGGACGCAGGCACGCAACGCAGCGTGCAGTGATGCGGTGGTGGCGAGCGGTACCTGCTTGGTGGCGGCCTATTGGCAAAGCAACCGTCACGACGAGGCGCAGCTTGTGGCTGGGATTCTTCTGTCCGAGGTGGGCACGGAAAGTCTCGGGTCGAAAACGGCGGAGTTCCTCCAGTCCCTCATGACGCCTGGAACACAGGACCGTGACATCGATCCCGGCGACTCACGTTAGGGCTCATTCTGGCCTGCCCTGTCCAGGGCACCCACATGTCGCGCGCTGCGACGACAGGATGGCGGGCGGCGTGGGGCAACCCCTGTCTGCGCCAGCACGCTGTCGACGCAGCACCCAGGCGGACCGCGACCCACGGCTGCCTTGAACCCAAACTCGGGCGATCGCGGGATCGTCGTCGACAGCGGGGCGTTTGCGTCAATGTTGGAGCGATTGCGGTGCGTCGAGGACGGCCAGGACCGCATTGTCCGGGGCGACCAGATCGACGTTCACGCTGCTGCGGTAGCCCAGCCGGATCAATATGACGGCCGCTGCGGGCGGTCTGACTGCCTCATCAACCGTTCGAGCACGAGCAGGCCACCGGGGTGAACCTTGCTTGCTAGTGCGAGAGCGCCGACGTGTCCGAGGGGCGTCGGTGACACGTCTGGCGCCCAGATCGGACGGGAGTGCCTGGCGGCGCTGCGGGCCGGGCGACCGGTGGGACAGTTGTCCCACCGGGGCACATCAGCTCGCCCCCTTGGCACACAGGAGCTTCGTTCACACCCGCGTCGACCCGCTAAACCGGCAGCCTGTCTCCAAGGGGGCGTCAGTCCTTGTTGGCGACGAGGCGTCGGTAGGCAAGAGCCCCCACGACGACGGCCGCGAGCACAGCACCTCCCACGACTCCCACCCAGGCTCCCGAGTCACGGTACGTCTCGACGCCGAGCAGCAGTCGCAGGCAGAAGGCGCCCATAAGGACCAGGACCGGAGCGGCCAGAATGGCGACAAGCAAGGCGATTGCGGCCGCGTATGGCGCCTTCATGAGGGCTTCGGCGCGGCAAGCGGTTGGAATTCAGCGGCTCCGACTTGCGATGACCGCCCCACCGGACCGCATGGCCCGTGTCCTGCCATTTCACCTTCTCTCATCGGGAGGTCGGGCCGGCGGTTGACGGGACACGGCCCAACGCAGCGGCTCCTCGTCCATAGATCGGCTGCTTGCCGATGTAGCACCAGGGGCACACCACGTCGGACCAGATCTCGACCTTGACCTCACTGCCAACCGTGCGGGCCCCCAGTCTCTATCTCTTCCGGACTGGCCCCAGTGGGACGGGGAACGTCGACCAGGCCGTCGAGCGCCTCCACCAGGGAGGCCAGGCGGGTCTCCAGGGCGGCGACCCGGGCCTCGAGCTCGTCCATGCGGCCCGCCTTCGGCGCCGTGGTGCCCACGGCGGCCGGGGTGACGGCCGCCGCCCTCTCTTCGGCGCCGACCTCCAGCAGCTGGATCCACCGGTCTTCCTTCTGCCCCGGCCGACGGTCGATCCTGGCCACCAGCGGGGGATCGCGCCGGGCCAGCGCCTGGAGCCCGGCCTCGACCTCGCCAGCCGACGCGAACGCGTGCAGCCGTTCGGTGCGAGCCTTCAGCTCGGGAGCCGTCTGGGCGCCACGCAGCAGCAGGGTGCACACGAGGGCCCGGTCGGCGGGGGCCAGACGGTAGGCCTCATCGACGACTTGGCGGTACCTCATGGCTCGTTCGCCCGAGCCCGGGTGTACCACCCGGGCCAGACCCTTGGCCTTGAGGGCCAGCACCGTGTTCTCCACCTCGTGGTTCCCGTAGCCGACGACCGGTGAGCGGTTCGAGCTCTGGTTGCACGCGGCGATCAGCGCCTTGAGGGTCAGCGGGTAGGCATCGGGCGTGGTCAGCTCCTTCTCGAGCAGGGCGCCAACCACCCGAGCCTCTATCGCGGTCAGGCCCAATGTCCCGGCAGCTTCGGGCATGACGGTCAGGGTGGCACATCGACTCCTCGTGGTGGGAGCGACCGAGTTCGCCGGAACGGGACCGGGTAGGGCGGCCGGAAACTCGCGACCGGGTCGCCGCGCTGCCGTCGTCGCGCCGTCCCGCGGAAGCGGTGCGCATCGGAGGGGCGCCATGGCCACCGCCGGCAGGAAGGCAACGAAGAAGATCCTCCAGGTCTCGGGCACCTCCGAGCGGACTAACACTCGGGTCGCCACACCAGTGGCGCCTCCAGAAAGGAGCCAGCACGATCGCCGGACCGCACGATCGATTCTCACACCGTCGGCCAGCTTGCCGCGCCTCCACAGGGCGACGACGATCGCGCTGGCCTGGGAGAACACGACTTCGCCGTCGGGTGACTCCCTCGACCAGCCCAGCGCCCGTAGAACGCACGCGCCCGACGCAGGTCGGAGACGCCGAAGGTCACCAGGGAGATGCGCTGGTCCACACCCGCAGTGTTTCGCACGTCGTCCAAGCGGCGCAGGGAAGAGACCCGGATCAAACTTCGGGTTCGGCCGCAGCGGCGGGCTGCGCTCGTGACGGGAAGTGGTGGGCGGTCGTGGCGTGATGATCGCGCCCGTCATGCCCGCAAGGACTCGAGTGGATGATCGCCTGGCCGAGCCGGGTGATCTGGTGGAGAAGGCGGTGGTGAGCCTCTTCGGCGATGGCGTGTGCCTCGGCCAGGCTGAGGTCGGCATCGGAAATGATCTCGGCTTCCGCTCTCAGCTCGTGGCCAATCCAGCGGATGTGCACGGCCTCGACCGCTTGGACGCCGGTGACTGACACCAGGATGCGCTTAACGTCGTCGACGAGCTCCGGCTCGACGCTGTCCATGAGCCGCCGGTAGATGTCACGAGCGGCCTCCTTCAAGACGAAGAGGATGGCGACGGTGATCAGAAGGCCGACGATGGGGTCGGCCTGCTGCCAGCCGACGGCGACGCCGAGGGCCCCTAAGACCACAGCAAGTGAAGTGAGACCATCGGTACGGGCATGGAGCCCGTCGGCGACGAGGGCGGCCGACCCGATCTTGCGACCGACGCGGATGCGGTAGACGGCGACGAGCTCGTTTCCGAGGAAGCCGACCACTCCGGCCACAACCACCCAGGCGACGCTGTGCACGGGCCGGGGTTCTAGGAGCCGTTGGATGGATTCCCATCCGGCGACGGCCGCCGACAGGGCGATCATGACGACGACGAAGATCCCGGCCAGGTCCTCGGAGCGCCCGTAACCGTAGGTGTAGCGCTTGGTGGGCGGCCGGCGCCCCAACACGAATGCAATGCCCAGAGGCACGGCGGTCAGGGCATCAGAGAAGTTGTGGATGGTGTCGCCCAAGAGGGCCACCGACCCGCTGATCATGACGATGACGACCTGGAACGCGGCGGTGAGGGCCAGGACGATCAGGGAGATCTTCAGGGCTCGCAGCCCTTCGGCGCTGGCGGTCAGCGCAGAGTCGATCGACGCCGCGGGGTCGTGTGTGTGGGGCTCGAACGCCCCGGCGATACGCCCCCGGATCCCACCTCGATGGTGTCGGTGGTGGCGATCGCCACCGTGGTGCCACTGGTGACGCTGCGGCTGACCGCTCACGTCGGCCTGCCCGTGTTCATGAAGCGTTGGCGTGGCGGCTTCTCGTCGTGATCAGCCAGACCGTGCACGACGTGGTCGGCGTGGAATAGCGCCTCTTCCACGATGCGTCGAACATGGTCGTTCTGGGCCACGTAGTAGACGTGGGTACCGTCCCGGCGTGTGCGCACGAGGTGACCCAGACGGAGCTTGCCCAAGTGTTGCGACACGGCAGACGGTTCGGCGCCGACATGCTCCGCCAGGAGGTTGACGGAGTGCTCGCCGTGCAGCAGGGCCCACAGGATGCGGAGGCGGGTCGGGTCGGCGACCAGCTTGAGAAGGTCGACCGCTTCGCCGACCTGTCCGTCTGTCGGCATCTCCGCTCCCTGCGTATCCATGCGGATAATCATACGGGCGTGGTTGGGCGCATCTTCACCCGGGAGGCGACCATGTTGTCGCTACAGCCCCGGGACCAGACTGCGACCGTAGCTGGAGGATGCACCTACCGGCGCCGCCGCCTATGGGGCATGATCGCGCTATGGCCCCTGTCTCCCGCCGCCAGCTGCTGCGCCGCTCGGCGTTCCTCGTGCCCACCCTTGCCCTCTCCCCGTCGCTCCTCGCCGCCTGCGGGAGTGACGACGACACCGACGGCGCCACCGAAGGCACCCCCGCCGGTGGACAGGGGGCGAGCGGGGAGGTCGGCGTCCTCGTCGGCTTCGGGACCGGCAACGCTCCGGACCAGATCCCGCCCCAGCAACAGCTCGCCGATGCCTTCGAGAAGGACAACCCCGAGGCGTCGGTCAACTTCCTCCGCATCCCCGACACCGACGAGGCCCAGCGCCGGCTCGGCGTGCTGATCGCCGCCGACGACGCGCCGGAGGTCGTGCTGCCCACCGGCGTGTACGGGGTCAACCTCTACGTCGACCAGGGCATCTGGCTCGACCTAGCGCCCCTGCTGGCGGACGCCGGCGTCGACCTCGACATTTACGAGGAGCCGGCGCTGCGGGCGGCCCAGGCGACCAACTACTTCGGTGAGAACAGTGAGACCGTCGTGGGCCTGCCGGCGGCCATCTTCACCCACACGGTTGCGTACAACAAGGACCTGTTCGCCGCCGCCGGCGTGGAGGAGCCTCCGCACCAGTGGGACGACCCGTCGTGGGACTACGACAAGTTGGTGGAGGTTGCCCGGCAGCTGACCCGCGACGGCGAGGGTCGCAGCCCCGACGACGACGGGTTCGACGCCGGCAACATCGTCCAGTTCGGCCTCGGCCACTGGGACACGGGCCTGCACATCCTCGGCTTCGGCGGCCAGAAGTACGACCCCGAGGTCAGGCAGGTGCGGCTCGACACGCCCGAGTACATCGCCGGCGTGCAGTACGGGGCCGACCTGGTGCACCGCCACCACGTGCTCGCCACCGACGACACGCTGACCAACGCCGTGGGCGACGATCCGCAGCTGGCGGCCTGGCAGTCGGGCGCCATCGCCATGATCGACATGTGCGGGTGCGACCTGGCCACGTGGGGCACCGGGATCGACTTCGCCTGGGACGTGGCGCCGTGGCCGCGGGGCCCGGAAGCACTGGTCTCCACCCTCAACCTCGACGTGGGTGCCATCGTCGCTCGAAGCGACAACCAGGAGGCCGCCTTCGAGTTGCTGCGCTTCTTGCTGGTCGAGCCGGCCAACGCCCGCACCCTCGCCACCAAGGGGTACGGCGCCATGTCCCCCCTGGTCAGCGAGCGCGATGCCTTCCTGGAAGAGGTGTCGGCCGACTTCCCCGACATCGACCTCCAGCTGTTCCTCGACGCCCTGCCCCACTCTGTGAACCAGGAGTCCTGGATGCCGGCCTTCGCCGAGATCAACGACATGGCGTCGCAGTTCCTCGACCCGGTGTTCCTCGAGGGGGCGCCCGCCGCCGAGCAGCTCCCGCTGTTCCAGGAGGCGGCCCAGAAAGCCGTCGACCGCTGGCTGGCGGAGAACGAGCTGCCGGCGGACTGACCGCTCGGTGAAGGCGTCGCGGCGGGAGGCGCTGACCGCCTACGGCCTGCTCAGCCCCTGGATCATCGGGTTCGTCGTCCTCAGCCTGGGCCCCATGGTCGCGTCGGCGGTGCTGTCGTTCACCGACTACGACCTCCTGAACTTCGGGGCCACCAAGGCGGTAGGGCTGGAGAACTACCGGAAGGCACTGACCGAGGACCCGCTGTTCTGGCAGTCGTTGCGGGTGACGGCCTACTACGCCCTCCTCGCCGTCAGCCTGGACCTGGTCGTGGGGTTGGGGCTGGCCATGTTGCTCAACACCGGCTTCAAGGGCGTGGGGCTGATCCGCACGGTGTACTACCTGCCGGCGGTGGTCTCCGGAGTGGCGGTATCGCTGCTGTGGCTGTGGATCTTCCAGCCGAGGACCGGATTGGCCAACGAGATCCTGGGCCTGTTCGACCTGCCCTCCATCGGCTGGGTGTACTCCTCGACCTGGGTCATCCCGTCGTTCGTGCTCATGAGCCTGTGGGGTGTCGGCCGTAGCGCGTTCATCTACCTGGCCATCCTCCAGCAGATCCCCACCAACCTCTACGAATCAGCAGCGGTGGACGGTGCCGGCCCGCTGATGCGGTTTCGACGCATCACCGTGCCCCTGGTCACCCCGGCCATCTTCCTCAACCTGGTGCTCGGGGTCATCGGCAACTTCCAGATCTTCACCCAGGGCTTCATCATCTCCCAAGGTGGTCCGGGTACCTCGAGCCTGTTCTACGTGCTCTACCTCTACCGCAACGCCTTCAGCTACTTCCGGGTGGGCTACGCCTCGGCCCTGGCGTGGCTGCTGTTCATGCTCTTGTTCGCCCTCACCGCCGTCACCTTCGCCTCCAGCAGCCGCTGGGTCTACTACGAGGCCGGGCGTACCCGGTGAGCCGCTTGCCGCTCGAAACACCAGCCGGGGTGCTCGGACCTCGGGCGACCAGCCCTTGGTCGCGCCGGGCGGCCGCCCTGGTGGCGGTGGCCGGCGCCGTTGTCGTCCTCGTGCCCCTGGCCTGGATGGTGTCGACGTCGTTCAAGCCGGAGTCACAGGTGTTCCGCACGCCGGTGCAGTGGTTGCCGTCCGACCCCCGCCCGGAGAACTACGCGGAAGCGGTCAGCCTGATCCCCTTCTGGCGGTACTTCGCCAACTCGATGATCGTGGCTGTCCCGGTGGTGGTCGGAACGGTGGTGTCGTCAGTGGCGGTGGCGTACGCCTTCGCCCGCATGCGAGCGCCGGGCCTGCGGTGGCTGTTCTTCCTCGTGGTGGCCGGGATCATGCTCCCCGGTGAGGTGACGCTGGTGCCGTCGTTCCTGCTGTTCAACTCCATCGGGTGGGTGGGCACGTACCTGCCGCTAATCGTCCCCGCGTGGCTCGGTGGCGGGGCGTTCAATATCTTCCTCCTGCGCCAGTACTTCCTCACCATCCCCCGAGAGCAAGAGGAGGCCGCCCGGGTGGACGGTCACGGCTTCGCATCCATCCTGCTGCGGGTGATCGTCCCCCAGTCGTGGCCGGCCATCTCGGTGGTGGCTGCCTTCCAGTTCGTCGGGGTCTGGAACGACTTCGTGGGACCGCTGCTGTACCTGACCGACCAGGACGACTACACGCTCCCGCTCGGGCTGGCGTTCTTCCAGGACATCTACAGCACTCAGTGGGCCCACCTGATGGCGGCGTCGGCGCTGGCCCTCCTGCCCTGCGTGGTCGTGTTCTTCCTCGCCCAGCGGGCCTTCACCGAGGGCGTGGTCCTCACCGGGCGCCGCTGAGGAGCTACAGGACCGTACCGGTGACCGGGTGGAAGAGGTGGACGGCAGCGGGGTCCATGCGAAGTCGGAGCCGGGCACCGGCCATCGCCGCGGCAGGGCCCAGCCGCCCGTCGATCGACGCCACCACCGGCACCCGCCTCGGCCTGGCCGAAGGCAGCAGCGTCCCGTCGCTGGCACGGTCGTCGAGGACCGTCACCGGGTCCGCATCGACGTGGAAGTGCACCAGGGCCACGCTCCCGAGCGGCTCCACCACCTCGACCTCCACCTCGGCCACGGAGGCGCCATCTCCAGCCGGCGGTCCCGGTGCCGGCTCCAGATGCTCGGGCCGGAACCCGACGACCACCTCGTCGTGGTCGAGGGCAAGCGAGCGGGCGAGCGGCACCTCCCACGGCCCGGCCCGGGCCACCCGGCGCCCGTCGACGGAATCAAGTGGGGCGCGCAGGAGGTTCATGGCCGGGCTGCCCATGAAGGCGGCCACGAACACGCTCGCCGGTTCGGCGTAGACCTCCTGCGGCGCCGCCACCTGCTGGAGGCGGCCCTGGCGCAGCACCGCCACGCGATCTCCCAAGGTCATCGCCTCGACCTGGTCGTGGGTGACGTAGAGGAACGTCGTGGCCAGCTCTCGGTGGAGACGGCGGATCTCGGTCCGCAGGCCGGCCCGCAGCTTGGCGTCGAGGTTCGACAACGGCTCGTCCATGAGGAACGCCGCCGGCCGCCGGACGATGGCCCGCCCCATGGCCACTCGCTGGCGCTCGCCGCCCGACAACGCCCGCGGCCGGCGGCGCAGCAGGGACTCGATGCCGAGCAGCCGGGCCACCTCCCTCACCCGGGCGTCGATGTCGCGACGTGGCAACCCCTGTGCCTTCAGGGCGAAGGCGATGTTGGCGTGGACGGTCATGTGCGGATAGAGGGCGTAGTCCTGAAAGACCATGGCGACGTCGCGGTCGCCGGGCGAGAGGTCGTTGGCCACCCGTCCGCCGATGGTGATGGTGCCCTCGGTGGGCGACTCGAGTCCGGCCACCATACGCAGCACCGTCGACTTGCCGCAGCCCGACGGCCCCACCAGCACCATGAGCTCGCCGTCGTCGATGGCCAGGTCGAGGGCGTGCACGGCGACAGTGCCATCGGGAAAGCGCTTGGCCACCCCGTCGAGCACGAGCGCCGCCATGGGGAAAAGTGTGCCAGTGGAACGTGGCGGACCGCATCCGAGGACCGGGGGCCGCGCCTCGGGTCCCACCATCGTCGGACGGGTTGCGTCGCCGGCGTCGTGCTCACCTGCATCCCGAATGGTCGAGGCGTGTGCCGCCCGTTCGGCGTAAGACACCGCGTCGCAGCGGTCTCAGGCGGGGGGCCGCCACCTGTTTCTGGCCCGATCGCAGGGTCCGGCCACTCAGCGCCTGCGCTTCTCCTTGGCTCAGCTCGATGAGCCGGCGTTGGCAACCAGGTGAGGGTCAACTGGCCGCCTGGGGCAAGTTCATCCACCAGCTGTCGGGCCAAGGCCTCCCGGAGGTCCTCGGGTGCCTCGCCGGCGAGGAAGGCGGGGCGGATGTCAGGCAGGGCGTCGTCGTCACGCTCGCTCCACTCGTGCGCACACAGCCGAAGGCGGCGAGCCGAGCCCACCGCGCCGGGGTGGCAGACCCGACCGACCTCATCGAGCCCTCGAGCACGAGCAGGCCACCGGGGTGAACCTTGCTAGCTAGTGCTAGAGCGCCGACGATTCCGAGGGGCGGATGGACTACTCCGGATCCTGGGGGAGCCGACGACCCTATGCCGGTCGACCTGGAAGCCATCAGCCACAGCCTCGGCAGCGGCACCGGCCGCAACAGCAAGCTCTCCAAAGCCCTGCTGCGGCTGGTCCAGTCCGGCTGCCTGATGCGCCTTCGGCGGTGGAGGGATACTCGGTCCGCACGCACGTGGCCCCCTGACCGAGCGTCACCTAGACCGGGCGGGCCCCAGGGTGCGCCAGCTGCACGACCACCTGGTGGCCGGGGAGAGGGCCCGGTGACCCCGTAGGCGGCCATGCCGGCGGGCGCTTGCTCGACACCGGGGAGGTGCTCGCCGGATGCGCCGGCTGCGCTACGTTCGCCATCGACCGGGTGACGGGCCGTGTCCGTCCTACCTGCACCAGAACGGAGGCACATGCCATGGCGGGTGAAAAGCCGCCTGGCGACCAATCCGACGAACTGCTCATGCCGTCGCAGGTGGTCAGGCGCTTTCACGTCGATCCGAAAACCGTCACCCGCTGGACCCGAGCCGGGAAGCTCAATCCCATCCCGACC
>DASZDM010000035.1:0-3386 GCA_035942015.1 Acidimicrobiales bacterium | reverse complement strand
ACGAGCGCCTCGGCAGCATCCTGGTCCACCCGGTGGTCACCCGAGTCGGACGCCTCGACGTTGACACTCCAGTCTCTCACTTCGTCTCCTCTCCCCTACGGCGTCGGGAGCGCAGCTGCTTCTTGGTCGGCGGCGGCCACTGGAGCCCCATGCGGACAAGCGCCGCCACCGTGTTGCGGAGCGAGCGCACGTCGCCTGGCGTGCCCGAGGCGATGTACGTCTGCCCGTCGGGGCTCGTGAACGCCATGTGCCCCTTCCTCGTGGGAGCGACCTTCCAGCCTTGGTCCCTGGCCGCCTTCCTGATCTTGTTCAGGTCCATCCGAGCGTATCCCCTAACCCCTAACAGCGTCAACCGTTTAGGCCACTGTAGAGCCGCTATCACGGTCCGTCAAGAGGCTATCTACACCCAGCGAGAGCCCTCGGCGGCGAAACGCGGCGCCATGACCAGTGGCATCCGATAGCCGAACCGGTCGGAACGGCAGGATCAGGAGAGGACCTACGGCCGACGCCCGCCGGACGGCCCGGTACCCGGACGTCTCACGCTCGATGAGCGCGGCGCTTGCGGCTCCACAGCCAGCCAGGTCGGTACAGTCGTCGAGTGGCCCGCAATCGGAGAGGCAACGCCAAGGGTTCAAGGACACCACCGGGCGTGAGGCCCGCCGGCGTGGACCGGCGCCGCAGACAACGTGCTCCTTGCGGCCTTTGTGGGACGGTCGGGCCTCTGACGAAAACACACGTGCCGCCCCAGGCTGCGGGCAACACCGGCCTCGTTAGTCGGCGCACCATGGTGACCGTCTCCCGCGACGGCAGGCAGACAGCAACGGACTCGCCGCCACGAATCGGCGGCATCCATTTCTACGGTCTTTGTGCGACTTGTAACCAGCTGCAGAACCTTTACGACAGTGCGTACGTGGACCTCGTCGACATCGCTCTTCCCTGGCTGACGACGCCTCTCGCCTTGCCATCTGGGCCTCGCGAGCCGACGACAGCAAGAATCCGGCCGGGCGCAGTGGCGAGGTCAGTCCTCATCCCCATGTTCGGCTTGGATGCCAACCTCCGAGACCTGGCGCCGGATGCTGCTGCAGCCCTCCTTGCCAAGAGTCCCTCTGTGACGCTGCCGAGCGACTTGGCGCTACGACTGGCCATCGCTGGCGGAGTCCGGGCCAGGGTGACCGGCCCCATCGCCGGCTTCGAGCTGTTCGGGCGTCGGTTGGATGGGAAACCGCTAGGGGTCATGACCACGGCGCAGGTGCACTTCCCGCCGCTGGCCTGGCAGCTCGCGTCGAGGGACCACTCCCTATTGGACATCCAGAGGTGGGCTGACGTCACCGAGTGGCTGGAATCGCCGGCGGAGGAAGAGACCGGGTTCCGTGACGTCTGTGGAGCCCTCCCTGTTGTGGTCCTTCCTCGATACGACGTGCAAGGGCAACTGTGGACAGAGCTGCTTTCCAGTGAGACCACCTTCATCGTCCACTCGGACGACGTATCGCCTGGATTCCGCCAGCGCTCGGCTTGAGCGTTCACGCCAGCCATGGCCTACCTTCCGCCGCAGCCGACGACGGGGCGCTTGACGCTAGAGCGAGCTGCGGCACTAGGACCCGAAATAGCGGCGCGAGCGCCGACGTGGCGGCAGGCAGCGCGTCAAGTCGTTGGAGAACTCGGGGTCGCCACCCGTTTGGTCATCGACGCAACTGGCAGCGCCCACACCGCTCCCGCTCGTGCGGTCCAAGCCATATTTCTTCAGGCCCTCCAACGACTTCCTCGACCTTCTGTTTGATGCCGCATCCGGCCGGGGCCGCCCCGCGACACGGGCAGCCCGGACCCTCTTCGAGCACGAGCTCGACGCCCTTGATGTAGAGGCAGACTCCGAGCTCGCTACACGCTGGCTCGATCACCTGCCAATGGCCGGGTTGGCTCAGGCCAAGATGTCGCTCCCGGAGAAACACCTCCATGGGAAGGCTTTGAAGGGCTTTCGCCACGCCGGGATGCTTGTAGATGGCGAGCTCTGGCCAACGTCCGCCCCGTCCAACTCCGGTGCTTTGATCGTCCGTGAGCCGACGGGCGAAGCGACGTGGTTCGAGTACCTGCCTGACCAGTTCCTCGCTCGGAAGGCGCGGACGCACGAGGTGACGATTCACGACGAACAGGAGCGTGCCCTTACCGGCCTGCTGGAGGAGGTGCCATCTGCCTTCCCACACGGTCGGGTTGGGGTCTGCCTGCACGGTGCCGTCGTCGCTGAGCCGGGGGATGGACCATGGGTGGAGGCCCCACATCTGGTGGACTTCCCCCTCTTCCACATCTACGAAGACGGGGCCGTTGGCGCACCGAGTGACGTCACTTCGCCGCCGTGAGTACCGCGGCATACATCGAGTGCGGGCATCATGTCCCCGCAAGAACCGGCGTTTATCGAGACCCCCAACGCCGGGGACACGGTGGAGGCAGTGGCTGCACCAAGGCCAGCAGCTCCTCGGCGAAAAGGCGAAGGGACCCAGCATCGTACGGAGCCGGCTGTCTCCCTGAGCGCAGGTCGGCGAGCAGGCCGCGCAGCGCCTCGAGGGCGTGGCCGACCTCGAGCGGGCCGTGGTCGGGGACGTCCTCGTCAGCAGTGGGGCTCAGCGCCGCCCGGCGGGCCTCGTTGGCGGCGACGTGCAGTTCCTCGGCCCGCTCGGCCGCCTGGTCGCCGTCGAGATCAGGATGATCGAGGCGTTCGGCCACCGCTGCGCTCAACAGCTCCGGGCGGCCCCGGGACTTGACCGCGACCCAAAGCTCGTCGGCGGCCGCCTGACAGCCGCGATCGAGGCGGAGGAAGCTCATCCGGGTGGCGAGCGCCACCTTGTGGGCGTCCATGTCGGCCGACAGTTCCACCGGCAGCGCCTTGAACGCCCGTACCAGGTCCTTGGCCCGTTCCGCGCGCATCTGGATGCCCAGGCGGCGCAGCACCTCCTCCCACGGAGCACCCAGCTGATGGCAGCCAGAGCGCACCCGGAGCCGTTCCAGCGCCTCCCAGCGCAGCACGGGGTCGTCGAGGTGGACCTCCGCCGGCACCGCCACCCCGGCGTCCAGGAGCTTCGACACCAGCACGGCGCAGCGCTCGTAGAGCAGGGCGGCCGCCAGCTCCCCGGGCTGGAGATCCTCTCGGGCGAGGTTCTCCACCAGCTGCCACACCCGGCGTTCCGCCTCCCCGAGAGGCCCGGGACAGACCACCGCCGGTATGGCAGCGAAGTGCGGGTTGTCGGGGTGGTGCACCGCTCCCCAGCGCGTCGCCCGCAACCGCCGCTCGCCCGCCACCACCCGGCGCTGCCCACCGGGGAGCTCCTCGACCAGGATGGGCTGCAGCACCCCCACGGTGGCGATGGACGAGATCAGCTCGGCCAGGTTCGCCGGCG
>DASZDM010000034.1:0-7498 GCA_035942015.1 Acidimicrobiales bacterium | reverse complement strand
CGACATCGACGTCCAGCTCCTCGAACGGGTGCTGCACCGGATCACGACGAAGGCTGACGGCCACCCGATGTCAGCTGAGGTGGCGAGGCGCCGGCGCAACACGCTCGGAGCGGTGCTGCGATCGGCGGTCCGCCGAGGCCTGCTCGCCACCAACCCGATGGAACGCATCGAGTGGCGGACGCCATCCCGCAGCATCACCGTGGACATCGGCACCGTCCCGTCCCCGCGCGATGTCGAGGACATCGTCGAGCACGTGGCGTCGCTTCGCACCAGCGGAGCCCGCTTCGCCGCCCTGTTCGCCACCGTCGGCGTGGCCGGCATGCGGCCGTCCGAAGCCATGGGCCTGCGCTCTCAGGATCTGCGCCTTCCCCGGCATGGTTGGGGGATGGCCCCCCTCCGCGGTGCGGTCACGTCACCCGGGGTTCGCTACACCGCCGAGGGGACCGTCGTGGAAGCCAAGGGGCTCAAGCAGCGCCCCATCGACTCAGTACGAGACGTCCCCCTCGCTCCCCACCTGGTCGATCGCCTGCGCTGGCACCTGGACCGCTGGGAGCCCGTCGATGGCCGGGTGTTCTCCAACGCTGCCGGACGACCGATGACGACGACCAACTACGGCCCGGTCTGGGTCCGTGCCCGCAGCCGCCTGTGGCCCGCTGACCATCCCCTGGCGGCTACCACCGTGTACGACCTTCGTCACTCGGCAGCCACGATGATGCTGCGCGCGGCCGTGCCTGCCGCCGAGGTCGCTCGCCGGCTCGGCCACTCCGTCGACGTCCTCCTGCGCGTCTACGCCGGCGTGTTCGACGACGAGCGTGAGCGCTCCAACGAGCTCATCGAAGAGGCGCTCGCCGGGCTCGGTTCGAGCGGAGATTCCGACCGGACGCTGTAATCCCCTCTGCCAGAACGCCTTGAGTCAGAACATCAACATGACTTCTCGAGCGAAGCACCGAGCGTCTCCGGCCCAACCCCCCACGTAGTGCTAATCGAAGATGCCGTAGAGGTGGCTCGGCGACGGCCGGGGTCAGCCAGAAGAATCGATCAGTGCTTCTGGGCCCCGACGCCGAGCCTGGCCGCCGTCGTCGCCCGAGGCCGGCGGGAGCGGCACGTCGGGACTGCCCGGGTGACTCTGGCTACGACCTCAGCGACGGGACATGATCTCCGTCATCGGACCGCGCTCACGAACACGTTCCTCGCCGCCGTGGGATTGGGCAGGACGCCGCCCTTGGCTGGCCGGCGCCCTCGTGGGCCTAGCGTCATCACTGATCATGCTCCTGCCGGCCTTGTCCCATTCCGCGGACCGTAGGTCAGTAGCCCTGTTCGCATTGTTTTTTGGAGTCACGCTTTTCGTCGTCGTAGGCGTCTACAACACAGTTCGCTTTGGTAGGCGCCGGTCGACCAAGGGCGAAAGGTGAAACATGCGGCGGCTACTTATCGCAACCATGATCGGGCTCGGACCACTCATCTGTGCCTATTCATATGTGACGCTGCGTGATTTCGGCCCCATGGGGGGCATGGTGCTGATACCGGTGCTGGTTGTCACACCATTTCTTTTGATCGCAGGTGGCGCGTACTACTTTTGGGACAAGTAGCCGGTTCGTCGGCGGTCGAGGCCGGCGCGAGAAGCGTTCGGCGCCCCTCGCCCTCGATGCTGCGCCGTTGGCGGCCGCCCCCTTGAGGTCCGCGCGAGCGGCACGTAGGAGCGGCCTTCGCTGTCTCCGTCTCCGTCTCCGTCTATGCCCGGGCCAGGAAGGATAGTGGCGGCCTCGGGAATAGAAGGGAGAACGTGAGGTCAAGGGGGCGAACAAATTCGCCATTTGCGTGCGGTGGCGTCAGTAACTCGGGCACTAGACGCCCTAAGCTGCGAAGGCAAGGTTCGAACTGCGGATGAAAGGGGTGCCATGGACTTAGATTCGCGGAATGGGCGGCTCTTAGCATTCTTTGCTGGATCGCTCGCCGCAGGATTGGTATTCATTGGTGGTCCGCTCCTCTTCCTGTTCCCGCCAGAGTGTCCTATGGGCTACACCCAAGAGCAGGTGGATGCGTCCGGTTGCAACATCGGGGCTAACATCGGCGGGGGGGCCGCCGTACTATTAGGCCTGATCACTTGGATTATCACAACGGTCGCGCTCGCGGCGTGGCTCTATACCTACGAAGGACGGAAATGACCTAAGGCTGCTCGGTGCCGCCGACGCCGCCACCCGCTCCGGCGGTCCGCCCCACGCCGACCGGCACTATCGCTCACGCCCGACTGCGCCATGAGCCGGCGTTACGTCGAGCGAGGGCAAGAAGAATCAAGCCTGCGACGTACAGAGGAGATCCTCGTGTGGGAGTTCTTCGACTTCGGAGTCGAGGTTTGGCCTCTCGCCCCGTCCCCCTGACAAAATCGAATAGCAGCCATAGATGCGAGTGTTGAAGTGGGTCCTCATCATCGTCGGGGTTCTCGTTGTGCTGTGCCTTGTGGCCTGGGTCCTCCTCCCCCACTTCATCGAAATACCGGGCCTCTGAGACGCCTCGGTCTCTCCGGGGGCCGTCTTTCCTCAGCGGTCCAAGTCAGGGCGCAAGGCGGCCGACTTGAGTTCTTGTCGAAGTTGCTAGTCATGTTTCGTGATCCTCTTCGTCGATCGCCGCCTGCTTCGCCACCGTTGCCCCTGAATCGAGCCATTGACGGGACGGTTGCTGCTTCCACTCCGCCCTGAGACGGCGCTTACGCTCTCCAGCTGTCATTCCGCGAGAGGAGGTCCAGTCATGGTGACACGAACGATTCTTCGGAACTGGCTTCTCTTCGGCATCGGGCTGGGCCTCCTCGGCGCCGTCCAGGTCTACATAGCCACCGAGAGATCGACCCCCGCGCTGGTGATGGTCGGATTTGGCGTGTTAATCGGGATAGTTGGCGGCCTTGGTCGATTCTTCATCGAGTGGCGGCGAGGTGGCTTGGGTGACGAGCCGGAACGGTGGACGTCAGTCCCTCTCAGTCGTCGGCTCCTAGGGCTCGTCGTAGCGAGCCTTGCCATTGGGGCTGGGTTCGCTCGAGCCGCCGGTGCGCCGGTTGCCGTCTACGTAGCCATCCTCGCGATCGCCGTCGTCATTTGGCTTCTCTCCTTGGTCGTCAGGCGCGACGCCTGATGGGCATCCCGTCCCACCCCGTTCCGGCGGCGGGGGTTGCCTGACACACCCTGGACCGTGGTGACACGGCCACTGCGCGGATAACGTCGGCAACCGGACGTGTGGCACCGCTGAGTAATGCCGCCTCGGGCGCCTGCTCGGTCAGCGCGAAGACACGTTCGGTACTCCTCACCGTCCACGCCGAGCCGTCGGCCGCCACCGCTCGAGGGCCCGCACGATCGGCAGCTCGGTGCGGCGCGGAAGAGTCGCTGGCCGTCGTTGGAAGGGTGGACGGACGCGGCACCTCAATCCCACCAGCCCATAAGGCCGCCCACCCCAAGGATGACAATCCCGAGAGAAAGCAACGCCATGAGCAGTCGCCAAACTGCCAACGGCAGAGGGCGCATAGCGAGGCTGACGAGGTTCACAGGCTGCGCCGCCTTGCCCTCGCGGCTCCACCTCGAGTTTGACGCCAGGACCAGGCCGGAGACTCCAAGGAGCGTCACAGCGAGCGCCACGACCTGAATCGGAAGTGAGTCCACTAGGTCGGTTAGTCGGATAATGAGGGCAGCGGAAATGGCGACCCCCGCAACCACGACCTTCCACGGCGCCGACAGTCGACTAAACCAATTCCCCGAAGACGACGGCTCAGCCACGCCGCAGGTAGTACCCTCGATTGGCCAACCCCAGGCGGAGCCGGTTGGCCCTTCGGGTCGTGTCGTCGGCCCATGACGCGCAGCGCGGCAGCGCGCTCATCACATCGACATCTGCCTCACTCTGTCCGCTCTCCTAACCCCGGACTCAGCGCGGGCGCTAAGTGCCGGCTCATGGGCGTGTCGGGCGAGCGCGAATGCATAGCCGACCGCCGACCGCCTGCGGGCGGTCGCTCAAGTGCATGCGGAGCCAGTGGCTCCTGAGAGAGCGGTCCAGGGTACCTTGGCGCTCCTACTGCCGGGTCCCCGGCGTCCGAGGCCAGCGCTAAGAAACCTTCGGTGCTGCTCGGCCTCGGAGGGGGAGCCGCCGGCCGCCCCTCGCTGAAGGCCTTAGCGACCGGCACGTCGGTGCTACGTGGGGAGCGAGCCCGGATCCGTAGCCTGTCGTCGGCAGATTGAGTTCACTGCGGGCACTTCTTCCGTCATTATTGCACTGTGCCTACGAGTGCTCTCGACCGCGTGAGGAGCGGCCTGGCCGAAGGCCGGCTGTGGAAGGCGCGTGATCAAGTGACGGGGACTCTCCTCGCGCGTCCGACCGACTCCGTACTGCATGGACTTGCTGGCCAGGTGTTCTTTCAGATGGGACTTGCCGCGCGCAGGCGCGTACTGGTTCCTCACCTCAGCCCGGAGGGCGCAGAACGGGAGTGGAGTCGCCGTGCATTACTGGGCCGACGGTTACGAACTCTTGGCGTGGAGCTGTTGACCGTCGGTCCAGGTCACGTCTTCTAACCATGGCCGGGGTCCCTCCTGAATCGTCGCCGGGTCTTCTCCGCCTGGGGTGGGCGCTGCTTTCGGCGCGTCGGTGGCAGTGGCTTGCCCTGACGCACTTGGGTCTGACCGTCGTCCTGATCATGTACTTCCTGATGGTGCTGGCCAACAGCGCCGGGTTCTCCTACAGCTTCTGGAACGAGCCCGCGCCAAACGATGCGGCTGACCGGTTCGCTGTGCTGTCGTTGCTTGCACTCGCAATCTCGGTCGTGCTCGTCGGATACGTGGTGTACGGCGCGTTCTGCGTCATGTTCCTCGAAGCCCGACGTGGCAGGACCAGTTCGACGTTCACGGTCCTCCGGCGGTCTCTAGGCCCGGCGCTACGTGCGTGGTGGTGGGGCCCGTTGCTGTTTCTGGCCGCCGCCGCGTCGGTGGTCATGGTCTTGCCGGCGATCGCGGTTGTCCCTTTGCTGGCCCCTGTGCCGTTCAGCGCCATCCTCGCCAGAGACTCGCTGCCCGGAGGCTTCCTCGAGTATGTGCGGTCGCTTTACCAGCGACTCTTGCCGGCCGGCATCATTACGGCGATCGGAGGGTTCACCGTCTTCCAAGGCATCACGTGGTCGTTCGCCTTGGCAGATCGCTTTGATGGGCTCGTCGAGCTACTGGTGCTCCCCATCAGCTGGGTTTGCTACCTGATCCTGTCGCTCTCCGCGGCCCTCGCCGCCGCCTGCGTCGCCGTACTGGTGGTAGAAGACCCGCAGCGAGGTCTCGCAGGTTGACGTCGTCACCTCTGCAACTCGCCGCGAACCGCCAGCCGGGCGGCGGCGGCGACCGGCGGCACCGGTGCGCGTTCAGCGCTGCCTTCGGAAGTACGCCAATATTCCGACGCCGATGGTTAACACGGCGAACGACGCAATGACGACGGCGTTCAGTAGAGCATCTTGGGCAAGCTGCCATCCGGCGAAGCCGATCATCACGAGGCCGAGCCCGACGATCGCCACCAAGGAGAGCACCAGCTTCCTCTGGCTCCACGGATCGGCGGGCGCAGAGTGGTCGAGAGGTCGCTGCCTGGCCTTGACCCTTCGCCCACTTTTTGTCCCGACGAGGGCGATGGCGAGGAGGACGAGCCAAAGGACCAGTGCCCAGAGGCCTCCAGGCTCGTGGGCGATCATGAAGCCGATCAGGGGTAGGAGCGCGCCGAGACACCCGGCGGCGTAAACGTACGCCTGTCCTGTGCCACTGACGTCGACGGCCTCGGGGCCCCCTGACGACGAGCACGGCGGCGCCGACGCCGGAGGCGAATGCCGCAACAGCTGCGGGTAGGCGCCAAGACCACGGATACTCGTCCTCGTAGACGCTGCCAAGCAGGACCGTGCCGAGCACGACGCAAGCGACGGCGATGGCGAGGACGACGGCGAACCCGGAGATGGCGACAGCGGTGGCGAAGTGCCCCGAGTAACCGTGGTTTCCCGCAGATCGCCGCCAAGGTTCGATTAGGTCACGCACGCAGCCCCATGGTGGCATGGCTCAACTGACCCGGACGCAGGATTGAGAGTCTCGGTGAACTTCGCGTCGACCGGCTACCAGGAAGAGCCAATTGGCCTCCAGCTCGCTGTCCCATGCGAAGCGAGTGCGATGCGTGTCTGCTTGTCGAGTCGGGTAGCAGCCCACCGTGGCCCGCAACGAGAACTCATGGTGGCGGGACTGGCGGCAGACGCCGCCCGGCTCTCGAGATCGAAACAGCCTCATGTCGCCGGGCGAGGTCTGGCTTGTAAGAGCGGCCCTTGTATTGTTTCTGATGGCCGGCGTTGTGGTGATTCTCTTGGCGGGGAACCTGACCGCAGGGCTACTTCTCTTGCTGCCGCTTGGCGGCTACCGCCAACTACCTGCTCATCAGCGACGTCAGGTTCTCGGCCGATAGCCCCTCGGCCCCCCGTCGTGGCCTCATTCGAGAGCGCTCGCCGCAGGAGGCGGCTTGCCGGCGGCTGGGGACGAGCCGCTGCGAATGATGCTCCTAGGGATGTCAAGCGAGGCGTTCCCGGGGTAGTTGATTGAAGACCTCACGGGCGACATAGCGCTTCAAGCATCGGATGGCTTCCTTCTTGGAGAGGCCTTCGTTGGTACGTCGCTCGAGGTAGTCGCGGGTGCGTGGGTGGTAGACCAGGCGGGTGAGCACGATGCGCCACAGCGCCGAGTTGGCCTGCCGGTCGCCGCCGCGGTTGAGACGGTGTCGTTCTTGCTTGCCGGAGCTGGCGTCGATCGGTGCGACGCCGCAGAGGTGAGCGAACGTGGCCTCGTTGCGAAGCCGTTCGGGGTTGTCGCCGGCGGCCACGAGCAGCGCGGACGCGATCTCGGGCCCGACGCCGGTGAGCTCGACCAAGGCGGGCGCGGTCTCGTTCGCGAGCGGCTCGATCAGGGCGTCGAGCTCGGCGATCTCGTCGGCGAGGTCGTTGATGCGCCGGGCGAGGCTGCGCAGCGTGATCTTGGTGACCGAGGTCGGGTCGGTGCGCCCGGTGCGGCGAAACTTCGAGCAGCGGGCGACGAGCTGCTTGCCGGTGGTGCGACGCAGCTCCGAGCGGATCTCGTCGGGCGCCGTGGAGACCAGGGTGCGCATCTGGTTGAGCGCCTGGGCCTTGGCCTTGCGAGCCGAACACCGGGCAACTCGCAGCACCCGCAACGATTCAACGCTGCCGTCACGGGTCTTGGCCACGCTCTTGGCATCGCCACCCTGGGCCGCTCGGGCAGCCGAGATCGCATCCTGAGGGTCGGACTTCCCGCGCAGCCGGCGGCGTTGCCGGTTGGGTCGGTCGACCTCGACGACGGCGATGCCGTGGGCATGGAGGTGTCGGGTCAGGCCGGCGCCGTAGCTGCCGGTGCCCTCCACGCCGGCCAGCTCGAGCTGACCGAACGAACAGGCCCAGTCGACCAACTTCTCGTACCCGGCCGGTGCGGTGTCGAAGGCTCCGACGTCGAGG
>DASZDM010000033.1:0-2061 GCA_035942015.1 Acidimicrobiales bacterium | reverse complement strand
AGAGGTTCACGCACCCGACCGTGCCGGTGGCAACACCCCCCAGGCCGTCGAAGCGACAGGGGGTAGTGAGCCATGCCGGCACCGTCGGACTTCCCAAACCCTCAGCATGGTCGCTCAGGGCCTACGAACAAGGTAAGGGGGGTGCCGTCAACGCTGGCACGGTGACCTCAGGGGAGGTTGCAAACGAGCCGGGACGTGGAGATCAGTGGTGACCCAGCGGAACTCCCTCAGGCCCGGGCACCACGCCTGCGGCGGTGATGAACTGGCGGATCTGCGAGGCATGTTCGATTGTGTGACCGGGAAGGCCGGTGACCATCCATGCTGCCGGCCAAAGGGTCGACCCCATGGCCGTGCGTACTCTTTGGTGATGCGGCGGAGGCGTGCCATTGCCATACGTTCGCCGTGAGGTCGGTCGCGAACGATCGAGGCCGAAGACGCCGCCAGCGCATGGGTTCGGCTAGATGGCGCGGCCCGATGGAGGCCGTGGACGGTATGGCTCGCCATGGCCGCCACCTTGGCAGCGGTCCTCGCCGGCCGCGCGCTGGTCCGGGCCGGCGGCGATCCAGGGCGGGCGTCATAGTCGGGCTGATACTGCAGAATCTGCTCTGCGTCGGACTGGCAGTGCTCTTCGCCGCTGCCCATGGCAAGCCCCGCGCCGCGGACTTCGGATTACGGCGACCCCGGCTCCTTCGTGCCGCAGGACTTACGATCTCGCTTGGGGTGGGCCTGTTCGTCGTCAACGCGGCCTGGGCGCAGGCGCTCGGGCTCGTCGACGACGCGCCGAATATCGGGGACCGGCTGCTAGTGCCGCGTCAGGCAACGTTTGCGCGGATTGAAATAGCACGAAGTTCCTCGTTGTCGGCGTGCCGGTTGCGCCAGGCGATGTAGCGGCGGATCATCGAGTTCTGCTCGTCGTGGGAGCGGTGGTCGGTACCGTCGAGGGCGAAGTAGCGCAGCGCGGTGAACTGGCACTCGATGCGGTTCAGCCACGAGGCGTTGGTCGGCACATAGGCGAGCTCGACGTTGTTGGCCGCCGCCCACTCGCCGACACGCTGGTCCTTCTTCGTCGACAGGTGGGGGCTGAAGTTGTCCAGCACGATGGCGATCCGGACCTCGGGCGGGTACAGCGAGCGCAGGTAGCGGCAGAAGGCCAGGAAGGTCGTGCGGTTCTTGTTCAGCTTGACGTGGCCGTACATCTTGTCGGTTCGCAGGTCGAGGGCCGCCATCAGGTGGCGCACCCCCTGGGTGCGGCGGTAGGTGGCGCGCCGGCGGCGTCGTCGGGGTGAGTCGGTCGAACCCTTGTCCTTCCTCGCCACCACCGGCGCCCACTGCTTGCCGGGCCGGGGCATCAGGTTGAGGGGGCCGAACTCGTCCATGCACAGCACCACCGTCGGATCTCCCGGGGCTGGCTCGGTCTTCCCGTCGGCGATGTCGTACAGCTCCAGGACCCGGTTCTTCTTGGCTTCGAAGTCCGGGTCGTTGGACTGCTTGAACGTCTTGATCACTTGAAACGAGACGCCTTCCTTGCGGAGCAGGTCCCGCAGGCCCTCGTGGCTGATGTCGTCGACCACCCCCTCAGCCACCAGGAACTCGGCCAGCTTGGTCAGGCTCCACGTCGAGAACGGCAGGCCGTGGTCGATCGGCCGGGACAGGGCGATCTTCTTGACCTGTTGGCGTTGGGGCAACGTGAAGGTCGGCGGCCGGCCGCCCGCGTACTTCGGGTACAGCGACTCGAAGCCGTCCTCGTTGTAGTTGTTGATCACGTCCCGCACGCGGTCGGGGCTGGTGAAGGCCACCTTGGCGATCTGCTCGACGTCCATTCCCTGGGCGGACAGCAGCACCATCTGCGCCCGCCTCCAGGTCACGACTGAGCCCGAGCTACGGCGAACGATCCGCAGCAACCGGTTGCCCTCCTCACTCGACAGCTCCCGAACTCGGAGCCTCTCCCTGGCCACCGCCACCTCCTGACCTCGACCCCGATCTGAGGGGATCAGCGTGTGCGATCGCGACCACCAAGTGGTGGATCTACGACAAGGCCAAGGTTCGCTGCTGCGGCACTAG
>DASZDM010000032.1:0-2456 GCA_035942015.1 Acidimicrobiales bacterium | reverse complement strand
CACCGATCTCCTGATCGGCAACGCCACGCTCACCGCCCACGCGTTCCGGGCGGGCCTGGTGGACGAGATTCACCTCGTGGTGGTGCCGGTCGCGGTGGGCGGGGGCAAACCGGCGCTTCCGGGTGGTGTTCGGCTCGACCTTGAGCTGGTCGAGGTGCGCCGCTTCGAGGGCACCGGCGTGGTGTCCCTGCGCCATCGGGTACGGGGCACGGCGTGAGCGCAGGCATGAGCGTCGTTCAGGTCGCGGCCGCAAGCTGGAGCTGTGGGATTTACGACGACCGCACGTATGGTTCGAGAAGGTTGGAGGATCGCCTTGGAGGACCAGGAGCGCGCCCGACGGACGATGACGATCGCCGAGGCGATCGAAGCGTCAAGGGGCATGGAACATGCCCCGGTGACGTTCCAAAGCTGCGATCACGTCGAGGGTCCCTTCTTCCACGGGACCAAGATCGCCTTCGACCCCGGCGACGAGCTCGTCCCCGGGCACGGCTCCAACTTTCACGACGGACGCGTCTCCAACCACGTCTACTTCTCTGCGCTGCTCGAACCAGCCATCTGGGGAGCCGAGCTCGCCGTTGCTCTCACCAGTGACGACAGAAAGGGACACATCTACGTCGTCGAGCCAACGGGCCCTTTCGAAGACGATCCCAACGTCACGAACAAGAGATTCCCCGGCAACGTCACCCAGTCGTACCGAACCCGCCACCCGATGCGCATCGTCAGGGAAGTCGAGACCTGGGACGGCCATGCACCTCAGGTCCTCCAACGAATGCTCGACAGCATCGCCCGCCTCCGAGAGCAAGGACTCGACGCCATCGAGGACTGAAGGACGATCGGATCGAGAAACGGTGGCGACGTAGCATCTGGCTCGGCCCTCGGTTGCGGCGACGACCCGCTGACGGTTCCCGTCCGAGCTCCCTGGCGAGTCAGTGCCCGACGCTGCCCCCCGGCCGGCTGAGTGACACGCCTCGACAGCCCACGTTTCAGTTCAGTCCTGCTTCCTGCCGCGAGCGCAACAGATCGACGGTTCTCGAGTCGAACCCCGCTGAGGAGGGCCGTACATAATGACCCCCGGAGCCGAGCTCGCCATCGCACCGAGCCGGCGGTTGCGGACTTCGACGGCCGCAACGTGAGCCGCACCGAGGTGTGCTGTTCCTCAGCCGTCCGGCCTGCCCGACCAGCTTGGACGGTTGCCGCCCGCGACTCCCGGATCTCCGGTGGCGCTTTCGAGCGGCTCCCCGGGTGCGAGTGGAGTCGGCTCTGCTTGCAGCCAGGCGTGGACCTGTTCGAACCCGGCCGTCTGCGGCCGCCGCGTCATCTCGTTTGGTGTGGCGAAGTAGACGCCGTCGGTGCGGTGACCAAGCGCCCGGAGCACCGATCCTCCAGCGTCGAGCACGAGCAGGCCACCGGGGTGAACCTTGCTAGCTAGTGCTAGAGCACCGACGTGTCCGACGGGGCGTCGGTAGGGCGTTCTGGCGCCGGGATCGGACAGTCGTTGCCACCTTCGTTACAGGCTCCAGCCGCGGCGACCTGGGATGATCCGGTAACCGATATGGAAGCGGCCGTCGGGCACACGGCGCTCCGTAATCCCAGATCTGCGGTCGCCGCTGGGCTGAAAGGCTTGGCGGCGACCGCCAGATAGCCGGCAGTCGGAGCGCTGCACGGCAGCAGTCCCCCAGAACTGCTTTCTCGGCCGCTTACGAAAGTGGAACTCGGTACCCGGTCACTGCTGTGGGTCGTGGCGGGCCCTGTAATGCCGGAGCCCTTCTGCGCAGCGCCGAGGTGCCGCCCGCTCGGGCCGCGGGCGCCGCGGGTGAGGACGGTGCGCCACGGCCGGGACCTAGAGTTTGCGGACCATGTCCAATATGACCCCGAGTCTTGCGGCAATCTGCGCACACGCCTCCTCCGTCGTCCTTCCTGTTGTGGGGCCTGCAGTTGCGCTGATCGTTACCTGGCGTGACCGGTACGTTCGGGAGCACAGTGCAATCGCCCTGCTGCTCTCCTCGTGTGTCACGGCCGTGGTTTTCATCGCGGGTGAACTCGCGGGAGGAGGACTTGTCTTACTAACCCTTTCTCTGGTGGTGCTCATCACTCTCGCCGTCCTCAACATCCAAAGAGTCCACCGCGGTGAACCTCCACTTCTTCGCGGGTAACAATCCAGCGGCGGACGTGCCTGCCGCCGGTGCGATCAGTTGACTCGTCACGTGGATTGCTGATCCGGTGGAGGTGGCCACCACACGGAGCAGCTTGCGGACGGTGGTGCCAGTAGTACCGATGTGCCTGATGGAGGATGAAGGGCGACGCGGAGCTGGTGCGCGTAGCGTCTTCGGGTCCCGAGCTGGCTGGCTCTTGAAGTGCCTGCTGCTCGGCATGGTCGGGTTGGCTTCCGAACGAAGCGCCGGCCGGTTCGGGGTCCGGTCACGACGTGGCTCGAAAGAGGCGAGCAGCACCGACCC
>DASZDM010000031.1:0-9077 GCA_035942015.1 Acidimicrobiales bacterium | reverse complement strand
GGTCCCGAGGACCAGGTTGCGCTTTCACGCGGCCCGGGCCAGCTCCACACAGGCCTGGACCAGCGCGGCACCCACCCCCTGGCCCTGCGCCTCCGGGTCGACCACCAGCATCCGCACCTCGGCCTCGTCGTCGGTGATGAGCTGGGCGTAGGGGCCGGGCCGCGGGACGTAGGTCACCCCTCCCACCACCTGCTCGGCCCTCTTGGCCACCAGCACGTCGCAGCCGGCGGCCAGGCGGTCGTCGACGTTTCGCAACACGTCGGCGTAGTCCTGCAACTCGCTGGCCAGCGCCTGGCGGTAGACCCGGACCGTCAGCTCGCCGAGCGGCCGGTGCTCCTCGGGCCGGACCGGGCCGATGGTGATTTCCGTCAGCACCACTGCGCCTACACTCGCACGGGTGGCGTCTCCTCGTGTGACAGACAGGGTCGTCGTCGTGGGGCAGGGCTACGTGGGGCTTCCGCTGGCCATGCGTGCCGTGGAGGCCGGTTTCTCCGTGGTCGGCTACGACACCGATGAGGACCGCATCAAGCGCCTGGCCGGCGGCGAGTCCTACGTCGAGGACATCACCATCGAGGCGCTGGGCGTCGCCCTCAAATCGGGGCGCTACCGGCCGTCGAGTCGTGCAGGCGACTGCGAGGGCTTCGACGTGGCCGTGGTGACGGTGCCGACGCCGCTGCGGGAGGGCAATCCCGACCTGTCGTTCATCGAGGCGGCGGCAGCCTTGTTGGCGCCTCACCTGTCCCCGCGGTCCACCGTCGTGTTGGAGTCCACCACCTATCCGGGGACCACCGAGGAGCTGTTCGGGCCGATCCTCGAGGAGGGCTCGGGGTTGGTGGTGGGCCGCGACTTCTCGCTGGGTTACAGCCCCGAGCGCATCGACCCGGGCAACCCTGCGTGGGGCCTGGCCAACACCCCCAAGGTCGTCTCCGGCGTCGACGAGACGTCGCTGGGGGCGGTGCAGGGCTTCTACGACCGCATCGTCGAGCGGACGGTGGCGGTGTCGGGCTGCAAGGAGGCGGAGCTGACCAAGCTGTTGGAGAACACGTTCCGCCACGTCAACGTGGCCCTGGTGAATGAGTTGGCCATGTTCGCCGCCGATCTCGGCATCGACGTGTGGGAGGCGATCGACGCGGCCTCCACCAAGCCCTTCGGCTACATGCGCTTCACCCCCGGCCCCGGCGTGGGTGGCCACTGCCTGCCCATCGCCCCGAGCTACCTGTCGTGGCGGGTGCGGCGCAGGCTGGGTCAGTCCTTCCGCTTCGTGGAGCTGGCCAACGACGTCAACGACCACATGCCCGACTACGTGGTTCGCCGCATCGGCGCGGCGCTGAACCGCAACCGACAGGCCGTCAACGGCAGTCGCGTCCTGTTGTTGGGCCTGGCTTACAAGCGCAACACGAGTGACGCCCGCGAGTCCCCGGCCCTGGTGGTGGCCGAGCGCCTGTTGTCCCTAGGCGCCGACGTGCGCGCCGCCGACCCCCACGTGGCGGAGGGCCACATCGACACCCGGGTCTCTCGCGTCGAGCTTTCCGAGGAGGAGCTGGCCGCCGCCGACGCCGTGGTGTTGCTGGTCGACCACGACCACTTCGACCTCGACGCCGTCGTCGCCCACGCCGGCTATGTCTTGGACACCCGCCACCGCCTCAGCGGGGCGCGGGTCGAGCACCTGTAGATCGATATGAGGACCCTTGTGACGGGAGGAGCCGGCTTCATCGGCTCCCATCTGGTCGACTCCCTGGTCGAGGACGGCCACGACGTGGTGGTCCTCGACGACCTCTCCACCGGCCACGAGGACAACGTGCATCCCAAGGCCCAGCTCGTGCTCGGCGACGTCGCCGACGAGGAGGCCGTTCGCGGCGCAGTCGAGGGCGTCGAGGTGGTGTTCCACCAGGCGGCTCACGGCTCGGTCCTACGCTCGGTGCTCAGCCCGCTGACCACTGACCGAGCCAACATCGCCGGGACCCTGACGGTGCTGCACGCGGCGGTGGCGGCCGGCGTGCGCCGGGTGGTCTACGCCTCGTCGAGCAGCGTGTACGGAGGCGCCGGCGCCGTACCCACGCCTGAGAACGCCCCCACGCTCCCCCGCTCGCCCTACGCCGTCACCAAGTTGGCCGCCGAGCACTACTGCCGGGTGTTCTCCGAGCTCCATCCCCTCGAGACGGTGGTGCTGCGCTACTTCAACGTCTACGGGCCCCGACAGCGCCCCGACTCCGCTTACGCCGCCGTCATCCCATTGTTCATCGACTGCCTGCGCCAGGGGGGGACACCCACCGTGCACGGCGACGGCCTCCAGAGCCGTGACTTCACCTACGTCAGCGATGTGGTGGGCGCCAACCGGGCAGCCGCGAGCGCTCCCGGAGAGATCTGCAACGGCAAGGTGTACAACGCCGCCGGAGGGCGGGACCGCTCGCTCCTGGAACTGCTCGACGTGCTGGGCAAGATTCTCGGCGTGCGGCCCAGCCCCGTCCACAGCGAATCCCGCGCCGGCGACATACGGACCTCCCGGGCTGATGCGACTGCGATACGCCATGACCTCGGCTTTGAAACGGCGGTCTCCTTCGAGGAGGGGATGGGCCGCACTGTCGCCTGGTTCTCCCACCGCTGAACCCCTTAACTGGTGGCTGCATCTATTGCCGCAGCCCGCCTTTTCCTGACAGAATGCTGCGCTGCTCCCCGAGCGTGGATGAACTGACCTGAGCATTCTCCTCACCGACGAAGGCGCCATCTCGTGACCACCACACCCGATCCGGCGCCGGCCACACCGCTCCTCCAGGTCAGCGACCTCTCGGTGTGCTTCGGGGGCACCGTCGAGGCCTTGCGGGGCGTCAGCTTCGACCTCGAACGGGGTGAGTCGCTGGCCATCGTGGGTGAGAGCGGTTCGGGCAAGTCGACCCTGGCACTGTGCCTGTCCGGGCTCATCCAGCCTCCCGAGGCGAGCGGGAGCGTACTCGTGGGCGGCCATGAGGTCATGGGCGCCGACGCGGCCAAGCTACGGGAGCTCCGCTGGGCGGTCGTCGCCCTGGCCTTGCAGGGTGCACCGTTCAACCCCGTGACCAGGGTCGGCACCCAGGTGGCCGAGCCCCTGCGGGACCGCCTGGGGATGAACGCAGCCGACGCCCGCCGACGCTGTGAGGAACTGGCCGGCGACGTCCAGCTCAACCCGATGCTGCTCGACCGCTACCCCCACGAGCTGTCCGGTGGCGAGCGGCGCCGGGCCACCCTGGCCATGGCCCTGACCCTGAACCCCGATCTCGTCGTCCTCGACGAGCCCACCGCCGGGCTCGACCCCGTCGTCCGCGACGACGTGGTGCAGCGCATCGGGGAGCTGGCCCAGGACCGGGGCTTCGCCCTGGTGGTCATCTCCCACGACCTGCCCGACGCCACCCGTCTGGCCGACAAGACCATGGTGCTCTACGCCGGCGAGCCGATGGAGGTGGGTGACACCGACCGGGTGATCGAGACGCCGGCCCATCCCTACAGCTGGGCCCTGGTCAACGCCTATCCGGTCATGACGACTACCAAGGATCTGAGGCCCATCCGGGGAGCACCACCCGACCCACGGGCCGTTCCTTCGGGCTGTCCCTTCAACCCCCGATGCACGCAGGCGGAGGACATTTGCCACGAGGAGCATCCCGGGCTCCTCCCCTCCCGAGGGCGCCTGGTGACCTGCCACTTCGGCGGGCTCAAGACGCTGCTGTCGGCCGAGGGCGTGGGGAAGAGCTTCGGCAAGGGCCGCCACGCCATCCAGGCACTGCGCGACGTCTCCATCACCCTGGCCGAGGGCGAGGCCGTCGGCATCATCGGACCGTCGGGCAGCGGCAAATCCACCCTTGCTCGCATCCTCACCGGCCACGAGGTACCCGACACCGGCAAGGTGTTGTTGGAGGGGAATCCCCTTCCCACCTCGTGGCGGGGGTCGGCCAAAGCCCAGCGCCGGCGCATCCAGATGGTCATGCAGGACCCCTGGGACGCGCTCTCCCCCCGCATGAACGTGCGAGAGCTGGTACGCGAGCCGCTCGACGTGGAGGGCACCGAGGAGCGGAGCCGTCGTGACGAAGCCGCGGGGATCGCCCTGGAGAGCGTTGGTCTCCCCTCGTCGGGGACCTTTCTCGACGCGTACAGCCACGAGCTCTCCGGCGGCCAGCTCCAGCGCGTGGCCTTGGCCCGGGCCCTGGTGGTGCGGCCCAAGCTCCTGGTGGCCGACGAGCCCACCAGCATGCTCGACGCCTCGGAGCAGGCCCGCATGCTCGTGGTGCTGCGTGAGCGTCAGGCCGAGATGGGCCTTGGCCTGGTGTTCGTCTCCCACGACATGGCCGTTGTGCGCAAGGTCACCGACCGCATCGTGATCCTCGATGGCGGGCGACTGGTCGAGGAGGGGCCATCCCACACCATCGCCACCACCCCCCGCAGCGTGACCGGCCGGCGCCTCATCGAGTCGGCCTCCACCTTCTCCTCGAGCGCGACGTCCGATGGGTCCGACGACGGCCACCTCGACACCGAGTGCTCCTCCGGCTCCGCCTCGCCGGCGTAACGTCCCCCCCGAACGATGACGGGTCAGTCTCTCGCCTTGGCCGGGAGGCCCTGCAACGCTCCCTCGACCGGGAACTTCTCGGTGATCAGCATGGCTGGGCGCTGCGACCATACGACTCGGTAGGTTCGTGCCAGCGCCACCGCCGACGGCTCCACCCCGAAGTAGGGGGCACAGTCCCCGACCTCTTCGGTCCGACTGCTCACCAGCTCCCGAAAGGTCTCCATGCGACGCTCCCGAAGGAGGAGGCCCAGTGGCGTGTCGGTGGTGCACAAGGCCTCGAAAAGCTCAGGGGCCAGCGCGTTGATCCGCAGCAGCGACTCCGCGTACACGAAGTTTCGTCCCGTCTCGGTACCCCTGAGCACAACGTTGCGCACAAGGACGGGCTCGGGCTGGCTGAGGTCGAGAAGGTGCTTCGGTGACGTGGTCGTGACCGTCTGCTCCCTGACCTTGTGCACCAGCACCGGCTCACCGGCGAAGTCCTCGAGGACACGCGTGACGGTACCATCCGTGCAAAGGATGAACCTTTGCACCATGCTTGGTCGGACGCATGCCTCCAACGGTCTCCCTCCAAGGTGGCGCCACGTCCGCGGCTGCGAACCTAGCATCGTGAAGAACCTACCTCAGGAGACTGCCGACGGCATCAGAGGAGGTCACTGAGTTGAATACCACCGTGGCGCTGTGCCCGGACCTGGCCGCCGCCTGCCGGCAATGGCGTGACCGGACCGCCATTACCTCCGGCGACACCACCCTCAGCTACGGCCAGGTCTGGGACAGGGTGCAGGCGCTGGCCGGCGCCTACCGACGCCTGGGGGTGCGCCCCGGCGACCGGGTGATGTGTTCGCTTCGCACCAGTCCCGAGCATGTGATCGCCATGCATGCCGCCTGGGAGTGCGGGGCCGTCCATGTCGGAGTCCACAATGAGTTGACCGCCCCAGAGCTGTGCGCGCTGGTGGATCGCACCGCACCGGCGGCCCTGGTCTTCGAGCCCCGGGGCAGCGACGACAGCGAGGACGCCCTCGTCGCGGTATCGGAGTCGTATCCCGACCTGCTGCGCATCGTCCACGGCGGAAAGGTGGCGCACGGCGAGGTCGTCCTCACCGAGCTGCTGACTTCCCACGATGGCCGTGACAAGCGCTCGAGGCTCCCCTGTCCCGACGATGCCGCCGTGCTGTTCCTGACCTCGGGCTCAACAGGCCGGCCCAAGGCGGTCATCGACACCTTGCCCGGGCTGTGGGGCAAGGTCACCTTCTTCCAACGGGCCTTCGGGCCCGGCCCGAACGACGTGCACCTGATGTACCTGCCTATCTGCCACGCCTTCGGCCTGAAACTCGCCACCCTGGCCCTGATGACCGGCGGCCGGCTCGTGATGCTCGAGAGGTTTTCTCCTTCTCCTGCCCTGCGCCTGGTCGCCACCGAAGGGGTGACGGTACTTCCGGCCACCCCCACCCACCTGCGTATCCTGCTGACAAAGCTCGACGAGACCCCCCATCGCGTCGATTCCCTGCGCTGGGTCCCCACCGCCGCCGCCCCCTTGCCGGACGCGCTGGCTGAGCAGGTCTACCGGCGCCTGGGAGTGGAGATCTTCTCGGTCTACGGCTGCAGCGAGGGTTTTCTCTGCGTCACCACCGAACGCCGAGACGTCCTGGCTGGCTCAGTCGGCCGTAGCGTCTATTCGGGGCCGGCCAGCACCCCGCCGGCAGGAACCCTGCGGGTGGTCGACCCCGATCTGCACACCGAGCTCCCCGTCGGCGAACTGGGCGAGATCGCCTTCGGTGCCCGCCTTCCCGTGCGCTACTGGGACGAGGCGGCTGTGGGTACCGACGGTTGGTACCACAGCGGCGACCTTGGGCGTCTCGACGCCGAGGGACGGTTGTTCATCCTCGGCCGCCGCAAGGAACTGGTCAATCGGGGAGGCCTCAAGGTCTCCTCCGGGGAAGTGGAGGCGGTGCTGGTCCGCCATCCAGAGGTGGCCGATGCGGCGGTGGTACCGAGCCCTGATCCCGTGCTGGGGGAAGCGATCTGCGCCTGCGTGGTGCCCGCCGGACCGGTCACGCCGACGCTGGCCGACGTGCGGGCGTTCCTGGCCCCGTCGCTGGCCAGACACAAACTCCCCGACGAGCTCTGCCTGCTGGAGCGCTTCCCCCGCACTTCCATCGGCAAGCTCGACCGACCGGCGCTGGTATCCCTTGTGGTCGACGGCGATCTGCCCCGTGAGCGCCTCCGTCCCCGCTGAGCCGTCTCGGGCGGTCACACGGGTGACGAGTGCCGACGGCGTCGACATCACCGTGCACGACCTGGGGGGGCGGGGGCGCACGGTCGTACTGGCCCATGCCACCGGCCTACACGGCCTGGTCTGGAAGCCGCTGGCGGCTGAGCTCTCCGACGACTTCCACTGCGTCGCACTCGACGCCCGAGGCCACGGCGACTCCGGCCTGCCTGCCGAGCTGGATTTCGCGTGGGATGGCCTGGCCCGCGACGTCCTCGCCGTGGTCGACGGGCTCGGCCTCGAGCGCCCCCTCGGGCTGGGTCACTCCTCGGGAGGAGCGGCCATGTTCCTGGCCGAGCAGTCCCGGCCCGGCACCTTCGCCGCCCTCTACTGCTTCGAGCCCACCGTGATCGCCGCCGACCCGCCGCTGGGGCGCGATCCGGACAACTGGCTGGCAGCGGGGGCCCGCCGGCGTCGTGAGCGCTTTCCCTCACGCCGGGAGGCCTACGAGAACTACGCCTCCAAGCCCCCGTTCTCGGGTGTGGCGCCGGCGGCTCTCCAGGCCTACGTCGACCACGGCTTCGCCGACCTCCCCGACGGCGAGGTGGAGCTCAAGTGCCGGGGCGAGCACGAGGCCCTCGTCAACGAGATGGCCACCGCCCACGACGCCTACCTTCACCTCGAGGAGGTGCGCTGCCCGGTGCTGCTGGCCCACGGCGAAGGCACGGAAGGCTTCGGCCCGGCCCTGATCGAGGCCCAAGCGCTCCGCCTGGGCGACGTCCGCACCGAGATGGTGTCCGGCGTCGGCCACCTCGGCCCCCTGGAGGACCCCGGCGCCGTGGCTGCGTCGGTCCGGCACTTCCTCGCCGGCGTGGCCTGACCGTTCAACTCCTGGCGTTCTGGCAGTGGAACCGTTGAGGTGACCGCAACGGTTCCACTGCTCAGACGCGCCTGGTACGGCTACGGGGTGAGCGTCACCGAGTTGCAGAGCTCGATCTCGTCGCTCGCGGTGCGGGCGCGCGGGGCGGCGTTGCTGACCGTGATACACGCCTCGGCGGGTCCGGCGACGAAGCCTGGGCCCGAGGTTCGACTAAATTGCACCAGGATGCTCTGAGGCTCCCCGGTGCACGTGCCCCGGGCACGACCACTGCCAGTGGTGTCCCCCTGGGTGACCTCGACCGTTGCCAGGAATACCTCGCCGGCGGGACAGGTGAACGTGCCGGTGACCTGACCCCGGGTGGCATTCGCCCGGGCGGCATCATCCAGCTCCACTCGTGCCGGGATTCCCCAGTCGGCTCGGAATTCCGCGCCCGCGGTGAAGGTCAGCTGGAGCACGTTGGAGCCGTCGTCGGAGTCCATGGTGAAGAGCTCGAAGTCCAGGATCGGCGCACCGGTGGTGGGGTTGGTCCCGTTGGCGGGGTTGGTCCCGAGCGGGTCCCCGTTGCTGGAGAAGACGATGCGCTGGCCGTCGGGGGACCACGCCGAGAAGGCTTCGAAGGTGCCGGGAGAGTTGGTGAGGTTGGTGACGTCGCTGCCGTCGGCGTTCACCCGGAAGATGTCGAGGCTGTTGCCGGCGTCGATCGAGTTGTAGGAGATCTGCGAGCAGTCGGGCGACCACTTGGGCCCGCTGTCCAACACGGTGTTGTTGGTCACCTGGAACACGTTGGAGCCGTCGATGTCCATGGTGAAGATCTCGAAGTCGAGGATCGGCGCGCCGTTGGTGGGGTTGGTCCCGTTGGCAGGGTTGGTTCCCAGCGGGTCGCCGTTGCTGTTGAAGACGATCCTCCCGGTCTCACTGTCACCACAGACGTAGGCAGCCGACCCGTTGGTGAAGATCTTGGTCTGGTTGCTGCCGTCGGGATTCATCGTGAAGATGTCGAAGGCGTGGGTGGGGCCGCGGTCGCGGGAACTGTGAAACACGATCTTCTCACCGTCGCTGGTCCAGCTGGTGCCACGGTCCTCGCCGGGAGCGTTGGTCAGGCGGGTCACGCCGCTGCCATCGTTGTTCATGACGTAGACGTCGGCGTTGTTGGGTTCGGCCCGGTCGCTGCTGAAGGTGATCTTGGTGCTGTCGGGAGACCAGGCCGGGAACACGTCGCTGAAGGGGTTGTTGGTCAAGTTGACCTGCTCCGACCCGTCGGGGTTCATGGAGTAGATCTCGCTGTTGCCATCACGGTTGGTTTCGAAGACGATCGGTCCGTTCGTGCCGGGTACGATCGCCCCCGCCGGCGCCGCTCCGACCAAGAGTGAGGCCAGAAGAGTGAGGGCGCCGACCGGTCCGGCGGCGCGATTGAGGGACATGCGCATATGACTCCTTAAGTTTCGAACAGGGTTGTGAAG
>DASZDM010000030.1:0-4556 GCA_035942015.1 Acidimicrobiales bacterium | reverse complement strand
ACAACCGATCCCCACGAATGCCCCTGGCCAGGCGCGCCCCCCGGCGGCCCGCAGCGCGCACCCTTCCGGCCCGGCGACCCCTGACGCGCGGCAGTCCTTATGACGCCGTCATCCGATGTGAATCGGTGGATCGAGGCTTAGTTAGGGGCCTCCGCCGACCCAACGACGGAGATGCTCCTCGATCGCGCCGACGGCCGCGTCGACGCTCTGGACCCTGCGCCAGTCCCGCGAGAACCAATTCCGTTCTCTGACAGGCTGGAAGTAGCCCGGCCACTCCTGCTTGTCGCCGGTGTCAACACCGATCAGCTCGATGCCCTCAACAACCACCCTGCGCTTGCGATCGATCCGCCGGGCGGGCCACACCTCGCACTCCGCCCCTCGCGACTCCCAAAGGCGGTCGAAGTACCGATCGCTTAGATCCTCCGACGCCATGCGCAAGCTCTCGGACACGCCATCGACCACCCACTCAGAATGCCGGGTTCAGATAGGTGCCCTTGGCGAGCGACGAGCGGTGCTAGGCGCCCCCGCGCGAGCACCCGGGCGGGTCGTAGCTCGCAGGCGGAGAAGCGGGCGTGATCGACCGTGCTGGGTTGCCGGACTCATCCCGTAGCTCAGCCAGCAAGTCCTCGTTGTCGGAGACGACAAACCAGTCCTTCGCCACCAACACCCAGCTACGGCACCCTGGCGGGCCGGTCTCGCCCGTGCCGAGCAATCGTGCGATGTTTTCGTCCCACCCACCTTGCGCATATGCGTATGGCTCGTCGGAGTCGAGGTCGCCGAGCTCCGCCCGCTCGAATACATGGACGACGGCGTCCTCTATCTCACATGAAATTCCTTCTGTGGCGGCAGATCCGCGAATCGGGGCGTTGAAGTAGTCGATCTCCTGCGTGTCCATACAGCCCAGAGACTGGGCGACCTCGTGAATTGACGCATGTTCGCTGACGACCATCTCGCGACCGCCGTCTCCGGAGCAGGCACCGATAGACATAGCCGCGACGATCAGAGCCATTCGACGTAGATGACCGAGCCTCGGCGCGCCGTCGATGGGGTCTTCGATATGCACAGACTGCCAGCCCGCGGCGGGCGAGGCCAGCGCGACTACGTGACCATGCTCGGTAGTTCGACCGGCCGAGGCACCGGGCTCGCCTCGGCGACGCGAAGATGGCCTTGTGCGGCGCTGGAGGCGCCCGCGTGAGCAGGACCGGTAGCGAGTAGAGATTCGAACAGGCTGAATGCCCCCCTCCACGGCCTCGAGAACGGCCATGCAGAGGTGGCCGTGCGGACCCACGGTGCCGATCTCCCAGATAGGTGCTCTTGGCGACCGACGTGCGGCACAGTCCCGGCGTCCGCACGGGCGGTCCCGATCGGTGCGGCCCTGACCGTTCGCACTCGCAGGCGTGTCGACGCTCACCCCGACGCCGAGCCATCGGCCGCTGCCGCTCGAGATCCCCCGCGGGCGGCACCTCGGCGGGACATTCAAGCGAGGTCCTTCGCTCATCCAGAGCCGGGCCACTTGCCATGGGGGATCCGGGATGGTGTTGCCTTGCCTCTCAGGCAACGGGTAAGTCAGAACGATGAGCCACCAGGGCCCGATCGAGGTCCATCGTTACCCGCTCCGCCGGGCGACGCGGCGCTGGCAACGCCTTCTGGGTCGACTCTTGTACCTCTTCGTGGCTGTGGAACTTCTGCGGTTCGGATGGGGCCTCACGCAAGGCAAGGTTGCCGTCCGACCGTTGGTCTTCTTGGCAGTGGTCGCCGCCAGCCTGGTCTTCGTCCGTTGGTCCGAGCGGAAAGGTTCAGCGGCGCTGCTGTTGAGTCCGAACGGCGTTGTACTTGGGGCACAAAGCGCTCTGTGGGAGGAGATCGAACGAATCGCGCCCAGGCGCGCCTTCGGAAACTGGGGAAAGCGCCATGAGGTCTTCGTTCTGGCCGAACCGAAGCGGGTCTCAAAGGCGCTCGTCCCGAGCGGACAATACGACCACATACCACTGGGCTACTGGTGGCCAGACTGGCGCGAGTCTCCCATCCGCGATGACATCGCGCGGTGGGCGCCTCGGCTCATTGCGGGCTCTCGTTTCCGGTAGTAGCTACCGCCCTGGTGCTCGACGGGAGAGCGTTGGCCCTCCCAATGCCAGATGCGGCTGCGATACGGATGATGCACCTGCGAGTGGCGGATCGGCATCGCGGAGGCAACGGTGACCGCGCGCCTAGGGGACACCGCCGATGTGCGAGGTCGGCACGAAGGAATGTTCGGTACTCCTCGGTGCCGCCGACGCCGCCCTCCGCTCCGGCGGTCCACCCCACCCCGACCGGCACTTCCGGAGCGCTCCGGCCCCGTCCGTTCAGTGGGCCAAGATAAGGGCGTGGCAACTGACTTCCGGGATCCACGGCGGGCCGGATTTGTCGCTTCGGCGCTGGGAGCCGCCTATGTCGCCTGTCTCTTCATCCCTGAGTCGCTGACCTTCCGGCTTGCCTTCGCCAGTGTTGTGTTCGTGCTCGGGGCCGCGTTCGCCATGTTCGTACCGCTCCCACGGTGGAAAGAGAGCGACGACCGGAAGCGACTGGCGGCCAAGCTGATGGTCGGCGAGATGGTGACGATCATGGTTCTAGCCACCCTGGTCCGTTGGTGGACCGCCTAATGAGTTTCGCGAGCGCTTCGCTAGCCCCTCCTAGCGACGCTTCGACACAATCGCGTCGACGACGTGACGCTCCCAGTCGGTGAGCGCTCGCTCCACCCGCACAGACTGCCGGCTCGCGCCTCCACTCGGCCAGCGGGAATGGTTGATTGGCGCCGGCGGGTGCCACGACTCTCTCCTCCACGAAGGTCCTCGCTAGCGGCACCTCGGTGCGCGCAACGGGAGGGTAAGGTCACGATGATGGCGAGGACACCACAACGGCGACTCGCGCTGACCTTGTTTGCGCTCGTAGCGCTGACGGTGTCGGTCGCAGCATGCGGCGAAGATGATGCGGCAACTGCCACTAAGGCTGATACCACCGACCGTGCGGCGTTCTGCGCGGATGCGCCGGATCCCTCCGTAGAACTCCCTGAGAGCTACGTCGGCTCCTCTGAACACGTTGAAGATCTACGCCAACTCCGCTCGCAAGCGCCCACCGAGCTCCGCGACGATCTCGATCTCATCACCACGCACTTTGACAACACGGTCGATCCTTCTGACCCGGACTCGCAGCTGACCGAGAACTTCCCCGAAGACGTCAACGCAGCGATTGTCCGGGTCACCGCGTACATCGATGAGAACTGCGTCGAGTAGCGCCGATTGCCGGTCGCGAGCCGTGGGGAGCCACCGCAATCACATCCTCGGTAATCGATGGTCCTCACCCCGGTCGCCGATGCCCGCGACTTCGGGGGCGTGACCGAACCGGCACGTCGGAACGCTCGGATCTGCGATGCTCACCATGTGCGGTATCAAGCCGGGGGACGAACTCACGATGCTCTTTTGGCCTCCGGGCTTCCGACATGGGCACCGTACGGACCTGACGATCAGGAGGAGTCGGTCTACGTCTGGGTCGCGGACGATGACCTGCATCTCCTGCTCGTCGGCGACCAAAAGGTTGGCTCGGAGGTCGCGTCCTTCTGCCTCGACGTCCTCGGCGGGCGCGAGCCTTCGCCGGTGGGTGACGCAGAGCCGGACCTGTCGACCCCGGTGGCCCTCGCACACATTCGATCCGATTCGTTCGGCCATGGTTCCCTGGGTCGGGACAGCCTTCGACCTTTGCGAGAGCTGCTGGAGTTCGTCGTCGCTGATCTTGGCCGCAGCTGACGCGGCACACTCGCGGATCGCACGAGCACACTTGTCGATTGATCGGCGCGCGGGGTTAACCGGACGACGGAGGCGCACCCGGGATAGCGCCACGTCGGTGCGCCGGCCATGCCGCCGGATGCCGGAGTAGACGGGTCCAAGCGCCGAAGATTGGTTTGCGTCCCATGACGTGGTGTAGGTAGCGGGATCCACCCGATGGGTGGATCGGCGTGCTCAGGCGCCTGCAATGGTCTCAGGCTCCGCCGTGACAGAACCCTCGTGATCGGCACCTCGGTGCGGGCCAGGACGGGTGGACTGACGGCGGAACGAAGCGGGGCGCGGGCGCGACCAAGGCGCATCACCAGCGAGCGCCGTGGTGGGCCGGCCGCTCTAGCCGGGCGGGCGGCTGGGCACGAACGAGAGGTCGGTCAGCTTGGGTGCTTTCGCAGGCAAACGGAGCCACATGCAGCCTTGTTCAACGTGTATGTAACGCTGGAACCGGGCGTCCCAGGCGCTCACGTCGTCGCCGAGGTAGCGACGAAGCAGTCGCCGCCCTCGCTCGGCGTCCCAGGGGAGGAGCTCCGCCCGCCCACGCGCGGTGACCTGCTTGATCTCGCCCGTATCCAGATTCGACACGTCGACGACGAGCGCAACCTGTCGGTCGTGCTCGACGTCTCGCATCACCCGCGACCACGGCCCCGTCAGGATCCAGAATGCGCCGTCCTCCCACAAAAACCAGACGGGACGGACGTGTGGGCCATCTGTCGCCAGGTGTGCCGTAGCGGGTCGTGCCAGGAA
>DASZDM010000029.1:0-5641 GCA_035942015.1 Acidimicrobiales bacterium | reverse complement strand
TCCATCACGCCCACGTCTGCGTCACTTCTGGTGACAGCGTGCGGCTGCAACAGGCAACGACGGGCAAGGGGGTGGAGCCCCTGGTCTGAGCCCGCGCAGTTCTGGTGGCCGTCAGCGCGCAGTTTCGATGGCCGTCAGCGCACAGTTCTCGTGTCCGCCAACGCGCGGGAATTCATGGCCCTTGACAGATCGCCGCACAGGCGTCGAGGAAGCGCTGAGCGTGCGCCTTGCGGGCGAAGTGGCGGGTCTTTTGAGGGCCGCCGGGATACTGTCGCCACCGGGCCCGGTACCGGCCGTCGGGACGCTTGTCGATGCCTCGCCATGGTTGCCCTCACCGTCCGTGAGGGCCTTGCAGGACTCCGTTTCAGTCCTCAAAAAGTCCTCAGGTCCTCAAAAGTCCTCCGTTCTGAGGACATTCCTGATCACTCACGGTCACCAACGGTTCCTGCCAGACAGGCAAAACCGCTGGTCAGAGGCCATATCAGCCGCTCCACGGAGAGTGGCGACGGTGAGCCGGCCTGTAGGCGGGGTTCTGTCCAGCGCCGAAGCGCCTGGGTGACCATCCATCTACGCGGCCTACCTGGGGATGCCGCCTCCGAGGAGGCGGCGGGCGGGCAGCCCATTCCCGCACTTGGCCTTGCTCCGGGTGGGGTTTGCCGAGCCGCCCGGGTCACCCCGGACGCTGGTGCGCCCTTACCGCACCGTTTCACCCTTGCCTGTGGTCCAGCCGGTTTCCCGGCCAGGCCCATCGGCGGTCTATTTTCTGTGGCACTTTCCTGCGGGTCGCCCCGACTGGCGTCTCGCCAGCACCCTGCCCTTTGGAGCCCCGACCTTCCTCGACACGGTCGGAGGACCGCCGTGCCGCGGCCACCCAGCCGGCTCACCGTCGTTCCCAGTATGCACCTGATGGCGCCCCACCGGGCTACGGACCGGCCACCACCCGGGCCGTGGCACGCCGGCCCGGGAGCTTCACGACCTCGATGGCGGTGGGGAGCTGGTCTTTGATGTCGTCGTCGTGGGTGACCACGAGAACCTGGCGGAACCGGCCCTTGAGGCGCTCGAGGGCACGCAGCATGCGGTCCTTGCGGTCGGCGTCGAGGGGGCCGAAGACCTCGTCGAGCACCAGCAGGCCGATCTGGCCGCCCGATTGGAAGCACAGATGCTCGCTGATCGCCACCCGCAGGGCCAGGCTGGCCAGGTCGGACTCCGAGCCCGAGAACCGATCGAGGCCGTAGGCGACACCCTGGTCAAGGATCTCGATGCCGTAGGTGTCGGGGTCGACCTGAAGATCGTCGTACTCGGCGTCGGTGAGCTCGGCGAACAGCGACGCTGCCTGGCGGGAGAGGCGCGGTCCCACGGCGCCGACGAGCTGGTTGCGGAAATCACCCATCAGCTCGGCCAACCGACCGAGGTGGCGGGCCTCATCCTCGAGCCCGCCCAGTTGATCGTGTTGGTGCTCGGCGATGGCCAGGCGCTGCCGGGCCGCCTCGGCCTGAGCCTCGGCTCGAGCAGCGGTCAGCTCGGTCCGCCGGCACGCCTGGTCGGCGTTGGACTGCGCAGCGTCGGCCAGCTCGAAGGCGTGGCGAGCGGTGGCCAGGTCGTCGCCGGAGAACCCCAGGCTCCGGACCTTCTCGCGCAGTGTTGCGAGGCGGCCACAGAGCGTGTCGTCGTCGTGGCGAAGCTCTTCGAGCTGGGCACGGGCCAACGGGGCCCGCTCGAGCCGACCCTGGAGGCGCTGGTGTTCGGCCCGCGCCTGCCGTCGACGCTCGGCCTCAGCCGTCAGTACCGCCGCCCCCCCCGGCTTCGCCGGCCGGTCGAGCCGGGAACGGGCCTCGTCGAGACGTCGCTGGGCACCGGCCAACGCCGCTCGGCTCTGGTCCCATTCGGCTCTCGACCGGCGTGCCCGTTCGCTGCGCAGCCCAAGGTCCCGGGCGGCAAGCTCGGCCTGGGCCATCGCCTCAGCCAACGTGATTTCCGTCGCCGTCAGCTCCGCCACCCGGGCGTCGGCGTCGGCCAACTCCTTCTGGCGATGGCTACGGACCGCAGCGAAGGCCTGGCCCAGACCCTGACCACACAGCGGGCAGTCGGCTTCGTCGGAGAGCCCGGCGGCATCATCACACGCCGTCGCCGCTCGGCTGCGATGGCGACGAACCTCATCGATCAGCGACTGGTGGGCCCTATACGCGGCCCGCGCTTCGGTGGCATCGTGTTGCACGCGCGCCAGTGCCGCCTCCTCCACGCGGAGGGGCTCGGGCCCGGTGGTGATCTCGGCTTCGGCGACCACCTGCTCGGCTCGGGCCACCTCGGCGAGTGCCCGTATCCGGGACTCCACCTCCTCCAGGCCATCGGCGTCGGCCCGTTGCGACTGACAACGAACCTCGGCGTCGGCGAGGTCGGCCAGCTCGGCCGTCAGGTCGTCCATCCTCCGGCGGAGGGCATCGTGTTGACGGCGCACCTCCCGCCCCTCGGTGACCAGGGTCTCGTGCTCAGCGGCGCGCACCGCCAACTCCTCGTGGGTCCGTCGGGCCTGGCCGAGCTGGCGTCGCCGCTCGCCCAGCTCGGTGTCCGACTGTTGCGCCACACGTCGTGCCTCCCAAGCGGCGGCCTCCTCGTGCTCGGCGGCAATGGCCAGGGCTTCCAGATCGGGCAGGAGGCCCCGTAGGCGCTCGAGGTCGTGGAGGGCGGCACGAGCTTCGCTGCGGGCCCGGTCGCGTGCCGCATCGAGCGGGGTGATCCCGAGCAGTTTCAGAACCAGATCGCGGCGCTTGGCCGGTGTGGATCCGGAGAACGCCGCGAGTTGCTTCTGTTCCGCGAACACCGAGGCCCGAAAGGATGCGTCGTCGATGCCGAGGATCGAACGGAGATAGCGGTTGGTGTCTCGTACGCCCTCGGCCACATGGTGGCCGTCGGCCGAGGCCCGGGCCTTCACCGTGTGGTTGACGCCGCTGATCGTTCGTCGGACCGAATAGAGGTGGCCCTCGTGTTCGAGCTCAACCTCGACGAGCGACTCCTCGTCGACCCCGGATGTGCGTACCTGGTCGTTGCCCGTGCGCGACGATCCGAAGAGGGCGAAGGGGATGGCCTCGACGAGGGACGACTTGCCGGCACCGTTGGGTCCGTAGACGCCGACCAGGCCGGGAGGGACTTCGACCTCGACCTCGCCGGCGAAGACCCGGTAGTTCCGCAGACGTAGACGGGTGATGCGCATGGCCGGCTACCCCGCCTCCTCCACGGCTCGCACCAGGTACTCGTGTCCGAGGCGACGGATACGGGGCTGATCGAAGCCAGTGAGATCCTGGCCCTCGACGTAGCCGTCCCACCGTGCCGGCATGGACGCCAGGTCGGCCAGGTCATCGACCGGGGCGGCCGCATCGACGAAGCTGGGTTCGAGCTTGAGGTGCAGGGCCGCCGTCGCCGCATCCTGGACCGCAGCCAGGTCGAGGAGGCGGTAGGCCTCGGGGTCGACACCGTCGAGGTACAGGCGGGCCACCGCTCCCTCGGGGACGGCCTCGGCTCGGGTCATGACCTGGGCAGCGACTTCGCCAGGCGAGAGACCGAGCGCATCGACGCTGGGCAGGGTGACGAGCGGCCGCTGGTCCGACAGGGCGACGTGGCGGCACGCCCCGGTGTCGGTGTCGAGTACCACCACCCCTTTGGGCCGGCCCGGATCGTCGGCGAAGGTGAAGGTGTCGGTCGAGCCGGCGTACCAGACTCCGGGTCGTACACCTGTGTGGACGTGGTAGTGACCGAGGAGGACGAAGTCGGCCCGCAACAGGGCGTCATCCACCTCGATCTCGTTGATGTCGGCGTAGCGCCGCTCGACCGACGGGGCATGGACCAGGGGATGGGCCAGCAACAGGTTGGAGCGGTCGAGCGAGCGGCAAGCGGCGGCTTCGTCCAGTGCCTCGACGGTGGCCTCGGCCGAGAGCATCTGGGGCACGGCGTGGACCACCAGGCCGGGAAGCTCGATGCGCTCGTAGCGCATCCGATGGGCGAAGTGGATGCTGGAGCCGAAGGTATCGGCCAGCGTCGTGTAGGGACTGCCCGTGCCGGGCAGGCGGGGCGTGTCGTGGTTGCCGGTGATGACCACCGCCGGCACCCCGTGGTCGCGTACCCGGGCAAGGGCCCGCTGCACCAGGCGGTAGGACCGGTAGGTGGGGCGGGGGTGGTCGAAGACATCGCCCAGCCACACCATGGCATCAGGCTGCTGAGCCAACGCCAGTGTGATGGCGGCCTCGAACGACGTCTCGAAATCGAGCTCCCGGACGTTGACGCCGTCCCGGGTGGGGGACAGGTAGGAGCGCCCCAGATGCGCATCCCCGAGGGCAACGACCTTCATGGCTCCATGGTGGCAGCCGGCTGGGACAATTACACGGATGTGGTTCGTAAAGTTGTGACAACGGCCGCCACCCTCCAGACTGGCTCTGCCAGCCGGGTCGGTTGTAGTGAGGCGCTGAGGCGCCCACGGCCAGACGCTGGTCCCCACCCCCCAACACCGCAGCTTTCGACGCGCGCCCTGACGCGACCGTACGGCCGGCCCGGCATCGACAAAGGAGAGGAAGTTCTTATGAATGCATTGCTAATGGCTGCGGCCATGACCGTGGCGCCCGCCCAGGCGGCCCCCGCCGAGGCGTTACCCACCCATGAGGTCCTGCGTGGTGAATCACTGAGCCTGATCGCCCAGTGCGAGATGGGAGACGCCGGCCGCTGGGTCGAGTTGCTCGCCCTCAACGAGGCACAGATCACCAATCCGGACATCATCGAGCCGGGGTGGACACTCGTGTTGCCCGCAGGGGCCAGCGGCGAGTGCCCGACCGAGCCGGTGGTCGCGGCGGCCAGCTCCGCACCCTCGCCCGAGGTGCCTGTTCAGGCCGCGCCGGCCAACGCGGCCGCTACCACCCAGGCACCTGAGCCCGCCCACCGCCACACCCCCGCACCTCAGGGCCAGGCCAGTCAGACGTCGTCCGGTTCTGGGCTGGCCGGGATCCGGGCCTGCGAATCCGGTGGTGATTACGGGGCGGTGTCCGCCAACGGCCAGTACCGCGGCGCCTACCAGTTCGACCAGGGGACTTGGGAGTCGGTCGGAGGCAGCGGCGACCCCGCCAACGCCTCCGCAGCCGAGCAGGACCGCCGGGCTGCTGCCCTGCAACAGCAGCGGGGAAGCTCGCCCTGGCCCAGGTGCGGCTGAGCCCGCCCACCACCCTGCTTCGTTCTGGCACCGGGAGTGTTGGCTCCTGGTGCCGGAACGGCTGGGCTGAAGGTGTTCCCACCTGATAGAAAAGCAAACGACGGGAGCTCGGACGGACCGGGCTGAGAGGGACCCCTGCGGGGGCCGACCGTGAAACCTGATCCGGGTAATGCCGGCGGAGGGAGCAGCGATGACGGGCACTGAGGAAGCGGCGTGGAAGCGCCATGTGGACGGACCCGGTGGCATCCGGGTGCCATTCCGTGAGGTCGGCCTACACCCCTCACAAGACGCCTGCGGTCGGGTCGACAACGCTCCGGTGCGGCTGTACGACACGAGCGGACCGGGCAGCGATCCGGCCGAGGGGCTTGCGCCCCTGCGCCGGGAGTGGATCGTCGCCCGCGGCGACGTCGAGACCCACGTCGGTCGCCCGGTCACCCGGCGAGACGACGGGCG
>DASZDM010000028.1:0-8329 GCA_035942015.1 Acidimicrobiales bacterium | reverse complement strand
CACCTCATCAGGTCGCAGACGCGACGAAAGAAGACAGGGTTCTCGAGTCAACATGCAGGCTCCAATCAGCACATGAGCTCGCCGGAGTGACGAGCAATCAGATGCCTGAAGGATCACCGGCATATCTACACGTCGGTGCGGGTGGACGGGGGAAGCCGGCTCCGTACGCTGACTGCGGAAGTATCACGATGGGGCAGTGTTGGCGGGGGCCCAAGAAGGTGCGACCGACGGGGAGTGATGAGCGCCGGTGACTGCCCCGGCGACCCTCTAGCGAACGTCGTGGAGCATCCACACATTCGGCTCCCAGTACCGGCCCACCCCTTCGGTGACCGTCAGAGGAGCGAGTCCGCCGGGGAACACGTAGCTGCCATCGTCAGGGAGCGGGAGCCCCGTCCATTGCTCCCACTCCTCGACCGAGCCGGTGATCCTTGCCGAGTGGGGCTCGGGGCGAAGCACCCTCGCACCCAGGCGTGTGTGCACGCGCATCCACGGGTCGAAGGGCAAGCCGTCGTCGCGCAGCCACCGGCAGTACTGTTCGATGGGAATGAGGGGGTAGCGCTCCTTCCAGCTGGGTCGAACCGGTGCCACCAGGGGAGCGAGCCCGGCGCTTCGAGCAGCCTGGGCCATGGCCCGGAGCACCACTGCGCTCAGCCCTCGCTCCCGTTGGTCCGGGGCCACCTCGGCAGCCAAAGCAGACAGCGCCGTCGGCGCCGCCGGTTCGTTGATGGCCCGTAGCCCGACGGCGTCGATGCCGGCGGGCAGGTCTTCGAGGGTGCCGTCCCAGCGGAAGGGGATGGCCTTGCCCCTGGCCACTACCCGGTCGAGGTCGGTGTCGTAGACAAGAACCTGCACATGGGCGTGCTCGGGATAGACGGCGGAGAAGTACAGGCTGCTGACGTCACCGTGGAGGTTGAACTCCGGCCACACCACCGGAAAGCAGGCTTCGGCGTGCTCCCAGAGCTCTGGGCGCTCCTCCGCGGTGAACGCGGCGAGGTGCGGTGCATCAGGAAGGCCTACGTTCTGCATGGGCCCATGATGAGGTTCCGGACGGCTTCGCCGTGAGGCGCGGGATGTGGGCGCTGCTGTCCCTTCCGGACCCTAGCCAGTGTCTGTTCGCAAGCGGCAAGACAGCCGCTGGTGTCCGAAACTCCTCTCATTGCTCCGGTGACAGGACGTCAAAGCGGTAGCTGGGGAGGAGGCGTCCGGGAACAGACCGTGCGGGAACGTTGCCCACGAACACCGCGCCCATCCGCTCGTAGAACCCAGCAGCGCCTGGATCCGAGTCGATTCGGAACCGACTGAACCCGGCAGACAGCGCTGCTTCGACGAGGTAAGCAAAGAGGATGCGTCCGATGCCGGTTCCAATGACGTCAGGATCTACAAAAAAGAACGAGACGTCAGCGTCGTCGTCGGTAGCGCCTCGGAGCGCGTAGAAACCGACGATGCGACCGTCGTCATTCTCAGCAACCGTGACGTGAAGCTGACAGACCTCCTCCGCAGTCAGCCGCAGCTCGTCGCTGCAGGTCTCCAAGAACGCCTCGTCGTAACCCCAGTAGCGTTTGGACCGAAGCGCCAGCTCTGTGAGGAGCCTCGCTTCGTCAGGACGTGCGAGCCGGAGGCGCACGCGCACATGCTGCCGCGTCGTCGCCGTCCGAGGCCAGCGCAAACAAGCAACCGGTGCTCGTCGATCACGATCGTCCGGCGACGCCGGCACATGGCCAGGTTAGATTTCCTCGACCGGGCGCCGAGGGGTGGTCAGCGGCGGGCCAGGTCGCACACCAGCCCCCCGGTGACCCGGACGAGCTCGTCCGGGGCGATGGCGAAGTTCACGTTCGGCGTCCCGGCCGCCGCCCACAGCTGGCGGTGGGCCAACAGTTCCTGGTCGACGAAGGTCGCCAGGGGGCAGGCATGGCCGAAGGGGGGGACGCCTCCGATGGGGTAGCCGGTGGACTCACGAACCTGGTCGGCGGTGGCCCGCCGGGCATCCGAGGCGCCGGCCGCGGCTGCCAGTTTCGCCTCGTCCAGCCGGCGGTCGCCGCCGATGAGGGCAACGACCGGCGAGCCGTCGGCCACGAAGACGAGCGACTTCACGATCTGGGCCACCTCCACCCCGATGGCACGGGCGGCGTCATCCGCCGTGCGGGTGTGCTCGACGAAGGCCTGGGGCTGGACCTCAAAGCCGAGGTCGGCCCCGGCCGCCACCACCCGGCGGACGTTGGGATGGAGCGCCTCCGTCATGCGCAGCAGCGCCCCTGGGCCCTGATCACCACGGGTTCCGCTGCGGCTCGGAGGTGACCGGGACGGCGCGGCAGATGGAGCCGTTGGCCGAGGCGAAGACCAGCTCGCCGTCGGCTTCCCCGCCGATGTGGGTGAGCTGCGGGTGAGCTGCGGCACCTTGGCCACCTCCGGGCGTACGTTGGTGCCTCCCCCCTCTGGGGCGCCCCGGCGGGCCCGGCGGAGGCTCGGGGACCGGTCGACGAGGTGCCCCAGATGCCACGGGCGCACGCATTCCTTCATCTGGCGCCGCTTCGACGATGCTTCTACCGCCTACGTACGCCTGCCAGGAGGGCAAGCTCGCGCCACTTCCAATGACAGTCCACGTCGTCAAAGCCGATCTCGCGCAGCCATCGGAGTTGCGTCTCCACGTCGAGCAGGATGTTTGACCGGTCCTCGGTCTCTCGGGTGTAGCCGATCGCGGCCAGGAAGGCGTCGTGCAGCCGATCGTTGGGCGAGGCGACGTGTTCGAGGTTCAAGAAGATCCCACCCGGCTCGAGCAGCTCAAACACCTCGGTGTACAGCTCGCGCTTGCGCTCATCGGAGCAGTGATGGATCGCGAAGCTGGAAACGACGGCGTCAAACGTGCCGATGGCAGGTAGTGGCTGTGCGATGTCGTGCGCGATCACCTCGACTCGCCCGGAGGGGCCGAACCGGTCACGGGCGGCCGTGAGCATGGTCGGCGAGACGTCGATGGCCACGCCCCGAAGGCCCGGTCGGGCGGTGGAGACCAGCGCTAGGAGTCGGCCGTCGCCGGTCCCAATATCGAGCACCCGCTCCAGGCGCTCCGGGAGGTGCTCGAGGAGCGCGGCCTCGCCCTCGACCCGATGCGGGATCGAGTCCGCCCGTTCCAGGTACGCAAGGGCGTGCTCCGCGGACGTCCACTCGTCGCTCCCTGCCGCCATACTGCATGATGTCCGATCGGGCAGGAGCTGACAACCGGATTTCCGGCCCGGCGGGTCAGAACTGCTTATGGGCGACCTTCCCCATCCCGAAGAAGTCCCGAGTCGAGGCCACCGCTTCTGTTGCGTCGAACGACTTGCACGTGAAGACGACGACGGAGAGGAACCGCGGCCCCGTCCACACGTACAGCGAGATTCCGGAGTCGACGAGAGGTACGAAGTGTCAGTCCAGTGTCGTCGAAGCCGGTGACCAGAAAGTACGGGCCGTCGCATCCTTCCCACGACGCGGCAGCCCATTCCATGGGACGGCCAGCGGGGTAACCAACCGGCGTGGCAGCCTCTCCGCCTGGGCCATCGCCACCGTCTAGGTTCCCGCCTGTTCTGCACCGGGTCGCTGGCTCCCGGCGGCGGAACTCGTCCCGCCGATGACATCGAGCAGTTCCATAACAGCCGTGGCGTCGGCGCATTGGATGTCCGCCCTGCTTCGGAGGGCTTGGAGATCCCCGACTGCGACGCGCACGCTGGGGCGGCCGGTAAGTGCTGACCACTCATCCAGCGCCTGGAAGGCAGGGAGGTCTCCCACGTCATCACCCGCAAACAACGCGGCGCCCGGTTCGAGGCGGTCCAGGAGGGTCCACATCGCCGTACCCTTGTTGAAGTTGGGCACCCGGACCTCGAGGACCATCTTCCCGTCGTGGACCTCAAGCTCGTGCTGTGCGGCGATCGCCTGAAGCCGCGGGCGGAGGTGGACGAGAGCTTGTTCGGGGTGCCGCGCAGCACGGACGTGGACAACGAGCGACAGGCCCTTGTCCTCGACCCAGGCCGCGGGGTCCACGGCCTCGACGACCTCGGGAAGCACTGACCGCAGCTCGGCCAGTCCCTCGGGCTCGGGGACCTGGGTCAACTCACCCCCGCGCCACTGCTGAGCGCCGTGGACGCCGAGCACGGTCAGACCAGGCAGATCGGACAGCCCGCTGAGCCTGAGCAAGGTCTCCACGTCCCGTCCCGTGATGATCGCGACCGGGACACCCCGCTCCGCCAAGCGGCGTAATGCCCTCGGGGCCGTGTCGACAGGTCGGGCGTCATCCGGGCGATCCACGATGGCCGCTATCGGTCCGTCGAAGTCGAGCGCGACGAGGACGTCTGGGAACTTCGCGCGCAGCGCGTCCAGGAGGGGCTCGGTGCGAAGGCGTTCCGCGTCGGCCATCTGGATAAACGTAGACGACCAAAGGGCTCGCCGTAACTTGGCGACAAGTGCCGGTCAGGATGCCGCTCTAATGCCGGCTCGTCGGCGTCGGAGGCCAGCGCGAGGAAGTGGTCGGTGCTCGTCACCCTCACCGCCGAGCCAACGGCCGCAGCCGCTCGAGGTCCGCGCGACCGGCACCTCGGTACGGCTGCAGAGGAACCACCGTCAGGACGTCTGGGACGTGTGGCGTCTGCGCTCGTTGCAGAACCTGGACGCCTCCCCGGCACCCGGCAGGTCGACGTCGGCTCAATTCGCTCGGCCCGAACTGACGACCGATCGACCGGTAGAGCTCCGCCAAATCCGCCTCGTCGCGGCACTGTCTCACGACCACGCTCCCAGCTTGGCGTTGTGGAAAATGCCGGACAGGACCGGTAGGAGTTAGCCGTGGCGCTGCCGGCGCGATCTGTCGCCGTCCGGACGGCGCGCGTCATCTCGAACGGGGTCGTCCCTTCCGCCACGGCGAAGGTCTCAGCCTGGTCATTGGAGCTCAGCGATGATGGCGGCGGTCGCCATGGTGGGGCGCTGTCGCGTGACGGCGAGCAGTGTGCGCGAGATGCCGATGTGCTCGTTGGCGATGGTGACCTCGGCGTCAGTTTCTCCAAGGACGAGGTCGGGGACGATGGTTGCGCCGTATCCCTCCGAGACGAGCCGGAGTAGGAGATCGTTGTCGGAGATGTCGGCGCTGATCGATGCGACGAGATCAGCCTCTCGGAGGACGCGCTTGGTTGCGGTCTCGCATCGGGTCCCGGTGCCGTTGACGAGCCAGGGCAGGCTCTGGAGGTCTCGCAGCCGTGTGGACGACGGCCAGCTGGGCGGAAGCACGAATCGGAGATCGTCGGCGGCGACGAGGTGGTAGTTCAGTCGTTCGTCTCGGGCGGCTTCGTCGCCGGGGTACTCCTGGATCATGGCGATCTCGACGTGGCCTAACCGCAGTTCGCGGAGGGCGTCGGCGTCCTCGGCCTCGACGAGAATGATGTCGGCGAGTTCGCGAAGTTGGGGAAGCGACGGGACAACGATTGCCGACAGGGCGGACGCGATCCCAGAGATGACGACGTGCTGGCGCGGTGGCGTTTGCTGTACGACGTCGGCTGCGTGTGCTGCGAGGTTCAGCATCTCCTGGGCGACAGGGGCGAGTGCTCGCCCGGCGTCGGTGACCGCGAGACGTCCTCCGGCCCGGTCGAAAAGGCTGACGCCGAGGCCGCGCTCAAGCTTTGCGAGTTGCTGGGTGACCGCCGGTGGGGTGTAGCCGAGCGCGGTGGCGGCGGCGACGACTGTTCCGCGTTGGTGCACCTCGAGGAACGAGCGCAGATGCACCAGGTCGACCAGTAGACGATCTTAGTCCCTGGGACAGAGACGAGAACTGGACGTAACTGCCCGTCAGGGAGATGCTGGGTCGAGTGCCCTCCGATCTCGCCGGCCTCTGGGTCCCCGTCATCACCCCACTCGACTGCGGTGGCGCCGTCGACGCGGTGGCGCTTGGACGACTTGCCCGACGGCTCCTCGACGATGGATGTGCCGGCCTCGTTGCGCTCGGCACCACGGGTGAGCCCGCGACCCTCTGTCCGGACGAACGTCGCGCCGTGGTCGACGTGTGCGCGGAGGCGTGCGTGGAGGCCAGCAAGCCGCTCATGGTCGGAGTCGGATCGAACTGCACTCGATCGACGATCGACGACGTCGCCGCGCTCGAGGGCACACCGGCGCTGGCGGCGTTCCTGATCGTCGTTCCCTACTACACGCGCCCGACCCCGGCGGGCATCATCGGTCACTTCCAAGCGATCGCGGCTGCGTCGCCAACCCCGATCGTTGCCTACAACGTCCCCTATCGAACCGGCCGGGGACTGGACGCCGAAGCCCTGCTTGAGCTGGCCGGTACGCCCGGCATTGTCGGTCTGAAGCAGGCAGTGGGCGCTCTCGACTACGACACCCTCGAGCTCCTGCGACGCAAGCCTCCCGGGTTCCAAGTTCTCGCAGGCGACGACGCCTTCATCGCGCCGACGATCCTCATGGGCGGCGTCGGCGCCATCGCCGCGTCAGGGCACGTGTGCACGAACCTGTTCGCCCGGATGATCGACGCCGCACGCACCGGCTCCAGCGACTCGGTCACGACACTCGCGAACGCCCTCCTACCCGTAGTCACCACCGGGTTCGCCGAACCGAACCCCGCGTGCTGGAAGGCGGCGCTCCACGCTGCCGGCCAGATCCCAACTGCGAGCCTGCGACTCCCGATGTCCCAAGCCTCAGATGCGGCGACTCAACGGCTCCTCGAGACCATCAACGGCGCTCACCACCTGGCTTCCGCTCTGTCGCCGTAGGCCACAACAGCCTGGGCGACCGACTTGCCGGAACGTCAGCTGGGACGCTCGCTCCGGGCCAGGTGACCGGTGCAGTCAGCCGCCGGGAGGGCAGTCCGACGATGAACTCGAAGGCGCGACAAGATCAGGCACATCGATGTGCTGTCCACCCGGTTTTTAGGGAGCACAGAGCTGGGTCTCAAGCCAGCCGCCGCTCGGACGTGAGCTCGCTCGGCGTGTCCCCCGTGTTCACCGTTTCGCTCGGCTCGAACAGCAACAGCGTCGTCTCCGACGCGGCGTAGGGCTGGTGGTATCGACCACGCGGGACGACGTAGGTATCGCCTACACCAAGGATGACGTCGCCGTCGTCCATCCTGATTGTCAAGCTTCCGGAGAGGACGAGGAAGAACTCGTCAGTCTCGGGGTGGCTGTGCCGGGCGAACTCGCCATGCACCTTGGCCACTTTGACGTCGTAGTTATTGACAATCGCAACCGTTCTCGGCGACCAGTGCTCGGTGACACCGGAAAGCACACCCTCAATGTTGCGGGGCTCGGAATTCGTCATGCGCCTATTCTGCGCCATACCGCTGCCTCGTGCGGCGACATCTGCTGCACGCTGACCGCGTTCCTGAACCAGGAGTCAGAGCGCGGCCAATGCCGGCTTGTCGGCGGGCGAGCCCAGCCCGAAGAAGCCTCGGTGCTCCTGACCCCGCGTCGGCGACCCCTAGGCCGCCGCCGCTCGGAGCCCGCATGATCGGCACAGCGGGACCACTCGGACGGCCAGGTCGTTGCCGAGCCAGTCATCCGCTTATTCCGCCGCCGCCACACCACCTGAACGCCTAGCTCCGGCCCCACCAACCCAGCCCCGACGCCGATCGCTGAAAGACTTTCCTTTGGGCCGGCCAGGGTGAGCGGGAAGCGATGAGCGGGGACTTCGCGCCGAGATATGCCGCAACGTGACTTCGCGACTTCACGTGGCACTATCGCGAGTGTGACCAGGAGGAATCCCAATGAACCACAGTCGAAGTGGAGGCGGGTGCTGCTCGTCCTCGGGATCGTAACCGACAAGCGGCCCTGGCCGACGAGGCTGCGCACATGGTGGTCGAGACGGCAAGAACACGGCTGAAGTCATGTTCGATCTACCGGACGCCAGCTCGGCCCCTTCACTGTTGGCACCCACGCCTGCTCCCGGAGTCGTCTGCGGACGACGCCCTGGCCGGCCTCGGCGCCCCTCGCGCTTGCGCTGGCCGGGCTGAGCGTCTGCGGCCAGCGGAGAAGACGCGACTAGCTGCCGGCTCGTCCGCGGTCGAGCGAGCGCGAACAAGCGATCGGTGCTCCTCACACTCGACGCCGACCCCTTGGAGACCGCCGCTCGCGGGCCCGCGCGAGCGGCACTTATGCGCGGTCTACCGAGAGGGGTTCTCCGGGGTAAACGTGCCAAAGTGGCAAAGAACTCGGCTACTACTACGCGTTAGTAGCAGCGAAGGGGTCGCCGACAGCGCTTGAGCAGGCCGGCGATCTCGGCCTGTGACGAGGAACGTGCAGGATCCTGAACGGGTCTGGGTCGGCCAGACGGTGAGGCCACGGTCTGACGGGTCTCTTGAGGGGTCCATCCC
>DASZDM010000027.1:0-10329 GCA_035942015.1 Acidimicrobiales bacterium | reverse complement strand
AGGTGCACAAGGGCTACGAGGGGCGTCGTCCACGCACGTGGCTGAGCCTGACGCGCGCAGGGGCCCGGGCCCTCGCCGACGAGGTCGCCGTCCTACGACGGATCGTTGCCCGGGTGGACGGGACGGGGGACCGCGGACAGGCTCACGCCCGAGATCCGATGGAGGGCACAGACCCCTGAACTGACGGATGCGTCACCGAGCTCTGAGCTGAGACCCGACCAGACGATGCTCACCGAGGCGCGCAGGTGGACGCAGGTGCGGTCGTGCTCGCAGCGTGCCAGCGGCGCGTGAGGTGCTCGATCGTCGCCGCGCCGCCATGCTGGCCGGTATGCGACCGCGGACGATCCCGCCACGACCAGGCCAGGAGTCGGTGTGGGACTACCCGCGGCCACCCGCGCTCGAGCCGGTGGCGGCGCGTGTCCGGGTGGAGCTCGGTGGCGTGACGATCGCTGACACCACACGGGGCTGGCGCGTGCTCGAGACCAGCCACCCGCCCAACTACTACCTCCACCCCGACGACGTGGTCACCGCTCACCTCCAACCCGCACCGGCTGGCTCGTTGCGGCGGTCTGCTGGTGGAGTCGCATATTCCAGTGACGCGTATTCTCCCCGCGTGGATGTTCAGGTGCACGCGCCCCGGCGGGGTCCCAGAGCTGGGCCCAGTGCTGCGGGCTGCGGTCGTCCATCTCGGACGGGAGGAGGCGTTCGTAGAAGCGGGCAACTGGCCAGGCATCTGCGCAGGCGATGGCAACGCCGACCCACCGAGTGGTGGTCGTGCTCACGCCAGCCAGTCTGCTAGCACCGGACAACCGACGTTCGGGACGCCGAGGGGAGCGCCTCAGTGGTCGTGCCACCCCGAACGGTTCCAAGCTGACGAAGGTTGGCTCGAATCGAGGCTTGGGTCACCGGGGCCAACGCGACGTTGTTGGCGGCCGCCCACCACCCGAAGCATGTCTCGGCCACGTTGCCGGTTCTCTCCGGCATGTTGCAGCAGGCGCACACGGCGCTGCTGGTGCAGTCATCGCCGACACTCGGCCACGCCGCTCCCGCTTTACACGGGAGCACCGGAGGCAAGTTGCCTCCGGTGCTCGACGTAGCTGCTACCGCTGATTGCACCCAAGGCTGTCCGAGTACGACTCGCGGACGGTGATGGGCATGCCACCCAGCACAGGCGGATCATTGGCCATTGCGTCGGCCAGCTCCCAAACCACCTCGGGATAGTCCCCTTCCTTGTCCATATCGAGCAGCACCTGCCAGTTGTGCGAGGTGGACATGGCGTCCGCTGCCCGCTCCTCGGCAGCGACGTCTCCCGCGTCCACCGCAGCAATCCATACTTCGATCCACCTGCAGGCCACCGAGCCGGCGACCATGGCACCGAGCTGGTACCGGTCCTGGACCGCATCTCCGCTTCGAAGGGCCGTCCGGTCGAAGCCATCTGGGAGGGGGACGTCAACGAGCATCTCGTCGACTGCGACAGCGCGCGAACCGGGCTTGACGACGCTATCCGGCATGGCACTGAGCCAAGTGTCAACGTCGACTTCAATCAGGCTTCCGAGCACGTCGCGGAACTGCTCGACGGTGGCGAAGATCCCGCGGGCCTGCACGGAGTGATCGCCATGTCGCCACAGGGCGACGAAGTCCATTGTGCCCTCGTAGCGGAGCAACACGGCGTCGCGGCCCACGACGCTGATGTCCTCACGGAGATCCGAGGAGTTGGCCCGGTCGACGACCTTGTCGTCGTGCTGGTCCGCAGGGACCCAATGGACATCGAGTTCACGGGACCCATCGGTGAAGGTCATCTCTCCGTCCGAGACGCTGAACTGGTCGGCCCGCGACACTGACCATCCCGGCTGGTCGACGAGGAGCCGGGGTGCCGCCTCCGCCACGGCGACGACCTCAGCGGCCCAGGCGGTCCCCCCATCTCGAGTCCCCTGGAAGCCGACAAAGCCAGCGAGGAGGGTGAGGCCTGCAGCCACCGGGACAAGGAGCCGCCAACGCCGACGATGGACCGAAGGGACGGGAGTCGGGGGGGCGTGCGAGGACGGGCTGGACATGATGGCCTCCAAGAGGTCGGCTTCAGGCCCGGCGAGCGGGAGTTCAACGACGTCACGCTCGTCAATCGGTGAGGCCGAGGCCACCAACACGTCGAGTTCTTCGTCGTTCATCGCTCGCACCCTGGGTCCTGGACGAGCGCATGCTCGTCAGCCGGTACATGTCCGCTCGCATCATTTCGTTCGTCGCCCCAGCCAGCCTCCTCGAGTTGTGCCCGTAGGCGAACGCGAGCTCGATGCAGACGGCTGCGAACCGTCCCGGCGGGCAGGCGGAAGACGACTGCGACCTCGGATGGAGAGAGCCCCTCCCAGCTCGTCAGACGGAGTAGCTCACGATCGTCAGGGTCGAGCTTTGCCATTGCCGAGCGCACCACCTGAGTCGTCTCCACAGCGGGGGCGTGGTCGCGACACATCAAGTCGGTCAGTTCATGGCGGAGCCGGTCCGCGAGGTTGGAGCGCCGAAGTTTGCCTCGTCGCTGATTGGCCATCGCTCGTCTGGCAACGCCGAAGAGCCAGAGCCTGGCCTCGCCACCGGCCGGCACGTCTTCTGCGCGTCGCCAGGCCACCAGAAAGGTCTCTGCCACTATGTCGGCGGCGTCGGCGGGGTCTGTCACACGGCGGAGCGCGTAGGCAAGCAGACCAGCGAAGTTCTCTCCGAAGAGCAGCCTGAAGCGATCCTCGGCATGTCCTTCCCCTTCGTCCACAGGGCTCCGATCTCTACGGCCCCTTGAAGAAGCGGGCGGCATACCGACGACATGTCCGAGACATCGCCCAGCGTTGCATCGAATCTCCGAGTTCGCTCGTCGAGCGGAGGCAGTGCCTGGTACTCAGGGGACCTCGTCTACGCCGCCTCCTATCTTCTCCGTCCGCCGCCACCGGATTCTGAATCGCCATGCGCTACTCGCCGAGGGCGACCGCGGCCAGGGCGATCGCCCCGCCCGGGTGGAGACGCTCGAGGGTCAGCGTCTCGTCGGTTCCGAGCCGGTGGGCCGTCACGTCCCTGCCGTTGAGCAGGAACAGCCAGCGGCTGTCGGGCGAGAAGGTGAAGGGGGTACCGTGGCCGCCGGCCCACGGATGAACGGCAACGACCTCACCGTTGCCCACGTCGATCACGGCCACGCGGTCGGTTGTCTCGTTCATGGCCCCTACGGGAACGACTAGCCATCGGCCGTCGGGTGAGAACGCTGCCGGAGGGAACGGGAAAAACAGGCTCCCGGCCGGTGGAAGAACGTCCACACCGGCGCCCGTACGCAGACCCGTCAGCTGCAGCCCGCAGCGCAGGGCCTCGCACGCGGCGCGGGCCAGCGTGTCACCGGAGCCAGCCAGGAGGAGGCCGTGGCCGATGGGCCGGGCCTCGCCCGTGTCGGGGTTGTAGAAGATCAGGCTGCCGTACGCCTCCATGACGAGCCCACCGTCGACGGCGACCATGGAAGAGCCGGCGTGAGTCGCTGGCAGGACGAACCGTCGCCCGCTCTCGTGACCCTCGACGCTGACCTCTCGCCCCTCCACCCCGTCCGGTACGTGGGTGATCAGCCAGACGTGGCCCGGCCGGTCCGAGCGAAGGGGCCAGTCAGCTGCACGACCTTCAGTGAGGACGACGGGACCCTCGTTTGACGCCACGGGCACGGCCGACACGCCTGCAGGACCCTGTACGACGACGGCCTCACCCACCGCCCAGGCGCCGTGGTAGCTCTCCCGGCCCGCCACCGCCACCGAGCGCACGCCGCCGGTGTCCAGGTCGACCACCAGGACCTGCGAGTTTGTCACCACCGCCAGCGCCGCGCCGGTGGGCTCTGGCAGGAGCGGCCCCGTGGCCGGCTGCTCGCCGAGTGGCGTGGTCGTCGTGGTCGCCGGCCGCCGGGCAGTGGTTGTGGTGGCGATCGCCTTACGTTCCCCGTTGCCGCTTTCGTCTCGATCCCCGAAGAGAATGACCGCAGCCACGAGCGCCACCACGCCGGCGAGCAGCGTGCCTCCCCGGGCGCGGGCCCGGGCCGGCTCGACCGTCGTTGCCCCGGCGGGCTCGGGGGACGGCTCCTCCGGCGCCGGATGGAGCGGCTCGTCGGCAACCCCGAGCGGGGCCAGGAACAAGTTCCGCTTCGGCCCGCTTCCGCCCGGCGCGCGATCCGTCACGGGTGCTGGGAGCGAAGCAGGGGGTTGGGCATGCTCACCGGCGACCATCCTCGCGCCGTGCCGACAGTGTGGCGAGGGAGATTCGGCGCACGTCCCTGCTGCGGTGTGCCCGCCCGACAAGCGTGGAACGAACCGGGCGTGATATGCAGCAGTCTGCTGGTGGAGTCGCACCTTTCGAAGGCGCATGTTCGGGCAGAAATGTCTCGGAACTGTGGGCCGGTGCCGCCATGTGTGCGTCCGATGGCACGAACACAACGATGAGCGGCTGCCACGGCTGTCACGGCAGGTCGGCTCCGGACAGCTCTTGTAGTACCTCTCCCTGCTCGTCGAGAGCGACGACAGTCCGGATGACGCCATCCGAAGGCAGCGACGCGGCATAGAAGTTGACGTCGAACGATCCCGGGTTCGTGGTGCGTACTTGCAGCGTGTCTCCGTTGTGGAGCTGGAGGCGAACGGTCGCCACGTCCTTGCGGGTAGGGCCGTGTGCGAAGCGGAAGCCGCGGATGTTGGTCGTCCCCACGCTCACTGCCCGCTGTGAACCGATCTCGTGGCCGCAGCCACCACCCGCGGTTCTCCAGAATCGCAAATCAACGCACAGACCGCTGTCGCTTGGGTAGGCGAGCAGCTCCCAGCGCATCCCCTCCACCTCGCCTTCGGCCACGACCGTCGTACGCTCGAGCTGGCGGTTGCCGTCGCCGGGGTCGACCGGGGAGGTGGTCTCCGGTAGCGAGAGGTCGTCATCTTCGGGGTGGTAGATGATCCCCTCGGCTACTTGGAGCAGCTCGAGCTCTGATAGGTCGCTGCTCGCAACAGAGAGGGTCACATCGTCGTGGGGAAGCCACGACAGTGAGACGAGCGGCCCCTGGTGCACGAGGACGGCGGTGTGATCACGGACGGTAGCGGGTTGCGCATTGGCTTGGAGCCGTAGCTCAGCGGCGAGGTCGAGAGGGGACCCGACCCTTCGGTGTATCTCGAAGGTCTGGCGCTCTCCGCCGTTGTCGCGTGCCCACGTCATGATTCGCAGGCGGTCGCCAAGAGGGTGCCGACGGTGCTCGACGTCTTCGGCGAGCCCGAACCCAGGAGGGACGTAGGTCACGGAGAGGGCCGGGTCGTCGGGGCCTTCAGGGTGCTCTTCGGCGCCGGGGCCGGCGGTGACGCGCTGGTCATCGCCGACGTCCACGGTCTGCGCCACACCGGCGGTTGCCACCACGAGCACGACAACGGCAGCCGCAGCGAGGAGTCGCCGACGCCGGCCGTTGGATGCGACCCTCGCCTCAACCCGCTCCCGCAAGTCCGGCGGGGGCGGGAAACGGCGAGCCGCCTGGTTGAGGCTGTCGTGCAGCCGCTGTTCGAGCTCAGTAGGCATCGTCGTCGTCTCCTAGGATCTGGCGTAGACGGTCCAGGCCGCGAGCGGAAGTGGACTTCACAGTTCCGAGGGGCACGTCCAGGATTTCGGCGACACGCGCTTCGCTGGCATCGTCGAAGTAGCGCAAGACGAGTACGGCCCGCTGGCGTTCGGGGAGGCGCAACATGGCCCGCCACACACGGTCCCGCTCCGCCACCGCCTCGTCCCAGGCTGGTTCGACCCGGGCGACGACACGACGGTTGACCCACTTTCTCGCTCGGGCTCGGCGTCGGAAGCCGTCGCCAACCTCGTTCACAACCGCACGGCGGAGATAGGCGTCATGGTTGTCGATTGCCGCCACTTTCCATCGGCGGTAGAGGCGGGCGAATACCTCGGCTACAGCGTCCTCGGCCCACCTGGCATCGCCGCACAGCAGGCCGGCCAGGCGCACGAGACGATCGTGGTGGGCGAGGAAGACAGCCTCGAAGTCCGGGGCGGCTTCTGAAACCTGGTCTTCTCGCGGGGAATGCGTCTCGGCGCCAACTGCCCTCATCACCTCTCCCGATGCGGCACGCCCTGGAAAAGTTCCATCTGCTTCTCAGTTGCTAGTGCACCTTCGCCCGATGGGTGAGCGACAAGATGGTGGCTGCTAGACGAACCCTGGACAAACGCCCTGGCACGTCGGAGGCGAGCAGCCGCGTGTAGCCGACGGGCGATGTTCACATGACCGATCGCGCCATCGCCGGTGAGTCGGCCGGTGACCGGAAAGTTCGACATGGCTCAATGGTGCCCGACCGATCCGCACTGAGGTGCGCGATGGCGAGGTCGGTCTAGTCATCGCCGCACCGAACGACGCTCCGAACAACGCCTGTCCGAGTCCGGCTGGCAGGGGTCCTGCGACCACAGACCCGAAATGACGGTGAGTCGCTTACGCGTCCCTCGATTTGAGCGCCGCGTAGCCGGCCCAATCAGTCGCCAGTTCGGCTGCCCGCTCGGCTGCCACCTTCGGGTTGTAACCGAGCAGCTCGGCCAGCACCGGAGCCGGGATGGCGGTGACGAGTTGGTGAAAGGCTGCCAGGCGTCCGAGCCGACTGACCCCAACGCGACCCAGGCGTCGAGCGAGTTGCCTGGCTTCCAGCGGGTGGCCCGCCGAGCGTCCCGGGAACAGCCACGGCGACTTCGGGTTGGCGGCCGTGGCCATGTTCGGCCGGCGGGCCTTCAACTTGATCGCCAGTGAGCCCAGGGGCTCGGGAAGCGGGACAGCCTCCCCAGCGAGGCGGAGCCACACCTCCTGGTCACGCTCCTCGAGGTGAGCCACCTTGACCTGGGCCACCCGAGCGATCGGTTGGGCGTAGAGCAGTACGATGCACCCGGCCACCCGATCGGCCAGCTCGATGGACTCGTCGACGAACAGTTGGGCCACGAGCTCAGTCCGCCTGGCCTGGCTCATGGTGCGGGGCACGCCTCCACGATGCCTGGGCAGCACCAGCCTGGGGCAGCGACCATTGTCCATGGCCCAGACCAAAAAGCTGCGCGTGTGGAGCCGGGTCGTGACCGGCGAAGCCAACCAGGCGTCGAGGTCGGCTTGGCGGCAGGCGGCCAGGACCAGCCGCCGCCGACGAAGCCAGGCGAGGAACTCGATGGCGATGTTGGTCTGTTGGCGAGCAAGGTCAGCCTTCGACTTTCCAAGCTCACCGGTGCTTGCGTCGGCTCGCAGCCGACGGAGCTGATGCCACCGCACGTAGGCCGTGATGGCGGCGCGGTCCTCAGCGTGGGCGACGGTTTCGAGACGAAGTGCTGCCCAGCGCTCGAACTGGGCCAGGTGCTTGTCCCTCCGAGGAAGAACGCCCTGGGCCATGAGCAAGTCCCGCAGGTACTCAACGCCGCTGGAGCGGCCCAGCACGTCCAGCCCTGCGTGGGTGATTGCCACCTGACCGGTCGCAAGTGCCCGGAGACGGTCTCGGACCGGCGCAGAGCGCAGCCAGGACAGCCCACGGGAGGGATCAGCAACGCACAGCGCCGACGACAGTGGCAGCAGGAGCGGAGCCACGCGGCCGGTCCCGTCGTCGAGGAGCTCCACAAGGCGGCGGTGCAACGAGCAGCGAAGACAGGTCCGCGCGTACCAGAACTCGTCTTCCACGCCGCAGGAGGCGCAGCGGAACGATGTCGGGATCCCAGCGCAGTCGACGCAGATGGGGTTTCTGTGGCCGTCGTTGCCCGGTAGCAGCCGCTCCACGCCGCATGTCGCACACGTTCCCCGACGGCGACTTGCCTGCTTGCGGCAGGCTTCGCAGATGACGCCTTCCGGCCAAGGGGAACGCGTTCGCCGGCACGGCCTTTCGCAGCGGGCACACGTCAGCTCGGTGACAGCTTCGACCATCAGGGCGCCCGGTGAACCCGAGCACGGCGAGGGCGACCCACGGTGTTGAGATCCACCACGCCGGAGGAACCGGCTGCCTTGCGCTTGGGAGCAGCGTGGGCGGACGTCTCAACAAGATCGTTTGGCGTGCAGGAGAAGATGTCGCAGAGAGCGGCGAGGATATGAAGTGAGAGCCGCTCGGGAACCTGGGTGACGAGGCGGTAGACCTGGGCAGGCGACAGCTCAACGCCGCGTTCGGCCAGCAGCGGAGCGAGATCGGTCGTCTTCCACATCCCGTGGGATGCCATGAGTTCGCGCAGTTGCCACGTGTAGCTGACGGATCTTCTCAAGACGAGCTCCTCTCCTGTGCCCGGGCGTCCGCCACCACGCGATCGAGGGCGGCGCGCAGCACGCGGGTCTTGTAGTCGGACGCTAGATGGATGTGGTCGAGGCGTGCTGATGGCCGACCTGCTGCTGGACGAAGAGAGCGTCGAAGCCGTCTTCGATCAAGTGGGTCACATAGGAATGGCGAAGGCTGTGCACACCAAGTCCATCGGAGAGGCCTGCCTCGGCGCCAAAGCGTCCGAAGGCGGCGTTGAGGCGGTCCTCGCTTACTCGGGGGCGTCGCTCCGAGGGCCACAGCCCCGCCTCTCCTTCCCGCCGGCACTGCGGCCAAATGTTCTCCACCCACTCGGCCGCCACCTCGGCGGACCAGGGCATGACGGTGAGGACGCTTCGGCGCTTGGGCGAGCCGCCAGCACAGGCCTTGCCGTGGCGCACGTAGAGCACCCCGAAGCTGCCGAACTCCGGAGCCTTGGGATTGATCCCGAAGTCGTGAGCTTCGAGCATCACCGCCTCGCGTCGGCGCAACCCCCACGCGTAGGTGACCTTGAGCATGGTGGCGTCCCGGAAAGCAGCCACCCAGCCCTTGCGCCCCCTGGCCCGGATCTCGGCCACCTGAGCGTCGGCGCAGTCGAAGAGCGCCTGCACTTCGCGGCGAGTGAGGGAACGGCGGGCGGGGCGACCCTCGTAGTCGCTGAGGTGGGCGGCGGTGTTCCACTCATGGCAAATCTGGACGGGGTGAGTCCCGAAGCGCCGCTCGCACTCATCCGCCCAGCCGTAGACGGGGTCGCACAGGTAGGCGAGAAAGGCTCGGACGGCCAGCTGGTAGGAGCGGATGGTCGAGCGCGCCCGTCGCTTGTTGGCTCGGAGGTCGGTCGTCCACTCCTCGAGGTGGGCCGGGGACCACTGCCAGGGGTAGGCGTTGGTGTGAGCTTGGAAGCGCCGCAGAGTCTCGGCGCGGGCCTCCACGGTGGCGAAGGCGAGGTTGCGGGAGAGCTGCTGCTGACGCCAGCCGTCGAGCATGCATTCGAAGACTTGAGCGTCGGGTTGAAGCAGAGCGACCCCGTCGAGCACCACCATGTGCGCCGCACCAGCGACGTTGAACTTGCGCTCCATCGCTCACCTCGAGCCTCTCGTGTGACGCGCGATTCAATCATCTGATGCAAGGCCGTGAGTGGATGCCCTGGTAAGGAGCCGGTTTTCACGTGCACACCAAGTGCTCGCGACTGTCGGCGCCACGCAGAAAAGCCCAGCTCAAGCGGAGAAACAGAGCCTCATGTACATCATGCATCAGATGAAATATGCGGCGGTCCGCAGAAAATGCCCCTTTTACTGCGGAGCCTGGCCGGGCCACCCTTGGAATCCCGGAGGATGTCGCGCCCCAGGCGTAGGGTGACACCAACATGTTTACTGCGATCTCGTCAGCACCTGGCGAGGAAGGAAGCGCCATGGATCAGCTGCGGATAGACGGCTGGGGCGTGGCCCAGGCCGATCTGGAGCGCCACCGGGGGAGTGCAGAGCTGCCCGACCGTTGCTGGCTTTTCCGCTCGCCCACCACCTGGACACTGGGCACCATGCGCCGCAGCGTGCGCTACGACGACGCCGACCTGCCCCGCGCCGGGAGCGCCACCATCACCTCCCGAACGTTCTCCACCGTCGCGGAGGTGGCCGAGGAGGTGGAGCGTACCTACATCGCCGGCGCTTGGATCGAGCTGCTCGACGCCGGCTACGAGCACGACGCTGACCTCTATCGGGCATGGGTGCCTGAGCGGATCCGCCGCGATTTCCACGGCGCCTCCATCCACCGCAAGGACCTGGCCCTCTACACCGGCCTGTTCGCCGGCGAGGCGGTGCCGGCACCGGGACGCCAGCTCCGGGACTGGGAGAGCGAAGCCGTCGAGCAGATGGCGGCCCACCTGGTCACACTCGGCTTCGAGGTCCTCGACGAGCGACCGGCCGTGGACGATACCCCGAACGACTGGGGTGATCCTCTCCTCGGCGGGCTGCGGGTCCGTCGCTACGGGTGGGAGGCCACGGGCGTGGTCCGCATCGACGCCGCCGGCGAGGTCTTCATCCGCCTCGACCCAGACGCGGTGGCAGGG
>DASZDM010000026.1:0-3694 GCA_035942015.1 Acidimicrobiales bacterium | reverse complement strand
GCGCCATGCCCGCGCCTGGCCGCTCGGTCGCATCGACGTCCAACGCCGCCTGCCGGAGGGCGAAGGCGATGGGTTGCGTGGCGAATACCACCGCACCGGGTGGAGAGCTGGTGGCGCGCTCCAAGCCGAGATGCTCGGTGTAGAACCGAGACGACGCCTCCAAATCTCGTACCTCCAACGCCACAAAGTCGGGTCCGGTGACAGCCACGGTTCCTCCTAGTTGATAGTCTCAGTTTGCCTGAGACCCTATCAGGTTGCCTGACACCCGCAAGGAGCTCGCACCGATGGCCTCCCGTCATGAACCGAGCACCGCCGAGCGTGCCGGCTATCTGCTGAAGCGCGTGCAGAGCGCCCTGGCTGGGGCCCTGACCAAAGCGCTGAGCGGGCACGGGGTCACCCTGGCCCAGTACGCGGTACTGGTATCGCTCGACGAGGAGCCCGGACTGTCCAACGCCCAACTCGCCCGCCGAGCGTTCGTCACGCCACAGACCATGAACCAGGTGCTACGAGAGCTCGAGGCCCATCAGTTGGTGCTCCGCCGACCGCATCCTGACCACGGTCGCGCACTGCAGGCCCACCTGACGCCCGAAGGGAATCGAGTCCTCCATGGGTGTCGCCGAGCGGTCGATGACGTCGAAGACCGGATGCTGGCCCCGCTGAGCGCAGACGAGCGTGCACAGCTGGTGATAACCCTGCGCAGGTGCCTGGAGGCGCTGTCGGAGTGAGGGCCAACACGGAAGGCGCCCTCACCAGCCCGAGACCCAGCCAAACCAGCATCCGTATCACGGTCATCCGCGCCCGGTCTGAAGCGGCGTGGAGCGCCGGACACTGAGGCGGCAGGAGCAACTTCGAACCGCACCGAGGTGCCGATAGTCCTGAGGGAACCCAGCGCCGAAGATCCGTTCGGGTTCGGGCTGAGCGGTGAAGCCATCGCTCCTACTCCGGCGCCCTCAACTGGCCGTCAAGCGGGCCACGAACGTAGGCACCGGCTCGCCAAGGTGATCTGCGCAGCTGCGGATGACGGCCACGGCAGCCGCCAAGGCGAACCACCAAAAGTCGTCGGTCTGCCACCAGACCACCTCGTCGAGGAGGTCGGGCTCGATGCCGCCGCGCGTGGCGCCGATCGCGAGGACGGCGAACTGGATCTTCTTGTTGTCCCGTCCGCGGAGTCGACACTCCGCCAGGTGCTTCTCCCGCAGCCCCTCGTAGAGGAGCGGGGCGTCCCGGTTGATGCCGGCGGCGTCGAGCGCGGCGACGGCGATGGAGATGAACACCTCGCCCGGAAAGGTGTTGTTCCTGGGATGCAGGTCGGCGATGGCCTTGGCCAGCTCGAAGATGTCGTCGCCCCGGGTGAGGCCGGCGACGAGGCGCTGTGTCGCCTCGCCGCGGTGTTCGGGCCCGGGCCTCCAACGGGCGGTCACGCCGGCACGCTACGTCTCGAGCAGGCGACGGACACGGAGGGCCCATCGGGGACACTCGGGGGTGGTCTGTGAGGTCCGCCGTCGGCGATTGGATGAGGCGGGATTAGCGGTGCTCGAGAATCCACTCGTCGGCGGCCGCGGCGACGGCGTGAAGCGGGTCGACGTGCGTGCTGTACAGCGGACCACAGGGCACGGTGGCCAGGCGGAGAGACAGATCGAGGAGGTTGCCGGCCGAGGGACGCCACGTCGCAGCGAGGTGCCCGAACTCGTTGAGCATGCCGACGACGCTGCGGTTGGCGGTCTTGGCCACCACGGCGTTCTCCATGCCGTCGAGCTCGTCGGCGATGAACGATCCCGCCAAGCCGTGCAGGCCGAGCACGAGTTCCACCGTCGGTCGCAGCCGGCTGATGACGGTCGCCGCCGGGGCCAGCGGCACGAGGACGGGCAGCAGCGTGCGCTCGTTGACGAACAGGGCCGCCTGCGGTCGCCAGAACAGCACGTTGGCGTACCAGTCGCCGAGCACGGTGGTGGACGGGGGTGGCTCGCTCAGGGGCGGACCGACGCGGTCGAGGAAGTTCTTGGTCCCCCGGATGACGACCATCGCGAACGCGCGGTCAGATCAGACCGGGGCGCGCTCGGAAGCCAACTCGCCGTGGAGGCGGTCGACGATGTCGACCAAGGAGGTCGTGATCTGGCCACTTCGAGCCTGGGCGACTCGCCCGACCAGATGGTCGACGATGGCGAGGCGGGTCCGACTGAGATGCGTGCGCACCAGGCGGGCGTAAGCCATGACGAGCTCCGCGTACAGGTCGATCATGGCCACATCGCTGGGACGGCACGAGCGAGGCTCGCTGACCGCAGGGGCCGCCGCAGCGCACGCGTCGGCCAGAAACGCCAGCGGGTCGTCGCGGCGCAGCACGACTACTCGATCACCGGCCATGTGAATCCCCCCTCTCGCCGTGCTCTTGGCGAGGCTACCCCGCTCCGATCATGCACACCGAACGACAAGGGGGGCGCCGGGCAGTGGGGAGCAGAACGGCGCATAGCGGGCGGCGGGTTGCGCAACCGTGCGGAAGGCGAACGGATTGGCTATCTGGACGCGGACGCGGCGGCTCGGGCGTCGGCCACCATGGCGATCATCGCCGCCCGAACCTGTTCTCCGGTGGTGCATTCGCCTGGGAAGCCGAGACGGACGGCGGCGCGACCCGCCCGGCTGACGGCGATCATCTCGAAGCCATAACGGTCGACGTTGGACATGACCGCTTCCGTGGTATCGGGCCGGTCGGCGAGATGACGGCAGAGCAGGGTGCCTGGCCCGGAGCCCTGCCCTCAGACCACCGATCCGGTAGCGCCCTGAGCGGCTGAGGATCGAAAAGGAAAGCCGCTCTGAGCTGGGAAGCTGACGAAATCTGAGGCCGCAGCTCCACAAACTCGGGATATCCAGGTGAGCTAGGAACATTTAGGCACGCCCGCCGTTGCGACCGTCAGTGGCCATGGTGAGGGGCGAGAGTGTGTCCCGGGCTCTCGGCGCGATCGCCGGGATCGGCGCAGCGGCAGGGCTCTCGACGGGTGTCACGATGTGCGGCCCTCGCCAGCGGACTTCGACCCGAAGACTCGATGGCCACGCGCGTGCGCTGCACAGGAGATCTTCGCACGGTCCTGCCGCCCTGAGGGACCATGGGTGCCGTGATGTTCAATCTCGACGCGGAGGGCCTGCGAGGAGAGCTCCGATCTTTCCTCCGGGTTGAACCACCTGGGCCGCCTTCGAGTGTGAAGGAGCTCTCGTCGTCGCAAGAGGACGGTTACGTCCGCCACCTGGTCCAACTCGTTACCGAGGACGACGCCATCCCCTCGCTCCTTGCCGTGCCGCCGGGCGCGGGTCCGTTCCCTGCTGTCGTCGTCTTCCACCAGCACGCTGGTCAACGCCACTTCGGCAAATCGGAGGTATTCGGCCTTGTCGGCGATCCGCACCAGGCGTTCGGCCCAGCGCTCGCGCGTGCCGGGTTCGTAGTGCTCGCCCCCGACTCGGTCGCGTTTGAGGATCGCCGCCCCGCTGGCCCAGGTACCGACCCCCGCGACGACGACTGGGAGCAGCACTACAACGCTCTCGCCTACCGCCTCGTCGCCGGCGACACCCTCATGCGGAAGGTCCTTGAGGACGCGATGGCTGCTGTCTCAGCCCTGGTTGCCCGACCGGACGTGAAGACAGATGCCGTGGCAGCCCTGGGGCACTCCTACGGAGGGAACACAACACTGTTCCTGACGGCGGTCGA
>DASZDM010000025.1:0-5083 GCA_035942015.1 Acidimicrobiales bacterium | reverse complement strand
CTGTGTGAAGGAGCCGGATGGCATCGACATCTCGGTTGACGGATCGGTTGCGACGGTCGCTGCATGGATGTCCGGATCGGCGCCTCAGGAGGGCTCTGTCTGCAGCCTCGAGTGCGGGCGCGTTACGCAGGCCGTGACACTGGACTCCCCGCTTCCCGAGTCGGTCAAGCGATTCGAGCCGGTGGCCGGTGCAGTGGAGGGATGCAGGATGGCTTGAGCGTCGGAGTAGTCCCTACGTGCCGCTAGACATCCCACGGCCCGAAGCTGTCAAGCAGCCTTCTTGACGCGGTGCGCCCAGGCGGTCTCCTCGTCGTAGAGGACGCCGTGTCGCAGGCAACCGTGGAGGATGCCGACGAGACGGTTGGCCAGTGCTCGTAGTGCTCGACGGTGTGTGTCGCCGGACGCCCGTCGTTCGTCGTAGTAGGCCCTGGCGCCCGGACTGGCGTTGAGTGCGGCAAAGGCCCACAGGTAACAGGCGTCGGCCAGGCGGCGGTTGCGGGCGAAGCGGGCCAGGACCACTCGCCTGGTGCCCGATGTCTTGGTGATGGGTGACGTGCCGGCGTAGTTCTTGCGAGACTTGGCGTCGGCATAGCGATTCGGGTCATCCCCGAACTCGCCGAGCACCCGGGCGCCGAGCACCATCCCCAGTCCTGGCAGGGAGCGGATGGTCTTGGCGTCCGGGTGTTGCTCAAAACGCTCGGCCAGGCTCTCCTCGAGTCCGGCGATCTGGGCGTTGAGCTCTCGGATCACCGCCACCAGGGCGGCGACGGTGGTGCCCATGGCCTCAGCCACGGCGGCGGGGGCGCCCAGCTGGGCCGACCGCAGGGAGGTCTGGATCTCCTCTGCCCGCTCCTCCACCCGGCGCTGGCGCCCGCCCCGGCGCAGGGCCGACGCGATCTTCGAGCGAGACAGTCCCCGGCCCAGGCTGGGTGTGGGGGCCACGGCCAGCACGGCCAGGGCGTCGCCGCCGTGGAGGTCATCGAAGCAGCTCAGAGCCCCCGGATAGAACTCCCGCAGCGTGGAGCGCAGCTGGTTGGCCTGGCGCTGGCGGGTCCAGATCAAGGACTGATGGGCCCGGGCCAGGATCTTCACCGCCTCGGCCAGATCACTGTCACCGGCGATGGCGCGGTGGTTGTGGGCGTCGGTGCGGGCGAGCTCGGCCAGCACCCGGGCATCACCGGGGTCGGACTTGGCCCCCGAGGTGGAGTGGCGCTCCCGATAGCGAGATGTCGACATCGGGTTGACTGCCAACACCTGGTAGCCGGCCGCCACCAGGGCACCCACGAACAGGCCCCGGTCGGTCTCGGTGGCGATGACCACATCGGCCGGGTCCTCGACCAAGGGCGCCACCAGCTCGTGGAAGCGGGCGACTCCCTCCACCCCCTCGGCCAGCCGGGCCTTGGCCACACGACGCCCCTCGACGTGTTGGACATACACGTCGTGGTGAGCCTCGGCCCAGTCGTGGCCCACGAGCACCTTCCCCATCGCAACCTCCTGGCGTCGTCGGTTGGTTCTTCGAGCCCGAGGTGACCAACAGCTCGCTAATGGTTCAGTGCTCGAAGCACGTCATCCCACCAGTTGTCGGAGGTCGACCTCACCGACCAGCAGGCGCACGATCTAGCGGTAGAGCTCGGAGCCCTGCGCGAGAGAGTGCTGACCTGCTGACGGCTCGGAGACCAGCCTGCCGATCATCCGGCGAGACGGTCCAGCCCCATTAGCGCGGGCCTCGAACGGTGGCGGCCGACGGTTCGGCGTCGAGGGTGAGAAGCACCGAAGATTTCTTCGCGGTGGTCTCGGACATTGCGACCCCGTAATTTCCGCCGCCTATTGCGACAGCTGAAGAGTCTGGCCCCTTACGTCCCGGCCACCGACCAATCGCCTTCGAACCACCAAGAGGCCTATCTTTCCTGAGGACCGATGTCCGAGCTTCCTGAGGTCCACAGAGCACACCCAAGCCCTGGACGAGCCCGTGTCTCCCGTGCCTGGTCGATCCTCCTGGGGGTCCTCAGCGTCCAGATCGCAGTGCTCGTCGTCACCGGCATCGCCCTGTGGTTCCTGTACCGCCCGACAGCCCACCAGGCCTGGGCCGACGTTGTCACGGAGAGCCACGACTGGGATGTCGGGATTGGCCTCGGACTCCGACTCGTCCACCGGCTCGCCTCGGGGTTCGCCGTGCCCACCGCACTGGCAGTAGGCATCGTCCTGGCGTTGCGTCGCTGGGAGCATGTCCGCCGCTGGGGTGCCACTGGCCTCGGGGCCGGAATCGCCGTCACTACCCTTGCCGCTTCCTTTACCGGCTTTCTTCTACCGTGGGACCAGCTGGCGCTCTGGTCCGTCACGGTCGGTTTGGACGTCAGGGGCTACAGCATCCTCTTCGGCCCCACGGTGCGCTTCGCCATTGTGGGCGGCGTGGAGGTGAGCCCGGACACGCTCATCCTGTGGCTCTTGGTCCACTCGCTCATCCTCGGCCCCGCGCTGGTCGGCCTTGTAGTTTTCGCCTGGCGTCGGACCCGGTACGAACCCGAAGAGCTGGTGCAGTAGGTTCCAGCGGCTCAAGGCCGCCAAGCGTGCTGGCGGGCGAACGGTTGTCGTCAGCTCCGATTGTTTCTTCGCGCTGGCCTCGGACGCCGGCGACCCGGCATTCGGGGCGCCAGCAGCTCGTGACTGGGTGGTCGACACGATCCCGTCAGGCTCTTGCGGACCCACGGCTCGCCCTCCGTGAGGCTCTGCGGCTTCGACGGTAGTGCGAATGCAACGAGCTCGGGCTGGAAGCCGACGTCGGAACCTTGAGGGTCTGTGATGGGCAGGCCTGAGAGCTTCAAGACGTTGCGGAAGCGCTTGCCCTCTCGGATGCCGGGTTTTCCTGTAGACGAAGGCGCCCGAACGTCAGTCTACTTGTTCATGAAGTAGTAGGCGCCCGCTGCAATCATTAGAAAAGGGGTAACGATCATCACGGGAAACAAGATCATGCCTGCGCCGATATTGGCGCCTGTGGCTGTTCGGGACGACAGAATGGCATACGTATATGCCAGTGCGAGCGGGCCAAACGCAATTGCCAACGCCGTGACGAGTCGTTTTACGTCCATGTTGGGAACCAGCCATATTCTGTGAAGGTTTCGCTCGGCAGCATCACACGGTCACAATCCCCTCGTCGCCAACCAACTTGTCGAAGGTGAGCCATCCCCCTCTGGGAGTCCATCGCATACCGACGCCTGAACTCCATGTCGAAGCGATCCAGACGTGGGTGAGGCGACCCGGCAAGTTCGGAGCCGTGGTCGGCAGGGCCGGTTCGGAACGCAGTAAGAGATCGTTCACTGCGAAGGGGGCGGTATTGAAGCCCGGAAGGAAAATAAAGGCGTGACGCTCGTCGGCGTTGGCGGAAGCGAGTTTGTCGAGCACGTCGCTGCATCGCGCGTCACGCAAGAAAGCGCTGACCCAAGTGGCAAGCTGACCCTCAGCGCCACCAATGAAGCCACCGGCTCGCTCGGCTGGCATGTCGAAGGTCATGTACACGCTTCCGGGAAAGCTCGTTGCACTCTGAAATGCGGCCGCTACACCGAGGTTGTCGGCTCGCCTCACCAGATCACTATCCGTCCCCTTGTGAACGGGTAAGGCCGAGAGGGTCAGCGACTCGAGCTCCGCGAGAAGTAAGGGAAGCTCCGTCTCCAGCCGCTTCCAGCGGGAGCCTATCCTCACCTCGACCAGCCAGCCGCCAGCGAGGTGCGGGACAATCCATCGTTCCCCACCGTTCATGAGATTCCACTGCTCGATCGCCCCTTGATCACCTGCCGCGGTGACTTCAACAGCAGCCCGGCGCTCATCAGCAAGAACAACATCGAGATCGTACAGTCGGGGCAGGGAGCCGTCGTCGTGCTGCAACACCGAGCAGTCGAGCTCGGCCTCGATCATCCTCGCCGCCCACCGCTCTTCGCCCCGAAGTGCTCGCATCTCCTCAAGTCTCGCCCACGGTTCTCAACCCGAGGTGGACTTGCCCGTGGGCCGCGTGGTTCGGCTCCCAGTCATGCGCCCCGACGTGCCGGTCGCGCGGGCATCGGGTGGCGGCGGACGACGGCTTGGCGTCGAGGGCCAAGGAGCACCGAACGCTTCCTCGGGCTGGGCTCGCCCGCCGACGAGCCGGCATTGGCCGCGCTCTGGCTCCTGGTTCAGGAACGCGGTCAGCGTCTGGCAGATGTCGCGGCAAGAGGCAGCGGTATGGCGCAGACTAGGCCCATGACGAATTCCGAGCCTTGCAACATTGACGGTGTGCTTTCCGGTGTCACCGAGCACTGGTCGCCGAGAACGGTTGCGATTGTTAACAACTACGACGTGAAAGTGGCCAAGGTGCATGGCGAGTTCACTCGCCACAGCCACCCCGAGGCTGACGAGTTCTTCCTCGTCCTGTCCGGAAGCTTGACAATCAGGATGGACGACGGCGACGTCCTCCTTGGTGCAGGCGATGCCTACGTCGTCCCGCGTGGTCGATACCACCAGCCCTACGCCGGGTCGGAGACGACGCTGTTGCTGTTCGAGCCCAGCAAGACGGTGAACACGGGGGACACGCCGAGCGAGCTCACGGCCGAGCGGCGGCTGGCTTGAGACCCGACTCTGTACTCCTTTAGAGCCGGGTGGACAGCACATCGATGTGCTGGTCTTGGCGGGCCTTCGACTTCATGGTCGACGGCCCTCCCGGCGGCTGACTGGACCGATCATCTGAACGGGAGCGGGCGCCGCAGCTGACGAGGCCGGCAAGTCGGTCGCTGCCCGGGCCCGGGTAGAAGCACACCGTGCAGATTGTGACCTGGAACGTGTGGTGGCGATTCGGTGGAAACTGGCGTGAGCGCCAGTCTCAAATCCTCGGCACGCTCGAGCGCGCCAACGCCGATGTCATCTGTCTCCAGGAGGTGTGGGAGGGGGAGGGCACGTCACAAGCGGAGTGGCTGGCCACGGAGTTGAGGATGCATCCGGCGTTCGCTGCCCCCTCGTTGCCGCCAACTCCTGACCCTCCGGAATACGAGGACCAGGAAGCGATCGGCCTCGGGGTCGCCGTACTGAGCCGATGGCCCGTCCTCCGGCACCACGTGCA
>DASZDM010000024.1:0-3061 GCA_035942015.1 Acidimicrobiales bacterium | reverse complement strand
CCTTCGTTTGGGCCAGCAACGACCTCCATCAGCCCATCAGGACGTACGATCCGGATGTTCTGGCGAAAGACCAGCACCAGGGACCCGTCAGGTAGCACGTTCATGCCCGTCAGCTGCGGCAGAACCGTGTCCGTCGCCGGCTTGGGAGCGCGCTGCGGCCGGAGCTCGGCTTCGGCAGAGGCCGCCTTGCTTAATTCAAATGCCTCGAGGGCGCCGGCCCTCCCGGGGCGGACCTGCGCTAGGGCCGGCCGTGGTGGCGGACCCTGTCCCCAAGAACTCACGTCCCCCTCATCGAAGGCGTCCGTGCCCGCCACCGTGGTGATGATGCCGTCAGGTGCGATCCGCCGTACCGCGAATGGTTCGGCGACGAAGACGGAGCCATCGGGACCGACGGCCGCGGCGCCGGGGGGCTCGATGTGGGCCTGCAACGCTGGTCCCCCGTCGCCGTCGTGTCGGCTCGTCTGATGCTGGGCAGCGGTCAGGGCGCGCCACGTGCTGTCAGGTGCTCTTGCGACCAATCGGCCGTTCTTCTCGTCGTGCAGGTACGCGGTTCCGTCGTCGCCAACAGCCAGGATGTCCGCGTCCTCCACCTCGAGCCCGTCGACGGTCGGCTCCTCGAGCACGCCCGCCGACCCGTCTGGACGGAGCATGACGATCTCGGCGGCGTCCCGCGTCGGACGCTCGTCACCCGCGCCACGAGAAGCCCGATCCTGATTGACATAAAGTGTGCCGTCCGGACCGGCCGCGAGCAACGAAACATAGAACCCCGTGTCCTTCACAGCGGGCTGGCCGGTGTACGCCTGCTGCACGAAACCGGGCTCCGGTCGCACCGGTCGCCAGGTCCCCACCGGGGGGGTGTACAGCGCGACAGAGAATGCAGCGCCGACGGCGAGCGCCAGGCCGCAGACCAGCAGGGCGATCAGAAATCTTCGCATGACCTCAGACTGCACCATCGGGAGTGATTTCGCGTCGCGCCGCACCGTCCCTCTCATGATCGGACGGCGCCGAGGTGATGCCGCGTCGAGACCCGTGCGGACGCCCGGACTGTGCCGCTCGTCGCTCGCCAAGAGCGCCTATCTGGGAGATCGGGATGGGTCGTGTGGCACCGCTGCGCCCGCTGACCAGCGGAGCGGCGGAGCCGAACGGAGTCGCGCTCTGAGTGGCCGTCGCTTCGGCACTCCATAAAACGAGGGTTTTTGAGACGACGCTGGGGGTCAGGCTGCCCTGTGTCCAAATGCCGTCGCACAACAGGAGCCGGTTGTGAGACACCGGAGCAATGAGACGAGTTTCGGACACCTGCGCCGGTCTTGCCGCTCGCGAACGCATCTTCGGTGCGGGGGACCCGAGCGCCGAGCATCGGCCGCCTTGTGACGAAACCGCTCCCGAGCCGGCAATAGTTGGCGGTCCGATCTACCGGCCGATCAAGCCTCGATCGTCGGCCGCGTTCAGCGAATCGCCGATGAGCCAAGCATCGAGTCTGACGATCAACTCGTCGCCGTCAGCACGTGGTCGGTCCCTCCAGCGCAGCCCCGATGAGTGCCAACGCGACCGTCCGTGGCGGAAGCGGTGGGAGGGTCTGCCGTGGGAGAAGCAACCCGACGCCGATGTCCGGACGGGTTTTGTCGCCCAGATTCTCCGCGCACGTAGCGAAGCTACTTCCTCGCCGTGCCAATGGTTACCTTCGGGACCGCGGTGTCCTTCGCTGCCAAACGAGCCTGGTTCCTGAGCCTCGCCTGGACCGCTATCGCGGCTGCGGTCGCCTACTCTTCGTATCTCGGTGCGGATCAGAACGGGTAGTCGATGAGGTACCTGAAGGTGACGTAGTAGGCGGCGATGGCAAGGACAACCAGGCCAATGGCGATGATCACCAGCCACATGAGGCCCTTCAGCCAGCGGTTCACCCCCTGACCTTCTCAGGGGGTGGCCGGACTAGGTCCTCCACGGAGACCCCGAAGTCGTAGAACTCCCACACGATGGTCTCAGTCGATCCGAGAGGGTGCTGGCTGTAACGGCGAGTGCGTCCCGAGTCGTCGATCCAGACCTCGATGGGAAACCTGTCGTACTCCCGAGGCGCCCCCATCTCGGCCAGGTGAACCACGCCTCGGTAGTGGGTCGTCTTAGTACCCCGCACCTCCTCTCGGCCCACTTCGGTCACCTCGTCGGCGATCGACCTGAGGTGCTCGACGGCGTCGGGCGAGGCGACAAGTCCGTTTCGAACCGTGCGGACAGCCAGAGACTCAGGTGTCTGGTCGCTCTCGTAGTAGTCGTCCTCCCCCACCGTCCTCACGTACGTGGACGTGCCGATCTCCCGGCGCTCGATAGCAGGCTCCCCTTCCACCATGAGGGTGTAGATCACCTCGCCGCTGGCGAAGTCGCCCTCGCCCTCGTACCGGCTGCCGGGCACTGATCCGCCATCCTCGGGATATCCGAGGATGGTAAAGCGGGCGGTGGGGGCATCTGACGTACTGCTGCACGCGGCGAGGCCCGACGCCACCGCGAAGATGAGTAGGTAGAGCCGCGGTCGCATCACGCTTCGACAGTCGAACGAACGGCTTCCGGCGAGCATCTCTCGCCCTCTTGGGCAGCGCAGGATGGCGCAGATAGACGTGTTTGGCTAGCAGGCGGCGCTTGCGATCCCCCATCGCTACACGCGGTCACGACGAACGCAACAGTGGTAGTGGTCGCTGTCGACGCTCGGCCTAGCACCACTGTGATCTTCGCAGAGCCGCAGGAGATGTGCCCATCTCCCTGACCTCGGGCGCGGGGCGGCCGCAGGCTCGGCGTCGGGGTGAGCAGCACCGAAGGTTTCTTCGCGCTGGCCGAGCGGGCGCCCCGCAAACCGTCGCACCTGGCAGTCTCATGGCGTGGGAATCTTCGCTCGACGCGCGTTGCAGGTAGCGGTGGGTGCAGCCGGTGTCGCTGTCTTGGTCTTCGTGGCCGCGTCCTGGATGAAATCGCTCCGCACGGAGCTGCACCTGGAGGGTCGGTCATACAGGCAAGGGGAAACGGTGCCCTTCTCGCTGTCGGTGTGTTCGGACAGCCTGCTACCGATGAGGTCGGA
>DASZDM010000023.1:0-4214 GCA_035942015.1 Acidimicrobiales bacterium | reverse complement strand
GTCGGTCGGCACCTCGCTGAGAACCGGACCGAAGATCGCCGGTCCCTCGCCACCGTCGAGCACGATGGTCGGGACCCCGAAGCTGCGGGTGCGCTCGCACAGTGCCCGGTGTTCGCTCGCCACCCGCTCGGTAGTCGAAGGATCGCTCCACGCCTTGTCGCGGAGCGTGGTTTCAAGCCCGGCGTCCTCGAGCGCGGCGTCCACCGTCTGCGCTGCGTCGAGGGGCTCACCCCGCTCGTGCACCCGTTCGCCCAGCGCGCCATAGAAGGCGCCCAAGGCCCCGGGGCCACCGGCTTCCCGAGCCAGGACCGCGGTACGCAGGGCCAGGGCCGAGCGGGCATGGGACACGGCCAGGTCCTCTGGCTCCTGGCCGGCGTTCTGTATTTCTAGTGAGAACAGGCCCCACGAGAGCTCGATCTCGCCGAGGCGGTCGAGGGCGGCGGCCCAACGTGAAGTCAGATACGTCCACGGGCAGACCGGGTCGAAGTAGAAGCGAACTCGTTCAGCCATGCTCCTCACCCTTCCCCGGAGTGGCGAGATCACTCGGCCGCTGATCCTCGGGGTCCCGGCGGTGCCGGCGCACCATCAGCACCACGGCCGCGGTGGCGGCCAAAGCCAGCGCGAACAGCGCATTGCGGCTGAGGCCGAAGAAGCGGAAGGTGGTGTCGACCCGGAGCAGCTCGATCCAGAACCGGCCGATCCCGTAGAGGCCCAGATAGGCAACGAAGAGGTTCCCCCTGGCCAGCACCCGGCGGCGATCGAGGTAGACCAGCAGGGCCACGACGCCGAGGTTCCACAACGACTCGTAGAGAAAGGTGGGGTGGAACAGCTCGGCGTTGGCGAACGCAGGCGGGCGGTTCTCCGGAGCGATTTGGAGGCCCCAAGGGAGCTCGGTGGGGCGGCCGAAGAGCTCCTGGTTGAAATAGTTGCCCCACCGCCCGATGGCCTGGGCCAGCGGGATGGCCGGTGCCACCGCATCCAGCAGGTCGAGCAGGTCGACGTTCGCCCGCCGGGCCATGAGGCACCCGGTCAGCGTGCCGGCAATCAGTCCGCCGAAGATGGCGAGTCCGCCCTCCCAGATGTAGAGCATCTCGATCCAGCGTCCTTCGAAGCGCTCCAGACGGGGAACGAGGTAGGCGACCCGGGCACCGACAACTCCTGCGGCGACCGACCAGACGCCGATCCGCTGCATCAGCTCGGGATCCCCTCCTCGCTCGCTCCACCGCCGTTGGGCCAGGGCGATGGCCGCGAGAGCGCCCAGGGCGATGAGCATCCCGTAGAAGGTCAGATCGAGCGGTCCGATCTCGAGCTTGTTGCTCGACGGCGACGGGATGGACGCGACGAACGTGGCGATCATCGGGCCCCGGCCGGTGGAGGACGGACCTCCCGCCGAGACCATGCCCCGGGCTTGGCGAGCAAGTCGTCTACCGCCGCCGGCAACTGCCCGGCGACGATGTCGGCAACGGTCACCACTTCGAGCACGTCTCGCAGGCTCGCCCGGGCCGCCAGCCACACCCGCTGCAATGCCTGAGCCGCACCGGGATACTCGAGGTCTTCGGGAGGGGTGCGCCGGACGTCGGCCAACGGCCCCTCGACGGCGCGGACGATGTCGGCCACCGAGACGTCATCGGGAGAAACCGTCAGCCAGTAGCCACCCTCGGCGCCGCGCTGGCTCTGGAGCATGCCCGCACGTCGCAGCTCGGCCAAGATGTTCTCGAGAAACTTGAAGGGGATGCCTTGCGTGGTGGCGAGCTCATCTCCCTTGACCGCCGCCGGTGCGGCGGCGGCCAACTCCACCACTGCCCGCACCGCATAGTCGACCTTGGCCGTGACCCGCACTCCGGCATCTTCTCACCTCGGCGGGACAGAGACAGGGCGTCAGGGAACCTCGGTCAGCCGGGCCGGGCGTGCGGCGCCGGCACCGAGAGGAGCTCGGATACCCCGAGGATGTCGATGACCCGGCGAGTGAAGGTGGACGGCGAGGAGATCACCAGCCGGTCGCCGCGCTGGCGTAGGCGCCGGGCGTGCGTGCACAGCGCCCCGAGGCCGGCCACCCCGATGAAGTCGACCTCGGCCAGGTCGACCACGACGTCGCCGTTGTTGCCGTCGACCATCGCCGAGAGCGTCTCGTCCAGCACCGGAAGGGTGGCGATGTCGATCTCACCCTGGAGCCTGATCTCAGGGGGCGTGCTTCCATCCGTCACGACCTCGACGACCAGCGCCGGAATCGCTCGGCTGCCATCGAAGGAGGGAAACCGTTCGGGAGCTTTCAATTCTGCCTCGATCCTCATGTTCGGCCGGTTCATCCCTTCCAGTCGGCGAAGGATGGTCTGCGGCCGCCGAGGTCTGGGGCGGTGCGTCGTGGACGGTGTCCACGGACGTTCGGAGTCTACCGCGCCGAGGGCCCCATGGACAGCGATTTTTCAACACGGCTTGCAATGTTGCGTCTGGGGCAGGCTCAGCCCAGGCGCAGGGAGTTGTCCACGACTGCCCGGGCCACGTCGTGCAACTTCAGATGGTTGGCACGGGCGTGGGCACGGAGCAGACCGAAGGCCTCCTCGACCGAGATGGCCTGCTCACGGGCAACGGCGCCCTTGGCCTGCTCGATGATGATCCGGCTCTCGAGGGCGTGCTGGAGCTGGGCGGCAACCCTGCGGGACTGCTCCAACTCCCGGGCGTTGATCACGAGGCTGGACGCCATGTCGGCCAGGGCCTGCGCAGCCACCACTTCGTCGTCGGCCCAGGTCCTCGGCACCCTGTCATAGACGTTGAGTGCACCGAGACGGAAGTTCTGGAGGCGCATGGGGATCCCGGCCATGGTGTGGAATCCCACGGCCATGGCCTGCTTGCGGTACTGCGGCCACCGGTTGGTGCAGGCGATGTCGTGGACCAGGACGGGCTCACCCAGCTCGTGGGACTCCTTGCAGGGCCCCATCTGGCAGTCCTCCTGGATTCGCTCCACCGTCGAGGTGTCCTCGTCGGTGGCGCTGACGAAGCGGAGCTGGCCGCCTTCCGCCATCAGCGACACCCCGGCGCCGCCGGCGCCGAGGACCTCGACCGTGGCATCGGTCAACTGGTACAGAACGTCACCGACGTCGTAGTGCCGGACAAGGGTGTGGGCGAAGTCGGACAGCACGCCACTCAGGCGCCCGTGGTCGACCATGGTTGCCTCCCGATAGGGGCGACAGGAGCTGTGGGGCCGGAAAGGCCTGGTGCAAGGTCTGGGCACTCGACAGAACTGGTCTGTCCGCAACTTGCGGCAGCCCACCTACCCTACCGGGCGCGCAGGCAAGGTGGGGCCCCTTCGGAGGGTGCACCCCCGCTCCCACGGGTAGACGCCGGAGGTGGGCATCCTGGTCGGCACGTCGTCGTGGACTGACCCGACCCTCGTCCGCGACACCGACTTCTATCCGTCGGGCGTGACCTCGGCCGAGGAGCGATTGCGCCACTACGCCTCGATTTTTCCGGTGGTGGAGGTCGACAGCACGTTCTACGCCCCGCCCTCGCCGGATGTCGCCCGGCTGTGGGTGGAGCGGACGCCGCCCGGGTTCCGCATGGAGATCAAGTCCTACGGGCTGTTCACCGGGCACCCGGTACGGCCTTCGACGCTGTGGAGGGACTTGCGCCAAGCGATCCCGGCGGAGCACCTGGACAAGAGGAATGTCTACGTCGACCACGTTCCGGGAGAGGTGGTCGACGAGGCGTGGGCGCGCTTCGACGATGCACTGCGGCCTCTGCACGCGGCCGGCAAGCTCGGTGCGGTGGTCTTCCAGTGGCCACCGTGGTTCACGGCCAAGCGGGCCAACCGTGCGCGCCTGGAGGCGTTGCGGGACCGGCTCCCCGACTACGGGATCGCCGTCGAGTTCCGTCATGGCTCGTGGCTGTCCGACAAGGATCGTGACCGCACCCTCGCCCTCTTGGCCGAGCAGGACTTGGCCTACGTCTGCGTGGACGAGCCCCAGGGCTTCAAGACGTCGGTGCCTCCGGTCGTCGCAGCCACGACCGAGGAGGTCGCCCTCGTGAGGTTCCACGGCCACAACGCCGACAATTGGCAGCGTAAGGGGATCACGGCTGCGGAGCGGTTCAGGTACCTCTACGACGAGGAGGAGTTGAGAGCCTGGGTGGGGCCACTCAAGGATCTCGCCGGCGATGTCGGCGAGAACCACGTGCTGATGAACAACTGCTACCAGGACTATGGCGTCCGCAACGCGCGC
>DASZDM010000022.1:0-1783 GCA_035942015.1 Acidimicrobiales bacterium | reverse complement strand
TCGTCAAGTTCGGCGGGCAGCACCACCTCGTAGCGGAAGTGCCCGACCGTACGGGTGCGCTTGCGGAGGATGCCGGCGCGCTCGCGCTCCTTGCGCTCGCCGCTGACCACCAGCCGCCGGCCGGACAGCTCGATATCGATGTCGTTCTTCTTCACGCCGGCGAGCTCGATCTCCACCACGAAGGCGTCGTCGGTCTCCTCGACGTCAGCGAGTGGCGCGAAGCCCTCGCCGAACAGCGAGGGGAAGTCCCGCCAGTTGTCCACGTAGCGCTGCAGCTGCTGGTTGAGCCGGCCCAGTTCGCCGAAGGGTTCCGAGCGACCTCCGTCAGCCTCGTGGTTCTGTCGAACGGGAAGTGCCATGGTGGGTTCCTCCTTTCATGGTCTGTCTGTGGTCTGGTCGTCGGTACGAAAGAACTCAGGCAGCCGAGGATCCGGTGTGGATGGCCTTGGCCTTGCCGTTCCCGCTGGAAATCTCGACTTTGCGGGGCTTGGCCTGCTCGGCAACTGGGATGGTCACGGTCAACACCCCGTTGTCGTAGTTCGCCTCGACACGCTGCGGGTCCAGGCCCTCGCCGAGGAAGAGCTGGCGGCTGAAGCTGCCCTGGGGGCGCTCACTCACCACGACCTCGTCGCCCTCGGCGGGCTGCCATCGCCGCTCGGCGGAAACGCTCAGCACATTCTTCTCGATCGTCAGGTCGATGGAGGACGGGTCCACGCCCGGCACGTCGAAGTGGGTCACGAAGCGGTCGTCGTGGCGGTAGGCATCCATGGGCATGACCGGGGGCCGGCCGCCACCACCGGTCTGGTGCACCAGCCGGTCGAACTCACGAAGGGGATCGAATCGCATCAGCATCTCGTGTGCCTCCTTGGGATGGTTCAGCTGTCGAACGTGGTGCTTCTCCTACCCGCCAGGAGGAAAGTTGACAAGAGCAGGCTAAGACTTTATCCTTTGGGGCAGCAGAGATTCGACGCAAGGAGGTGTTTCCATGGCCAAGACGGTTGGCATCGACCTCGGGACCACCAACTCCGTGGTCAGCGTGCTGGAAGGTGGCGAGCCCACGGTGGTCCCCAACGCCGAAGGTGGCCGCACCACTCCGTCGGTGGTGGCCTTCGCCAAATCAGGTGAGGTGCTGGTGGGGGAGGTGGCCAAGCGCCAGGCCATCACCAATGGTGACCGCACCATCCGCTCGGTGAAGCGCCACATGGGTACGAATTGGAACATCGACATCGACGGGAAGCGCTACTCCGCCCAGGAGATCAGCGCCCGGATCCTGGGCAAGCTCAAGCGAGACGCCGAGGCCTACCTGGGTGAGCCGGTGACCAAAGCGGTCATCACCGTGCCCGCCTACTTCGACGACGCCCAGCGAACGGCCACCAAGGAGGCGGGCCGTATCGCCGGGCTCGAGGTGCTGCGCATCATCAACGAGCCCACTGCCGCGGCGCTGGCCTATGGGCTCGACAAGGAGGGCGCCGACGAGACGGTGCTCGTCTTCGACCTCGGCGGCGGCACCTTCGACGTCTCGGTGCTCGAGATCGGAGAGGGCGTCTTCGAGGTGAAGTCGACCCACGGCGACACCTCCCTCGGTGGTGACGACTGGGACCAGCGGGTCATCGACTGGCTGGTGCGGGAGTTCAAGAACGCCGAGGGCGTCGACCTCTCCGGCGACCGCATGGCCCTGCAGCGGCTCAAGGAGGCGGCCGAGAAGGCCAAGATCGAGCTGTCCTCCACCCAGTCCAGCCAGATCAACCTGCCGTTCATCACCGCCACCGACACCGGCCCCAAG
>DASZDM010000021.1:0-12649 GCA_035942015.1 Acidimicrobiales bacterium | reverse complement strand
TTGACGTTGAGGGCGATGACCGACGGTTCGTTGAGGACGATGCCCTGGCCCTTGGCGTAGACGAGGGTGTTGGCCGTCCCGAGGTCGATGGCGAGGTCGCGGGCCACTACCAGGCCATGCCGGGGTCAGTCCTGCTGTTCTTTGGCGCGGCGTCCGGCCGGCGGCATCGACGGTGGCGCCAGTGCCTGCATCTCCCGGCTGAAGTCGTCGATGCCCTGGTTCAGCGACGTGGGCTGGCGGTGGCGCAGCCACAGGACGAGGGAACCGATCACGCTGAGGGTCAGCGCGGCGAGAAGGAACACCAGGCCGCTCACGGGAAGCCACCAACGCGGCTCGGTTCGTCGACCCAGCTCTGACCGCCCTCCCACGTCTCCTTCTTCCAGATCGGCACCGCCTCCTTCACGGCGTCGATGCAGAACCGGGCGGCCGCGAAGGCACCGTCACGGTGCGGTGCGCTGGCGGCCACGATCACCGCCGCGTCTTCGACCCCGAGCAGGCCGATCCGGTGCAGCATGGCCAGGCGGCCGAGGTCGGGCCAGCGGCGTCGGGCATCGAGGGCCACGATCCTCAGGCACGGTTCGACCGCTTCGGCATAGGCCTCGTACTCCAGCGACGACACTCCGTTGCGACCCCCGGCATGGTCCCGCACCGTCCCGGTGAAGACCACGAGCGCGCCGCAGTGGGGTCGTACCGCCCACTCGGACACCGCCGCCAGCGGCAGCGGCTCCTCGGACAGGCTCAGCCACGTGTCGTCAAGCGGCGGCCGCATCTGTCCAATGATACGGCACCCGACCGGATCACCCGGAAGAACCTCGCTGAACGGACCACGGGCAATCCGATGGGTAGCCTGACTCGATGGTCGAGTGGCCCGGGGCGAGAGTCGAGCCCTGAACCGGCCATGATCCCCCCCGCCGCCGACGCCCCGGACGGGCAAGCGGCTGCCGTCCCGCCCGAGGCCTCGTCGCTCGACGACCTGGTCCGAGCTGCCGCCGGGTGCCGAGGGTGCGGACTTTGGGAGCATGCCACCCAGACGGTCTTCGGCGAGGGCGGGGCCGACGCCGCCATGATGCTGGTGGGCGAGCAGCCGGGCGACATGGAGGACCGCCGAGGCGCACCGTTCGTCGGTCCTGCCGGGCGGATCCTCGACCAGGCGCTGGCGGCCGCCGGCATTCCTCGAGAACGGACCTACGTCACCAACGTGGTCAAGCACTTCAAGTGGACCGAGCGCGGGAAGCGGCGGCTCCACCAGACGCCCAATGCCGCCGAACAGGCGGCTTGTCGACCTTGGCTCGACGCAGAGCTCGCCGTGGTGAACCCCCACGTCGTGGTCCTGCTCGGCGCCACCGCGGCCAAGGCGCTCCTCGGCAGTGGGTTCCGGGTGAGCCGGGCGCGGGGCCGGTTCGTCGAGTCGCCGGTGGCGCCGCGGGTCCTCGCCACCGTGCACCCGTCGTCGATCCTGCGAGGCGGCAGGGACCAGCGCCAGTCCGCCCTTCAGGGCCTGGTCGACGACCTGGCGGTGGCCGCCGGCGCCCTGCCATGAAGGTCACCACCGTCATCGCCGCCCCTCCCCAGCAGGTCTGGCCCCACCTGGCCGACCTCGGGTCGCACGTCGAGTGGATGGCCGACGCCGAGAGGATCCGATTCACCGGCGCCCAGCGACGGGGCGTGGGGACCAGCTTCGAGTGCGACACCAAGGTCGGTCCCTTCCGCCTCACCGACTCCATGCACGTGACGGAGTGGGAGGAGGGGCGACTGATCGGTGTCCGCCACGAAGGGCTCGTCGCCGGCGCCGGACGCTTCACCATCGAGCGCCTCGATCGGGGTCAGCGGACCCGCTTCACGTGGGAGGAGCGGCTGGTGTTCCCGTGGCGCCTGGCCACCCCTGTGCTCGCCGCCATCTGGCGCCGCAACCTGGCCCGCCTCAAGGCCAGGATCGAGGCCCCGGAGGCGATTGCGGAGGATCGTGACGGCTGAGCCGCCACGATCCTCCACACATCGGGTCTTCGGTTATCGGGAAGAGGTGGAGCTCACCCCGCGCTCCGGGGATGTTGCCGCCGACGCCACTCAGGCACTGGCTGCGACAGGCGGGCCGGTGCCCCCGGCGGTGGTGCAGGCCGGGAAGGCGGTCAGGTAGGTGTTCCCGAACCAGCGGTTCTGGTCACAGTTCGGGTTGTTGTCCCTCAGGTCGTACCGGGCGCCGCCGGGCCCGGGGATGGGCCCGTTGTTCCCGGTGAAGTTGTTGAGGACCTCGTTGTTGGTGGCGCCAGGAATGACCGCCCCGCTCCCGAGCGTGATCGGGCCCCGCAGGAAGATGCCGTTGGCGCCGTTGTCGAAGACCCGGTTCTGCTCGATCCGGTTGCGTTGGGCCCGGTTGAACACGGCGATGCCGTCGCCCTGGCGGTGGACCTGGCCGTGGGCCCCGTTGCGACGCACGTCGTTGCGCCACACGACGTTGTCGTTGGAGTTGGCGAAGATGGCGATGCCGTCGAGGCCGTTGTCGTACACCCGGTTGTTGGTGACCGTGTTCCCGCTGGTGCCGGGCTCCAGGCGGATGCCGTCGTCCTGCTGGGGGCCGGTGGGAGAGGTCAGGATGTTGTTGGCCTCCACCAGGTTCCGGTCGATGACGTTGCCCGTGGATCCCGCCCCGAAGATCCCGATGCCGCTGTAGATGCCGTTGCCCCGGGCGACGTTCTGCAGGATGAGGTTGTCGGCGGAGTCGCTGATGGCGATCCCGTCGCCGAAGTCGGTCGCGCCGGAACCGACGTTGTCGAGGGCCTGGATCCTGCCGACCCGGTTGCTGCCGCCGCCGAGGATGGCCACCCCGGCGTCGAAGAACTGGACGGTGCCGTTGGCGATGCGGACCCGCGTCCGGTTTTCGACCAGGATCCCCGCACCCTCTCCCGGTTCGGCGGTCCCGAACACCCGGTGCCCACCAAGATCGAGGGTGATGCCGTCGGCACCGATGACCAGGCCGGTTCCCGTGCAGGGCCCGACGTCGCTGTCGAGCGTGGTGTTCTGCATGATGACAGCACCACAGCCGACATGGGTGGCCGAGGCCGGCCCGACCAGGGCGGTGAGTGAAAAGACCAGCCCCAATACCGTGCCCACTCCGAAGATCTTCCCCGTCTTCTTCACAGCACCTCCACCTTCCGTTGCCGGGCAGGCGCAGCCACTCCGCGCCGCATCCCGGTCACGGTCATGGTAGCTCTCCCCGTAGGTGCGTTGGGAGAATGTGGCGCTCAGTCGACCGGCGCCAACCAGACGATGCCCAGCGGAGGCAACGTGAGCACCACGGAGTGGTCCTCGCCGTGCCAGGGGCGAGCCTCGGCCTCGAGCACGGGGCCCACGTCGCTCCCGCTGCCGGCGAACACGGTGGCGTCGGTGTTTAACAGCACCTCCCAGCGCCCGCCCCGGGGCAGGCCCACCCGGTAGCCGTAACGGGGGATCGGCGTGAGGTTGGCCAGGCACGCTACGGGTCGTGCCCCGGCGTCCTCGCCGAGGGGGATGCGCAGGAACGAGTAACAGCTCTGGTCGGCGTCGTTGGCGTCGATCCAGCGGAAGCCGGCGGGGTCGAAGTCACCGCTCCACAGCGCGGGTTCGCTCCGGTGCAGACGGTTGAGGTCGCGCACCAGCGCCTGGATCCCGGCATGGCCGGGGTCGTCGAGCAGATGCCAGTCGAGGCTGCGGTCCTGGGCCCACTCCTGGACCTGGGCCAGTTCGCAGCCCATGAACAGCAGTTGCTTTCCGGGGTGGCCCCACATCCAGCCGAACAGCGCCCGCAGGTTGGCCAACTTCTGCCAGGTGTCGCCCGGCATCTTGCCGAACAACGAGCCTTTGCCGTGGACGACCTCATCATGGGAGAGCGGCAGGACGAAGTTCTCGCTGAAGGCGTAGAGCAGCCCGAAGGTGAGCTGATGGTGGTGGTAGCGGCGGTGGATGGGGTCGTTGGTGAAGTAGTCGAGCGTGTCGTGCATCCAGCCCATGTTCCACTTGTGGCCGAAGCCCAGGCCACCCACGTAGACGGGCCGGCTGACCCCGGGCCACGCCGTGGATTCCTCGGCAATGGTGAGCACCCCCGGGTGCCGGCCGTGCATGAGGGTGTTGAACTCCTGGAGGAACGACACGGCTTCCAGGTTCTCCCGGCCGCCGTGGCGGTTGGGCACCCACTCCCCGGCCTTGCGGGAGTAGTCGAGGTAGAGCATGGAGGCCACCGCATCCACCCGGAGGCCGTCGATGTGCAGCTCCTCCACCCAGTACCGGCCGCTGGCCGACAGGAAGTTGCGCACCTCGTTACGCCCGAAGTTGAACACCAGGGTTCCCCAGTCGGGGTGCTCGCCCTGACGGGGGTCGGCATGCTCGTAGAGGGCGGTGCCGTCGAAGCGGGCCAGGGCCCAGTCGTCCTTGGGGAAGTGGGCGGGGACCCAGTCGACGATGACACCGACGCCCCGGGCGTGGAATGCATCCACCAGCGCCCGGAAATCGTCGGGCGTCCCGAAGCGGGACGTGGGAGCGAAGTAGCTCGTGACCTGGTAACCCCATGACGGGACATAGGGGTGTTCGGCCACCGGCAGCAGCTCCACATGGGTGAAGCCCTGGTCGGCCACGTAGTCGACGAGCTGGTCAGCGAGCTCGCGGTAGGTGAGAGGGCGGTCACCCTCCTCGGGCACCGTGCGCCAGGAGCCCAGATGGACCTCGTAGACGGAAAGGGGACGGCGCAGCGGATCGGTGGTCCGGCGCTGTTCCAACCAGTCGGCGTCGGTCCAGACATAGGAAGGCTCCACCACCACGCTGGCCGTGCCGGGAGCCGGCTCGGCGGCGAAGGCCAACGGGTCGGCCTTGAGGCGCAAGTGCCCCGCCTGGGTCAGGATCTCGAACTTGTAATGGGCGCCGGCGCCCACCTCGGGAAGGAACAGCTCCCAGACTCCGGACGAGCCGAGGCTGCGCATCGGGTGCAGGCGCCCGTCCCAGGCGTTGAAGTCGCCGACCACCCGCACGGCTCGGGCTGAGGGCGCCCACACGGCGAACGACGTGCCCGTCGCACCCTGGTGGGAGCGAACGTGGGCGCCGAGCACGTCCCAGAGGCGCTCGTGGCGTCCCTCGCCGAGAAGGTGGAGATCCATGTCGCCCAACGTCGGCCAGAAGCGGTACGGATCGTCGAGGACGAAGGTCTGGCCGTCCTGGTAGGCCACCTCCAGGCGATAGGCAGGCACCTCGCCGCCGGGCACCTCGGCGGCGAACACGCCACCGGGATGGACCTGGGCCATGGCCTGGCGGGAACCGTCGTCGAGCACCAGGTTCATGGCACTGGCATCGGGCCGGTACCCGCGAATCGACGTGCGACGCTTGTTGGCGCCGGCGTGCGGGCCCAGCAGGCTGTGGGGATCGCCGTGCTCACCGGACACCAACCGGTCGAAGTCCGCCTCGAGGGACGTGGGGCTGGTCATGGCGTGGTCTCCAGGATGCGTTGGACGGCTCTCAGAGGAATGTGGACCCAGTCGGGCCGGTGCGATTGTTCGTATCCGACTTCGTAGACCGCCTTGTCGAGCTCGAAGGCGGCTTGGACCAACCGGCGGTCGGCGTCGTCCCCGGGGAGGATCTCGCCGACGCCCTCGGTGCCGAGGTAGCCGGCAAGGAAGGCCACGCGGTTGCGGTGCTCCCAGGCCTCTCCGAGGGCGAGAAGCTCGTCGTCCACCTCTGTACCCCATTCCCCGAGCGCCACCTGGGGGGCGTAGTGGAACGATCGGACCAGTCCGGCGACGTCGCGCAGAGGCGAGGTGGGTCGCCGGCGTTCTTCCAGGGGGCGGTCGGGTTCGCCCTCGAAGTCGAGCACGTACCACCCGGCGTCGGTCCGCATGACCTGGCCGAGGTGGTAGTCGCCGTGGACACGCACGGCGGGGCCGGCATTGGGTATCTCGGCCAGGCGCCGGTAGATGGCTCGCACCTGCTCCCGGTCGATCCCGTCCAAGCGGACCCGACCGAGGTGGGCCTCCATGTCGGCGGCCCAGACGTCGGGTGCGCCGGGGAAGTGGCCGAACGCCTCGGCCAGGGCGAGGTGCATCTCGGCGGTCACGGCGCCCAGGCGACGAGCGTCGAAGGCGAAGTCGCCGCCGGCCTCGCCCGGCGGGCAGCGACGGTCGTAGAGGTCGCGCAGCGACAGCAGGGCAAGCACGAAGCCGTCGGTTCCCCCGACCAGGAAGCGGTTGACCAGGGCGAAGTCACGGTCGTCCTCGCGCCACTCGGCCACCGGCTCGGCCACGTTGGCGAAACCCACGTCGACCAGGGCACGGGTGACCTCGGCGTCAGGGTTGGGCCCGTCCGAGAGCCGCCGGAACAGCTTCATGATCAGGCGCTCGTCGAAGACGACCGAGGTGTTGGACTGGTCGGCTCCCAGGTAGCGGGCCCGCTCCACCTCTTCGTCGGGAGCCATGTGGTGCAGGACGGCGATAGACAGCTCAGGATCGATGGCGGCGTCGTAGGCGAGCGCCGGCCCGAGCTCGGTGTCGAGCTCGGTGACGATCGCCTCAGGCTTGCCCTCCAGGAACGCCTCTCGGCTGCCGGCAGGGCGAAGGCCCAGCACGACCTGATAGGAAGCGGTCATCGGGACCTCGCCGGCATCCAGGCCCGAGGCCGACGTGCGGGCCTCCACCACGACTTGGAGCAATGCCGGCCAGCTGCCGTCACGTAGCACCCGAACAGAGGTGACGGTGAGATCGCGGGCTTCTGCCTCTCCTCCGGCGAACCACCGCTGGTGCGGTAGGTACTCAGCCAGGGCGGCAGCCAGCGCTCCGTGATCGATCATGCCTCCCCCTCGACGAGCTGGAACCAGTAGAACCCGTAGGGCGCGAGCGTGACGAAGTACGGCAGCTCGCCGATGGGCGGAAAGGCAACCCGTCCGAGCAGCTCGTGCGGCACCCACCCCTCGTAGTGCGGAAGATGCAGCTCCACCGGTTGGGCGAAGCGACTCAGGTTGTTGACGCACATCACGATGTCATGCGCTCCGGTGTCGGGGTCGACCTGATCGCGCACGAAGGCAAGGGCGGAGGGGTTCTCCGAGGAGAGCACCTCGAAAGAACCCACCCCGAAGACGGGATGCTGCTTGCGCACCTCGAGCATGCGCTTGACCCAGTACAGCAACGAGCTCGGGTCACGGGTGTGGGCTTCCACGTTGACTGCCTGATACCCGTAAACCGGATCCATCAAGGGGGGCAGGTAGAGCTGGGCGAAGTCGGCCCGGGAGAAGCCGGCATTCCGGTCGGGCGACCACTGCATGGGAGTGCGGACCCCGTCGCGGTCACCCAGGTAGATGTTGTCGCCCATACCGATCTCGTCGCCGTAGTACATGATCGGCGATCCCGGAAGGCTGAAGAGCAGGGCATGGAGCAACTCGGCGACCCGCCGGTCGTTGTCGATGAGCGGAGCCAGGCGCCGGCGGATCCCCACGTTGCGCTTCATGCGGGGATCCTTGGCGTACTCCGCGTACATATAGTCCCGCTCCTCGTCGGTGACCATCTCGAGGGTCAGCTCGTCGTGGTTGCGCAGGAAGATGCCCCACTGGCAGCCGCCGGGGATCTCCGGCGTCTGGGCGAGGATCTCTGTGATGGGATACCGCTGCTCCCGGCGCAGGGCCATGAACATGCGGGGCATGAGCGGGAAGTGGAAGCACATGTGGCATTCGTCGTCGGCCCCGAAGTAGTCGACGACATCGGCCGGCCACTGGTTGGCCTCGGCCAGCAGGACCCGACCCGGGTACAACGAGTCCACCTCCTTGCGGAGCCGGCGAAGGTACTCATGGGTCTCGGCCAGGTTCTCCCCATTGGTCCCGTCACGCTCGTACAGGTAGGGCACGGCGTCGAGGCGGAACCCGTCCAGCCCGATGTCGAGCCAGTAGCGCAGGACATTGAGCATGGCCTCGCCCACTTCGGGGTTGTCGTAGTTCAGGTCGGGCTGGTGGTGGAAGAAGCGGTGCCAGTAGTACTGACCCCTCTGGGCGTCGAACGTCCAGTTCGAGGGCTCGGTGTCCACGAAGATCACCCGCGCCTCGGGCCAGCGCTGGTCGTCGTCATTCCAGACGTACCAGTCGGCCCGGGGGTTGGTGCGGTCCTGACGGGACTCGACGAACCACGGGTGCGCGTCGCTGGTGTGGTTCATGACCAGGTCGGCGATGACCCGGATGCCCCGCCGGTGTGCCTCCTCGATGAAGGCCACGGCGTCGCCCAGGTCGCCGTACTCGGCGTGGAGGGTGAAGAAGTCGCTTATGTCGTAGCCGCCGTCGCGCATGGGCGACTGGTAGAAGGGCAACAGCCAGACGCAGTCGATGCCCAACCACTCGAGGTAGTCGAGCTTCTCGGTGAGGCCGCGGAGATCTCCGATGCCGTCGTGGTTGCCGTCGTTGAATCCCTGGAGCACCACTTCGTAGAACACCGCTGTCTGGAACCACCGGTTGTCGGCGCTGAGCCCAGAGCTGCCCGAAGGTACGCCGCTGATGCCCAGGTCCGGGACGTCCAACTCAGGATCGAAGCTGCTCATGCGGGGAGGAGGCGACGCAGGTGCAAGACGTGTCCAGGTTGCTCGGTCGGGTCGAGGCGGACGTAGGGGTTCGCTCCCTGCCACATGAAGGTCGTGCCGCTGAGCTCGTCGTGCGCCTCGAACGCTTCGTCGTACGAGAGCCCGAGCACCCCGAGATCGAGCGTCAGGGTGTCCTCCTGCAAGGAATCGGGATCGAGGTTCACCACGCACAGCACGACATCGTCGCCGTCGTCGCTGTGGCGAGAGTAGACCAGCATGGTGTCCTTGGAGCTGTGGTGGAAGCGGATGTTGCGCAGCGTGCCGAGCGCCGGGTGCTGGCGGCGAATGTGGTTGACACGGCGGATGAACGGTGTGAGGGGCCCGGCCTCATCGTCCCAGCCCCGGCGCTTGATCTCGTACTTCTCCGAGTTGCGGTACTCCTCGTTGGTGTCGGCCTGAGGAACGTTCTCGCACCATTCGTAGCCTCGGTAGATGCCGTAGCTGGGCACGAGGGTGGCGGCCAGCAGGAGCCGCATGCGGAACGCCGCAGGGCTGCCGTCGCGCAACGGTCCCGAGAGGATGTCGGGCGTGTTGGGCCAGAAGTTGGGGCGCATGTAATCGGCCTGGGGACCGGTGCTCAATTCGATGGCGTAGGCGGTGAGCTCGGCCTTGGTGGTGCGCCAGGTGAAGTAGGTGTAGCTCTGGGTGAAGCCGACCTCGGCCAACTTGGCCATGACCTTCGGCCTGGTGAACGCCTCGGCCAGGAACAACACGTCGGGGGCGTGGCGCTGTATCTCGGGGATGAGCCACGCCCAGAACGCCATCGGCTTGGTGTGCGGGTTGTCCACCCGAAAGATGCGCACCCCATGGCCCATCCAGAACTCGATGACCTCCCGGCACGCGTTCCAGAGCTCGATCCGGTCAGCGTCGTCTGCCGGCCAGAAATTGATGGGATAGATGTCCTCGTACCTCTTGGGCGGGTTCTCGGCGTAGCGGATGGAGCCGTCGGGCCGGTGGTGGAACCACTCCGGATGCTCGCTGACCCAGGGGTGGTCCGGTGCGCACTGCAGGGCGTAGTCGAGGGCGATCTCCATCCCGAGGGCCACCGCTTCGGCCACCATGGCGTCGAAGTCCTCGAAGCACCCGAGGTCGGGGTGCAAGGCAGTGTGGCCACCCTCGGCGGCCCCGATGGCCCAGGGACTGCCCACGTCGTCGGGGCCGGCTCCGAGCGTGTTGTCACGGCCCTTGCGGTGGCTACGGCCGATGGGGTGCACGGGAGGGAGGTACACCACGTCGAAGCCCATGTCGGCAACGGCGGGCAGTCGCTTGGTCACCTCGTCCAATCCGCCCTCTGACCGTGGGAACAGCTCGTACCAGGCGCTGCACAACCCTCGCCGGCGGTCGACCCAGAGGGTCGTCGCAGGAGCAGCGGTGACCTCGCCGGGCAGCGGTACCCCCTCGACGGCCGCCGCCACTGCATCATCCAGGCCGGCGTTGAGGCGGACCTCCACGCTGCACGTCGAGCGGCGAAGAGCGGCTGCGGCATCGTTCGCCAGCGCCCGGCGCGGCTCCGGCACCAGCCGGGCCAGGGCATCGAGCAACAGGGCCCCCTCGTCCAGTTCGACGCCGACGTCCTGGCCCGCCCCTGCCTTGAGCGTGATGTCGTGGCGCCAGGTGGCGAATCGATCCCGCCACGCCTCGACCACCACCTCATGGGCGCCGACCTCCTCGAACGACACCGTGGCCTCCCACCGGTCGTTGCCCACGTGCACCATCGGGATCTCCTGGCGCCACTTGCGGGAGCCTTTGCGCCGCGTCCGGATGCGGGCGGCCAAAATGTCGTGGCCGTCGGCAAAAATGTCCCCGGAGACCTGCACTGCCTCGTTGACCGCCGCCTTCGGCGGAAAGGCACGAGAGAGGGTCCGGGGGCGAAGGTCGTCGATCACGATTCGTCCCAGCACCCCTACACCACTAGCAGGCTCCGCCTCCCGACGAAACTTTCGTCCGGCCACCACCCCCGGGGGTGGTGGCCCCGTAGCGCTGCTTCTCCTGGGCGATGGTCAGGGGTTCGATGCGTGCACTGGCACGCCGAGCGTCGTCGTCGAGCAGGTCCGTGGGCACGAGCCACGCCACCTCGAACTGGATGCCATCAGGGTCGGCGCCGTAGAGGCTCTTGGTCGTGCCGTGGTCGCTGGCGCCGCTGAGGGCGCCCCGACCGGAGAGGACCCCGGCCAGGCGCTCGAGCTCCTCCAGCGTGTCGACCTCCCACGCCAGGTGGTACAGGCCGACCGCCGAACGACCGGCCGGTGACGGCCCGGCGCTGTCGCCCATCTCGAAGAGGCCGAGGTCATGGTCGTTGTCCGACCCCGGGGCCCTCAGAAAGGCGGCGCCCGGAAATCCGATCGCCAGCCGGTGGAACCCCAGCACCTCATGGTAGAAGGCGACACTTCGCTCGACGTCGCGGACGTAGAGCACGGCGTGGTTCAAGCGGGTGATGGGCACGGGAACCGGCCTCTCTCGGGGATTCGCAGGCGAGCTTCCTCGTGCACAACGTCCTTACCGACCCTGCAATTCCCGCAGACGCCGGCCCCCAACTACGGTCGTCGGCGATGAAGGCGCTGCGAAGCTTCACCGTCCGGCCACGGCTTCCAGAAGCCCTGGCCGGTCTCGAGGACCTGGCCATGAACCTGCGCTGGGCGTGGGACGAGCGGACCCGAGACCTGTTCCGCTGGGTCGACCCTGATATCTGGGAGATCGGCCGCCATGACCCCGTCCGTCTCCTGGGCGCCGTCAGCCGGGAGCGCCTGGCGCAGCTGCAGGCCGATCCCGGCTTCCGCAGCTTCCTCGGCGAGGTCCAGGAGGGTCTCGACCGCTACTGCAACCGGGCTCGATGGTTCCAGGGCCGCTCGGACGGGGCCCTTCGCTCCGTCGCCTACTTCTCTCCTGAGTTCGGCCTGGCCGAGGCGCTGCCCCAGTACTCGGGTGGGCTGGGGGTCCTCGCCGGCGACCACCTGAAGGCTTCCAGCGATCTCGGCGTCCCGCTGGTCGGCGTCGGGCTGTTCTACCGCCACGGGTACTTCCGCCAGTCGCTCAACAGCGACGGCTGGCAGCTCGAGCGCTATCCCAGCTTGGACCCGTTTGCCATGGCCGTCCGCCCGGTCGAGGGGATCCGCATCAGCGTCGAGCTGGCCGACCGGCCCCTGGTCGCCCGGGTGTGGCGGGCCGATGTGGGGAGAGTCCGCCTCTACCTGCTGGATGCCGACGTCGAGGAGAACGAGCCCGAGGTGCGGGGTGTGACCGACCGGCTCTACGGGGGCGACACCGAGCACCGCCTACGCCAGGAGATCCTCCTCGGGGTGGGCGGCGTGCGGGCCCTGGAGGCGATCGGCGAGGCCACCCAGGTCTTCCACAGCAACGAAGGCCACGCCGGCTTCCTCGGCTTGGAGCGCATCCGGACCTTCATCACCGGCGACGGCCTCTCCTTCGCCGAGGCCGTGGAAGCCACTCGGGGGGCCAGCATCTTCACGACCCATACCCCCGTCCCGGCCGGCATCGACCGCTTCCCACGACCCCTCATGACCCGTTACTTCAGCCGCTGGGCCGAGGAGTGCGGGATCGACCTCGACACCCTCATGGCCCTCGGACACCAACCCGACGAGTTGCCCGACGCTCCCTTCAACATGGCGGTCATGGGCCTGCGCCTGGCCGGGCGCTCCAACGCCGTCTCGGCCCTGCACGGGAAGGTCAGCCGGGCCATGTTCGCCCCTCTGTGGCCCGGGGTGCCCGCCGAGGAGGTGCCCATCGGTTCGGTCACCAACGGAGTGCACGCCCACACCTGGGTCTCCTCGGAGATGGACGATCTGCTCAGCCGCCACGTCCTGCCGGCCTGGCCCGAGGCCAGTGCCGAGCGCTGGGCGCGCATTGAACGGGTGGGCGACGAGGAGCTGTGGCGGGTCCGCGATCAGGGGCGGGAGCGCCTCGTCGCGTCCGTTCGTCGCAAGCTCCGGCGGTCGCTGACCGCCCGCGGCCTCAGCGCCTCGGACACGGCGTGGTGCGACGAGGTCCTCGATCCCAAGGCCCTGACCGTGTGCTTCGCCCGCCGCTTCGCCACCTACAAGCGAGCGACCCTGTTGCTCAGCCAGCC
>DASZDM010000020.1:0-2767 GCA_035942015.1 Acidimicrobiales bacterium | reverse complement strand
CTTCGCCCAGGGCCGTCTCGGGACTCCCGTCCCGCTGCCGGGTCGCCGCTCCCCGAGGCCAGCGCGAGGGAGCGTTCGGTGCTTCTCGCCCTCGACGCCGAGCCGTCGGCCACCGGCGCTCGAGGTCCGCGCGAGCGGCACCTCGGTACGGCTTCGCCGGACCCCATTTGGCGGACACGGGAGCTCGCGAACTGGTCACTGCGCAAGCCGACGGCTCTCTTCTGCCACGACGGACTCGACCCACGAGGACAGCCAAGGAGCGGCGTGAACTGCTCGCGATCCCAGACGGTACAGCCCTTCCTTATGCTCACCCCGTGCCATCCACGCTGGGATGCCGCGGAGGAGACGAGCAAGGGTTTCGATCTCTCTAGCCCGACCGTGCTCAGCAGCGTCGCGGATCGCGTAAAGTCCTTGGCTCAGCACACCAAGCAGAATGCGTTCCGCGTCCTCGGACGTTCTCTCGGCAGGATGCGTCGTACCGCCATGTTACGCTGCGAGAGCCGGCTGCCCCGCCGAGAATCCATCGCCTCCCACATCGCTCACCGATGTGGTCCACCCGCACTCATTGCCGGCTCCCGAGGCCTTCAGGCCAGCCGATGGAAGGAACGGGGCTCGCGGGCGTGGTCGCGGTCCTCCTTGCGCTCGATGGCCGACCGCCGCCGACCGGCACGTAGCAGGCGTTGGCCCTGTGGCTAGGGAGGGTTCTCACTTGGCGAAGCGGCCTTCGGCAGGGACAGTCACTTTCCTCGACGTAGCCTTGAAACCGAGTAAACGACAACGAGGGCAGCCACCACAGCAGCCAGCACCACGAGGCTGGCGCTGAGGACACCCCAGACGAACTCGTTGGTCTCGGCCCGAAGCGGACTTGGGCCTTCAGACTGAGTTACGAAGATCAACGAGGCGGCCATGAAGTCGGATGGTGCTGAAAGTGCCGTTCACCGTCCGACCCGCACCTACTGCCGGCTCGCCGGCCGGCGAGCCCAGTGCGAACGGATGATCGGCGCGCTGGGCCGCTCCTCGGCAGCGACGCAGCACCGGAGGGCCCGACCCGCGCGAGCGGCACATCGGTTGCACCTCGACGAGACCGGCTGCCGCCGGCCGGTCGCAACAGAACGCCAGATCGGTCGGCCCGCACCTCGGCCCAATGGCGTTGGCGGCAGCACGCATGCACGCCCCGAAACCCGACAGTCGGGGGCCGCGGTTGTGAAACCACGAGTACCAAGGACCGGGGGCGAGTAGAACCTAGCCATGGCAAGATGTGTAGGCGCAACGACCTGGATTTCGGCAGATGCCTGGATCGACCCACTCCGCGAGGAGGGGTATGTCGTTGTCTCCTCCCTGCTCCATCCACGTGAGGTCGACGAGTTGCGCGAGGCCTTCCCTCCTGAAACGCCGGGCTCGACTCTTCACGTCGAGATCGATGACCAGACGCCGTATGTCGAGCGGTGGCGATCGCTCGCAGGGCACCGTGGGATCATGATTCTCCTCACTGACGCACTCGGCGACTACACAGTCCGCCTGCACGGCCGGGACCCGGGCCGCGGGGCTGGCGCTCAAGGTCTCCATGCGGATCGCCCGCCTGGGCGCGTCGATGACTTCGACGCGATCACGCTGCTCTGGATGCTGGACGAGTTCAAATCAGCAAACGGTGCGACGCGTGTCGTTCCGCGCTCTCATCGTGGCGCGTCGGCCGTACCGCGACGGCTCGCGCAACCGGGCATGAAGCATCCGGATGAGCGAATCGTCACTGGCCGCCCCGGTGACGTACTGATCTTCGACGCTCATCTGTGGCACAGCGGACGGGAGAACTCGTCGGGCGCACGTCGGCGCGCTGTGCAGATGACCGCGACCAGGTCATCCCTGAGCTCCGGCCACCCGCCTCCTGGAGAGGGGGCTGGCCGGTAGGTGCCGTCGGAGGCCGTCGAACCAGCCGGTTGTGCGGGCGCCACCGCCTGCCGGCTGGCATCATCTTGATGTCATGCCGCGTTCCCCACTTTGGACATCGCGTTCGCCGGGCTGGCGGGTACTGCGATGGGGGTTGTTTGTAGCGTGGCTGGCGTTCGTGTCGTTGTGCCTTGTCGCACTTTTGAGCTACCGCGTTACCCAAGAGGTCTGGCTGGGTTAACAGTCGTCGCGCTCCGCTGAATGTCGGGTCGGCGACGTCCGAGGCCAGCGCAAAGGAGCGATCGGTGCCTCCACGGCCGCGACGGCGACCCATCGGCCGTCGCCGCTCGGACCCCGCGCGATCGGCACTTCGGGCGGCTCCGCCCGGGTGATCGAGGTCCCTCCTGGCCGCCGGTTTGGTGCGGCCCGGCAGCGCCATGGTCGCACCGGAACCGTCTGATTGTCCGTCGCGGCTGCCGTGCTCCGCCAACCGTGGCCCCCTACTCTTGCTCGAGTGTTGACCACGTGGCTCGACCGCGCACCGCACCCGGAGCTCGCCGGGGTGGTGAATGGCTACGCCGGCTATCGAGTGGAGCACGATCACGCTGGTGTCCATCGCGGCCTGCCGATCCCCTATCTCACGATGCTTATCAGCCTGGCGGAGCCGATCTGCTCGATCGCCGCTGACGGGACACTCAACGACGGCGTCAACGCGGTTGTCGGCGGCCTCCACGACCAAGCCGTGCTCGTGGAGCGCCCCGTCCTCGAGTACGGGATCGCCATCGATCTGTCGGCAACCAGCGCCGAGCGAGTGTTGGGCGTGTCCGGCTACGACCTTCACGGCCGTGCCGTTGCGTTGCCCGATCTGCTGGGCCGCCCTGGC
>DASZDM010000019.1:0-3508 GCA_035942015.1 Acidimicrobiales bacterium | reverse complement strand
GCGTCGAGGGGCTGAGGCGGCGGCGGTGCGAAGTTGGGTCGGGTGGTGGCGGCGAGGGTGCCGGCGAGGGCTGAGGCGTCGGCGGTAGCGGTTGTTGGGTCGTGCGTGGCCAGCTGGAACCCTCGGGCGGTGATAGCCACGGCTACCAGTCGATCCACTCGGTGACGGCGAGCTCGAGATGCTCTCGTAGTCTCACGCTTTCCCGGCGGAGCGACTTGTGGCGCCGTTCACAGACGCCACAGCAGCGGTCAGCAGACTACGACACCGTCACCCACGCACTGCGACGTCGGGCGTGACCCGGCTGACGGCTCTCTTCGTCTTGCCCAGGAAGCCGGTTTCCCTGGCGGACGTGTGGGTACGTGCCAGTTGCACATGGTCAGATTATGGAGGTATCAGCTGTGCGAACGAAAAAGCAGGTAGTGGCCATCGCCGCCTCGGCGACGATGTTCTTCGGCATGGCGGGGCCGGCCGCGGCCCACTTGGAGACGCCCGCCGGCGATTTCGGCGGCCAGGGGCCCGACACGCTGCCGTCAGGTCGGGTAGTTGAGGACATCGGTGATCCGAGCGCCCCAACGAGGGTGGGCTTCGGGCTGGCCCGCGCCGAGGACAATCCGAACACTCCGATCGATTGTGTCGCTGGAGCAAACTTCCCTGAGACCCAGCGGTTCTGCAGTGTCCTGGACGGTGGACCCCCCAACGCACGGTAAAGCGTTGGCAAGCGAGCTCAGCCGCCGAGCGCCGCTCGGTCCGGCGCGGTTGACGGGGCGGCCTGAGCCTCGCTCGCCACGGGAAGCCAGAGGGGAGCGAGGCTCGTGCTGCCGTCCTCGTCGCGTCAGGTGCCGGTATAGCGTCCTCGTTCCCACCACACAGATCCGCCGGGTTTTCGGCCCCGGAGGGTGATTCGGCAGGAATCACCGGCCGAAACCTCTCCTCGGGGGTCGAGGGCGATGCACGTCGAGGGGAGCCTCCCTGCTGCGGCCGCCGGCGGTGCGGCGAGTGGGTTTGCGACCGGCGCGGCCGCCGGCCCGGCCGCCGGCGGAACGTCGGTCGGCAGCTCCTCGACCTCGCTGTAGCGCTCGGCGAGGCGGGCACGGACCTTCTCCACAGCCGTGCGGGCCTCCTGGAGCTCGTGGCGGTGCAGGAACGGCCGGTCGGCAGTCTCGCGGGCAGCGGCGATGCGGTCGTCCACGCCCGCCCGGCGCTGCTGCAGCTCGGCCAGGTGCCCGGGCAAGGCCCCGGCACGGTTGTCGAGGCGCGTGAGCGCTCCGACAACCTCCGAAACGGCGAACCGGTCCTCGACGAGCACCTGGGCGTAGCCCCCGAAGCGAGCGCCGTCAGCGCCGACCAGCTCGTAGGTGGCGCCCCGGGTGGTCGGCTCCGGTTGAGCGGATCTCCAGGCCCTCGGCTGGGAGCCGGGCGACGGTGGTGGGGGAGCGCTGCCAGGTGGTGGCGTCGACCATGGCCCGGGCGGCGTCGGCCCGGTTGTCGATGACGGCGTCACCGATGGTCACCTGCCACCGGCGGTCGGGATCAAGCCCAGCGATGCGCTCAGCGATCGGAGCCAAATCAGCGATCTGGCGGTCGAGTCGCGGGGCTTCCCGCTCGCCGGCGGCGACGCGGCGCTGGGCGGCCACCGTGTCACGGCCGTGCGCTCGGGCGAGGCGCTCCAGGAGGGCCACCTGGTCGTCGAGCTTGGCCGCCTCCAGGAAGTCGGGGTCGCCGGTGGCCAGGGCCTTGACTTCGCCGTAGGACAACGCCTCGGTGTCGCTGACCTCCACCGAGCGGGGGCCGTCCGGGGTCGCCCGCATGACTTGGCCGATGAAGCCGGCCTCGCGCTCCAGCGTCTGCCAGCCGTAGACGGAGAACGACCGCTCGGTGGCGTAGGCGTAGATGGCCACGTTGGGGTTCTGGTTGCCCTGTCGAAGGATGCGCCCCTCGCGCTGCTCGATGTCCGACGGTCGCCAGGGACAGTCGAGGTGGTGCAGGGCGACGAGGCGGTCCTGGACGTTGGTGCCGACGCCCATCTCGCCGTGGAGCTGATGGCCACCGCCACCCGGCCGTCCCGGCAGGCGGCGAAGAACCGGCCCTTGGCGGCGTCGTTGGCGTCGTGGTCGTGGGCGAACTGGACGGCCTCGGCAGGGATGCCCCGGCGCACCAGCAGCGCCTTGAGGTTGTCGTAGGTGGTGTCCTCCCGCCCCGGCTTGGGGGTGCCGAGGTCGGCAAAGACCAGCTGCAGCGCGCCCCGGCGGGGATGCTCATGCCCCGAGGCGGTGCGGTAGGTGCGGTCCCGGTGGTCGTGGTAGGTGGCGGCCACCCGATCGGCGCAGGCTGCCAGCGCGGAGTTGGCTTCGTCGACGTGCTGGCCGGAGAAGCTGCCCCAGTCGAACGACGCCGCCCGGCAGTCCGAGGACAGCTTTAGCATGTTGTCCTCGCTCGGCTCCACCCTGCGCTGGCGAATGGCGTCGGCCCGCCCCGAGACCACCTCGGTCATGTAGACGGCCAATCCCGGTGGCGGCTGGCACGGTGATGACCTGGCGCGATGCGGTGTCGAGCGCCGGGCGAGGCAGTCCCAGCTCCTCGATCTGGACGACGTCGGCGAACTCGCCCCACCACCGGGCCAGCTCGGGCACAGATCGCCCAGGGGAGGGAGCGAGAAGGGTGCGCCCTCGGAGCTGGCGGTGGCGACCGACCACATCCCGGTGTTTGTCCCGTCGGCGAGGCGCCGGGCGCCGTAGCCCTCGTGGTCCCAGAGGTCGTCGAGGATCACCCCCATTGCTGTTCACCTCCCGGCGACCGTCGGAACTCGTCCAGCCAAGCGGCGATCTCCCCGGGGTGGAAGCGCAGCAGCCGACCCCATTTGTAGTGAGGAACTCGTCCTTCCTGCACGAGCCGATAGACGTGGCGCTTGGTGACGCCCAAGAACCTGGCCACCTCGGCGGTGCTCATCATCCCTGGGAACTCTTGCGGTGGTATCGGGACGGTTGTCATGTCGCTCCTCCTGGAGTCGTGCACCTCCCGAAACCGGAGGGTGCGTGCCGTTACCCCACTACGGGTGGCTCTGAGGGCCGGGAAGTGCCAAAGAATTCCGAAAAACTTTCACGACGCCCCCCCTCCGGCCCTCTTCGCGCCGGGTGTTGCTGGAGTCGCTGGACATCGAAGATCCAGAGCGCATTCCATGTCCACGACCCACTACGAGCGCGCCTCTTTTGGGCGATTACGGGGCCGGGGCGCCGCGGACGGCCGGATCACCGGACGTGGTGCTCGGCGAGTGGCCGCCTGCCCGACCTGGACCGACCGGCCACGGTCCGCCACTACCCGCCCCCCTGGACCGACCAGCCCTCTACCACCCACTGACCACTACGCCCCTTCACTCACCAATACCACCCAATAACCACCCCAACTACCGCCCACTACCCCTCAATACCAACCCCTCCACTGCCCCCTATACAGCCCGGCCAGACCACGCTACAACCGCCAAATGCCCACCAACGCCCTCACACATTGGCAC
>DASZDM010000018.1:0-3064 GCA_035942015.1 Acidimicrobiales bacterium | reverse complement strand
CCCGTACCACACCGGTTCAGCCGCGGAGATGAGTGATGCGCTCGACAGTGCTCAGGCGAAGCCGGGAGGAACCGCATACCCACCGCTGAGGGCGCCGACGACCCCGGCCACGGCGATGGTGAGGGCGTCGGCATGGCGCCGCCCCACGACCTGGGCACCGACCGGCAGTCCGGCTGCTGTCCGCCCCACCGGTACCACCGTCGCCGGCAACCCGGCCATGCCCACCACGACGTTCCACATGATCTGGTCGAGGTAGGGCCGTGCTCGACCGTCGACGTCGATGGTCCGTACCAGCCGACGGTCCACGCTGTCGACATCCTCGGGCTCGGGGTCGTGGCGGACGGCGGGCACTGGCGACACCGGGCACAGGACCACGTCGACCTCATCCAAGAGCGCGGCCCACGCCCGGCCATGGAGCGCCGGCGGGCGTCGAGCCGTTCCAGTCACGGTGCGACATGGCCTGGGCCCGGTCCCTCAGCGCCGGCAGGCTCCGATCCGAGGTAGGCGTGCCGGTCGCCCGCTCGACCGCGCGATCGTGCTGGTGGTCGTCGGCCGACGAAGCCGTCGCCGCTACCCACAGCTGGAAGGCCACCTCGCGGGCCTCGGCGGTGTCGAACGGCGGTCCCACCTCCCGCACCGAGGCGCCGGCGGTTCGCAGCGCGTCGCCGGCAGCGGCGACGAGCGAGGCGATGTCCCGGGACAGCTCGACATCGGGTCCGTCCAGCCACACGGCGACGCTCAGGCCCTTGGGTGCCGGCGCCTCCTCGAGGGGGGCCACCCCGGCCAGCACCTGCATGGCCAGCGCCAGGTCGCTGGCACTGCGGGCCAACGGCCCCGCCGCCATCAGATCGTGGTCGGCACCAATGTCGTCGACCGGCACCGATGGCAGGTGCCCGGCCAGGGGAACCAGCCCCGACGTCGAGAAGTGCCCGTAGACACCACAGCAGTGGGCCGGCTCACGGATGGAGCCGCCACTGTCGCTGCCCACCTCCAGTGGCGACAGCCCCGCTGCCACCGCGGCCGCCGCGCCGCCCGACGACCCGCCGGGCGTGCGGTCGGGGTCCCAGGGATTGCAGGTGCGGCCGAAGAGGGGGTTGCCGGTCTCCTGGCCCGTCACCTGTTCGGGCACGTTCGTCTTGCCCATGACGATGGCGCCGGCGCTGCGCAGGCGGGCGACGACCTCGGCGTCGGCGTCGGGCACGCAGTCGGCCATCTCCGGGGAGCCAGCCGTGGTGCGTATGCCGGCCGTGGCCCAACAGTCCTTCAGCGTCAGCGGCACGCCGTGGAGCATGCCTATGGGGCCCTCCCGTGCCAGCCGGCGGTCGAGCTCGTCGGCGCGCCACCGAGCGCCGTCGGCGTCCAGCGTCACCACGGCGTTCAGTAGCGGGTCGAACCGTTCGATCCGCTCCAGGTGCAGGTCGACCAGCTCACGACTCGATACCGTTCCCGCCCGCAGGAGCTCAGCCATCTGTGTGGCGGTGCTGAAGGGGTCGATCACCACGCCGTCTTCCCTCCCCGTCCCGGAACTGCGAGAACCGCACCGACGACACTCGGTCCGAGACTTGTCGACATGAGCAGTGTGACCATGGGTCCACCCGGGTAGGCGGTTGGGCGTGCAGCGCGATTCTCGGCCACGAGGTGACAATGCGTCCCGAAACGGCTCGTTCGTTGCTGCAGCTGCCCTCCACGGCGAGCTCTCGGGACATCGAGCGTTCATTCCGGCGTCTGGCCCGCAAGCTGCATCCCGACCAGGGGGGGGACACCGAGGCCTTTCGCCAGCTGCTGCAAGCCCGGGCCGTCCTGCACGGCGGGGTTCACGGAACCGGGGGCCGGCGAGCGCCACTGATCATCGTGCATCGCGGCCCGTGGTGGAGGCGACTCCCCCTTGGGTTCGTTCGCTACATCCAACGCCGTCGCAACCCACCGCCGCCGCGGGTGAGCTGACGGAACCGCCCTCTCCAACCGTCCCAAAGGGGGACCTGTGACCATGACTCGTTTCGGGACCCTGGTGGGTCTGGCTATCGGAGCGGTCTGGGCGTTCGCCGGCTTCGGTGACGCCCTGCTCACTGCCGCACTCGCGGCGGTGGGCTTTCTCGTGGCCCTCATCGTCGAGGGCCGCGTCGACGTGACGGAGTTCTTGGGACACCGCCACGACGAGTGACCACGAAACCCAACACGAGGAAAGGCAGACACCCATGAGCGACACCAACACTCAGACCCAGAAGCAGCAGCAAGGCTCCCCCGCCAAGTCACGTGGCGGCAGCTCCGTCGCCAAGCTCGAGACCGACCAGGGCTCCACGTCCATCGACGACTCCGTGGTGGCCAAGATCGCCGCCATCGCGGCACGCGAGGTCGACGGTGTTGCCGACCTGGGCGGCAACCTGTCCGGTGCCCTCGGCAACGTGGTCGGGCGCATCCGCGGGTCCGAGCACCGGACCACCGGCGTGGGCGTCGAGGTCGGCAGTCGCCAGGCGGCGGTCGACATCAACTGCAAGATGCAGTACCCGGCGTCGATCCACGAGGTCGCCGACAGCATGCGCCAGAACGTGATCGACCGGATCGAGTCGATGACGGGTTTGCAGGTCGTCGAAGTGAACATCGCCGTGAACGACTTGGTGTTCCCCGGGGGTGAGAACGAGGAAGCAGAGCCCGCACGAGTCCAGTAGCACTCCCTTATGACTGAGCCCATCGTCTCCTCCTCGGTCGTGGCCCGACTCGCCGCCGCCGCAGCCCGTGAGGTCCCCGACGTGCTGGGGTTCCACGGGGGGAGGCTCGGAGAAGTCGCCACCTACGGACAGGAGGATCCGGTGCGGGGAGTACGCGTCCAGCGCACGCCACCGCGGGTGCGCCTCGACACCGTGATGCGGTTCGGCGCGCGCCTGGACGAGGTGGCCGACGAGGTCCGTCGCCGGGTCCGCACGACGCTGGCCGCGCAGGTGCCGGCGTTCGCCGAGGCGACCGTGGACGTGCACGTCGTCGATGTGCGGCCACCGGCCGGGGCAACGCCGCACAGCGTCGAGACCTCGGCGCCCGAGGTCCCTCCAGAGCGGTCGTGACCGTCTTC
>DASZDM010000017.1:0-20840 GCA_035942015.1 Acidimicrobiales bacterium | reverse complement strand
ACGCGGTGGCGCCAGGGCTCGGGAAGCGACGTGAGGAGCAGGGGCGTATCGAGGTGGCTGTGGTGGTTGGCGGCGAAGATGGCCGGCCCCACGAGGCCGTCGAGGCGGTCGAGGCCGCATCGCCGCGGTGCGGCCAAAGTGCGCACGCCGAGGCGAATCGGTCCCTCCATGAGGAGTAGCCGGACGTGGCGGGCCAGCGGGCGGCGGGCCCAACTCGTGTCGTAGTCGGCTCCGGTGCGACGCCGAGGTGCCGGCCGCTCGACTGCCCGGGGCACCTCCGGCGCCGACCAGGGAAAGGCCGGTCGGGGCACCCGGAGCTTCAGCGCCGGCAACGCCGGCAGGCGACTCACACCACCTCGGCGAGCATCAACGGCGGTGTGTGGAAGTGGGTCAGAGAAGGGTCGCGCCCGACCACGTCCTCGGCCATCTCCAGGGCGTCGGTCAAGGTGGTGGCAGGCTTGAACCCGAGCCGGCGCACGGCCTTGGCGTCGCCTCCGACGATGATCACCCCACCGAGGTGCTGGAGCGCGTGCGCCCCCCAGTACCACATGTAGAAGGGGTGGACGCCGTGGTAGGCGTAGCTCGTGCGGTAGAGGTGGCGGTACCACTCGTCCTCGGCGAAGGACCGCTCGTAGGTCTTCTCCAACTCGAGGGGGTCGGTGGTGTCGGCCAACAGCTCCTCGAAGAAGTCGATGTAGCTGGGGTGGTGCACAGGGTGGAACTCCCAGCGGGTGGGATGGCTCAGAATGAGGACCCCTCCCTCACGCACGAGGGGCTGACGGCGATACAGGTTGAAGAAGTAGCCCAGTCCCAGGCACATCACGAGGATCGGGTTCATCACTGAGTTGACGTTGTAGGGCGAGATATACGGCAGCCCCATGGTGAGGATGTCGGCCTGTCCCTCGACCCGGACGACCTGCTGCTCATGGACCTTCGCCGTGGTCAGACGGTGGACAGCCTCCACCTCGCCGGCGTTGATCCCCGTGAGGTTGTGGGGGGCGAGCACCGACTGGAAGATCGATCGGGCCAGCCGGTGCGGCGTGCGGTCCAGCGCCTTGGCGGCGCCGAGGTACGACGCCCGGTCGCGCAACGACCACTCCCACTCCCGCTTCTGAAGGAACTCGAAGGGCTTGGGAAAGGTGTCGTTGTTCAAGGTGGTCTCGATCTGGAAGATCTTCACTCCTGCTTTCCGGATCACCTCGCCCATGCGCCAGTTGGAGGAGTGCAATTCCGAACGGTGCTGGTCCATGAAGGAGCGGCTGTGCTGCATGGTGCGGACGTTGTGGTGGTGGCGGAGGCTCCGGTAGGACGCCAGCCCGGTGGCTGTCGACTTGTGGCCACCGTCCATGGCCACCAGATTGATGTTCACGTAAATGAGGAGGTCGGACTCAGCCGCCCGCTTGGAGATCTCCACCTCTTCGCCCTGGTCGGTCTCGCCCAGGAAGGCCAGGGCGTCAGGATCTTCGGCGTCGAAGTTGTAGAGCAGTCCCCGAGGAGCGAAGGCCTCGTAGACGCGGTCACCCACGGCATGGCGCAATTCGGCCTCGGTCATTCGCCGGTGCAGCGCAAGGGCGGCGATGAGGTGGACATCGTCCACACCGGCCTCGGCGGCCAGGTCGAGCACCGCCTCGATCACCCGTTGGCGGACGTCGGGGCGTCGCATCGGAGGTAGCGGCAGGGAGATGTCGTCGAAGGCGATGGTCAGGCGCATTCCGGGGCGCAACAGCGCCGGCAGGGGATCGGAATCCACCGGGTGAAGGAGGGCGTGGCGGATGGCCCCGTCGATGTCGTCCAGCACCGCCATGGGCTCCGGCGGATAGACGATTCGACTGCCCACGGGTAGCCGCTCGAGGCGGAAGCTCTCCCCGTGGTGGAACAACGTGGGGGGCGTGGAGCGGTCCACCTCGAGCACGAATCCGGGTCTGGGGCTCACAGGCGATCGCGGCCTTTCTCGTTGCGGAGGTCGAAGGCCACCTTGACGGCCCCGCGACGCCCGGCCTCAGCGGCGTGGGCTAGGGCGTCGGCGTGGCGATGGAGGGGGTAGGTCGCTGAGACGAGGCGGTCGAGACGGGCCGCCGCCACAAGCTCGAACGCCAGGTCGAAGGTACGTCGAGCCGGGTCCGCCTCGACCCCATAGGCGTAGGCCCCCACCAGCTCGATCTCCCGCTGCCACAGCGGTGTCAGGTCGACGGTGACGGTGCCGGGCATCCCGACCATGACGATACGGCCCCCCGGCCGGACAACCGAGAGCGCCTGGCTCAGACTGCTGGCGCTGCCGACGCAGTCGACCACCACGTCGGCCCCACCGGTGAGCTGCATGTCCCGTCCTCCATGGGCCTCGGCGCCGTCCTCACCCCTTCCACCGACGGCCAGCGAGCCCGTGGCCCGTCTCACTGCCCGGGTGAAGGCAGCCGGCTCGACCACGTCGGTCGCTCCGAGCTCGGACGCCCAGCGTCGTTGCCCGACGTGTTTGGCGGCCACCAGCAGGCGTCGTGGCGTCACCCAGCGGTGGAGTGCGGCGACGACGCACAAGCCGAGCGTTCCCGCGCCGATCACGGCCACCACGTCGTCGCGGGCGGCACCGCCCCGTAGTGCACCCCGAACGGCACAGGCCGCCGGTTCGACCATGACCGCCGCCTCGTCCGCCATGGTGTCGGGGACGGCGTGGATTTGGGTGGCGTGGGCGGCCAGCGCGAGCGACCACCCGCCGCCGGTGTCGGCGCAGTAGCCGGTCTGCAGCCCGGGGTGGAGATGACCGAAGGCGACGTTGCGGCACCGGCCCAGCTCGCCGCGGGAGCAGCCGGCGCACTGCGGCTCTATGTCTCGGGCCGCACAGCCGAGGACCGGCTCGACCACCACACGACGGCCGTCGTCGAGCTCGCCCACCACCTCGTGACCGGGGACGAAGGGAAAGCTCACCAGGGGCTCGAACCACGGGGACGCCGTGGCGTCGACGGTCGCCAGATCCGATCCACAGATACCGGCCAGTCGGGGCCGAACGCGGGTCCACTGCGAGTGGGGGAGCGACGGCACGTCGATGTCGGCCAGCCGCAGGGCGCCGGCTCGGCCGCCTCGCCCGGGCGCGAGCGTTCCGGCCACGCGGGCGGCGGCGAAGCGAGGAACGGACCGCTCCAAGCGCAGGGCCTTCATGCCCGCTTCCCGCCGCCGGCGCGGGCGAAGGAGGTGGGGGTGGTGACGGGACCGATGGGGAGCAGAGGCCGGGGGCCGCCGCGGGCCGTGGCCCACTCCTCGATCAGCCAGCCACGCTTGCGGGCGACGGCGGCCAGGCGGGTCTCGGGATTGACGGCCACCGGAAATCCGACTGCTTCCAGCATGGGAAGATCGCTGGCCGAGTCGGCGTAGGCCACTGCCTCTTCCAGACGCAAGCCCTCGGCGTCGGCGTAATCGGCCATGGCCTGGGCCCGCGCCTCCCCCGTGGGGGGGGCGTCGAGGAGCTCGCCGCTCCAGCGACCTGCCGCCGGCACGCGTGTGCGGAGTCGTTCCCCGCCGCTGCCCATACTGGCCATCCGGGCGCAGATGATGTCGTCGAACAGCGGCGCCAGGTTGCGCTCGACGACGATGTCCAGCGCACCGGTGATGAGCAACGTCCGATGCCCCAGTCGCCGGTGCTCGCGGACGCGTCGGATGCCGGCGGGGAACGACTTGGTGAGCAGCAGGTAGGTGAACAACTGGGTGGCATCCTCCTCCAGCTCGTCTACCGATGCACCCTCGAACTTGCGGTAGAAGTGGCGCAGGAAGTCGCCTCGATCCTTCCGGTCCAGCGCCAGGAGTGAAGGTCCCTCGGCCAGGGCCCGCAGGGCGAAGCGGACCCGGTCGGCCGGCCGGAGCCGACGTGTGGCCAGCCATGAGTAGGAGTCGACCACGTTGGACGCGATGAGCGTGTTCTCCAGGTCGAAGGCGGCCAGATGACGCTCGGGCGCCAAGACCATCGTTCGCAGCCTGGTGGTGCGGCTGGGGCCGGTTCGAGCCCCGGGGGTGGCACGGACCCGGGCATGCTCCACCACCGAGGGAAGATGGATCCGGCTGACGTAGTGGTCCCAGTCGACCGTGCGGGGGTCGAAGGAGAAGGTGGTGCGGTCGGCGGTATCGAGCGTCGACCATCGTTCCATGAGGTTGTCGACGGCGAAGACAGCTTCGGTCTCGGCGTAGGCGCCGTACAGCTCCACGTAGTCGAGTGCCCGGGCAACCTCGGTCCGCTTCTCCTCAAGATCGGCGGCCCAACGAGCATGGCCACCGCGCAGGGGCAGCATTCCCAACACCTTCTCGGCCCGGTCGATGGTGTGAACGGCCCGCTCGAGCTGCTTCTGCACCCGGCCCCGACCTGGGAACGTCCAGCGAGGGACGACGATGGGCTGACCCTTGGCGTCGTAGAGGGGGTGACGGCTGAACCAGTCGTGGACCATGTCGACCAGATGGCGATAGTGCAGTGGGTTGGCCGATCCCGATGCCACCTGGACGATGGCCGGCTCGCCCGACGGGGCCGGGCCCCGAGCGGCGGCGTCGACCACGGCCGCGACGACCAGGTCGACAGGGATCACATCGACGACTCCTTCGGGGATGCCGGGGAACTCCTCGAGCAGCCCCCGGGCGTAGCTGATGATGACTGGCTCGGCCATGCGAAAGCCGCGGATCCATCCGGGGCGGGGCTCGGCGAACGCCGATTCGATGATCGAAGGTCGCACGATGGTCACGGGGACATCGCGCCGGGTTTCCAACAAGGCCTGCTCGGCCAGCGCCTTGGTGTAGGCGTAGGCGTCCGGCCAACCCAGCGCCCGGGCGCGGGAGCGGCCGGCTTCCACGAGCGAGTCGGCAACCCATGCCTCACGCTGCTTCTCGGCCTTGGTGGCCAGCAGCGGGACGCCAGCGGCGCCGAGCTCGGCCCGGGCCTCCTTGGCGAATCGAGCCAGCAGTGCCGGAGTGCGACTCTCGGCTTCGGTGTCGTTTCGGACTCTTCGCGCCGCCGCTACCTCGTCACGCCAGTGCACCGGCGGAGCAAACGGGCTGTCGAACACGGGCGTCTCACCGGCGCGACCTCGCCGGTTTCCGGCCACGTAGCAGGTCGACACCGACACCAGGTGGGCGGTCGAGCACAGCTCCTGGAGGGCCGCGGCCAGGCGCATCGGCCCGAGCAGGTTGACCTCGACGGCCCGGTCGAGCGGAGAGTCGAAGGCCACGGCGGCGGCGGCATGGATGACGACGTCGCACCCGGCGAGGGCTTCCCGGCCCGCCTGGTCGAGGCCGAGGCCGTCGATGCTGACGTCGCCCGCCACCACCCGCACCCGGCGGGCCACCTCGGCGTCGAAGCGGTCACCCAGATCGGCGCGCAGCCGGTCGAACGCATCGTTGCGGATGACTTCCCGCTGCACCCGTCGCTCGGCGGTGGATCGCCGTCCGGGACGGACGAGCAGCACCAGCTCGCAGCCGGGGACGCTCCGCAAGAGGCGCTCCACCAGGGCGGTGCCGAGGAAGCCGGTGGCGCCGGTGACGAACAGGCGCCGTTGGGCCAGGGCGTCGGCGATCACCTCCCTTGTCTACCATCTGGTAGGTGAGAGACCCAGCCGCAACCCAAGGCCGAATCCTTGACGAGGCCCTGGTGTGCTTTGCCGCCGCTGGCTACGGGGCGACCTCGCTCGATGCGCTGGCCGCCGCCCTCGGGCTGAGCAAGCAGACCATCCTTCACCACTTCGGGACCAAAGAGGGCTTGTTGGTGGCCTTGGTCGACCGCTCGGCGGGCGAGCTCCGGGAGGCACTGGAGGAGGCCCTGGCCCGAGCCGGGTCTGGCTTCGCCCGGGTGGAGGCCCTCGTGCGGGCGGTGTTCCGGCTGGCCGGCCGGCGCCCCGAGCTGCTGGGCCTCGTGCGGGAGGTCAGCCGGCTCGGGCCGCCGGCCGCCACCCGGCTTGTGGAGGCACTGGACCCACTGGTGGTACGGGCCCGTTCGTTCCTGGAGGACGAGATGGCGGCCCAACGTATGCGTCCGCATGATCCCCGGCTCCTGCTGCTGTCCGCCTACTCCACCGTCATCGGGGTGGCCACCGAGGTGGAGGTGCTGCGGGCGGTGGGGGTGGAGCCCACCGCCCGTTCGCTGGTCCGGCGCCGAGCCGAGCTCCTCGGCTTCCTCCGTTCCGCCCTGCTCGCCGATCCGCCGCCGGCGGAACCGTCAGCGGGCTCTTCCCAAGCGGGAAGAACGTCGGGCGTGGCGAGCCAGCGCCAGGCCGACCAGCCGGTCGAGGAGCTCGGTGTAGGACACCCCTGACGCCTCCCACAGGCGGGGGAACATGGACTGCGGTGTGAACCCGGGGATGGTGTTGGCCTCGTTGATCAGCAGCCCCCGACCGGCCTCCTCGTAGAAGAAATCCACGCGTGCCATGCCCTCGGCTCGCAGGGCGGTGGCGGCAGCGACGGCCATACACCGCAACCAGTCGGCGACGTCTTCGGGAAGTCGGGCGGGGACCACGAGTTCGGCACCGGTGCCGGAGTACTTGTCGTCGAAATCGTAGAACCGCGCTGAAGGCACGATCTCACCGGGAACCGAGGTTTCAAAATGGAGGTTCCCCAAAACCCCGCATTCGAGCTCGCGTCCGGTGATGGCTTCCTCGACGACCAGCCACTCGTCGTACGCCAGGCCAACGTCCACGGCGGCGTCGAAGTCGGCCGGCCCGTCGACCCGAGAGATGCCCACCGACGACCCGAGGTTGGCCGGCTTGACGAACACCGGCCATCCCAATTCGTCGTCCACCTGTCGGCTGAGAAGGGCTCGGTCGCTCCCGTCGCGCCAGGCCACGTACCGGGCCTGCGGGAGACCGGCCGCGGCAAGAACCTCCTTGGCCTTGTCCATGCACAACGCCGATCCGAGGACGCCGGCGCCCACGTACGCGGTCCCGCTCAACTCCAGAAGGCCCTGCACCGTCCCGTCCTCGCCCAGGGGGCCGTGCAGGAGTGGCAATACCACGGTGGGGGCGACGTCGAGGTCCGGATCGGTCTCCTCGGGAGCCAGCGTGGCGAGGGGGTCGAGCACTGGTCCGCTGGCGGCCAGAGAGTGTGGGACGGCCTGGACGCCGGCCGGCAGCCCTGCTCGAGGGCCATCGGCCAGGACCCATGTACCACCGGGGGTGATGCCGACGGCGATGACGTCGTAGCGGGCCGGGTCGAGCGCGGCCAACACCGAGGCGGCCGAGACACAGGACACCTCCCGCTCGGCCGACCTTCCCCCGAAAAGCACGACGAGTCGAACCCGATCAGGTAGCCACTCGCTCCATTCGATCACCGGTGTGGCACGGTAGCGTCCGATGCGACTGCGCCTGACAGCGGTGGCCGGGGCCACCGGTGGTGAGTTGGTGGGAGCCGACGTGGAGGCCGAGGCGGCCGCCATCGATTCCCGTCTGGTCCGGGGAGGGGAACTGTTCGTCCCCCTTGTCGGAGCCCGCGACGGCCACGACTACGTCCCCGTGGCCCTGGCCGCCGGGGCCGCGGGGACGCTCAGCGCCCAGGGTCCGTTCGACGCCCCCTCCGTGGTCGTCGACGACACCCTCGCGGCGCTCCACGACCTGACTCGCTACGCGCGATCCCGCTTGCCCGATCAAGTGGTGGGGATCACCGGGTCGGTGGGCAAGACGACGGTGAAGGACCTTCTCGTTGCGGCCCTGCGTCAGCGGTGGCGGACGGCAGCCACCTCCGGCAACCAGAACAACGAAATCGGTGTCCCCCTCACCCTCCTGGCCGCTCCAGACGCGACCGAAGCCATGGTGGTCGAGATGGGTGCGTGCGCGGCGGGTGATCTCCGACTCCTTTCGACCCTGGCCCAGCCGACCATCGGCGTGGTGACCAGCGTGGGGATGGCCCACACCGAGACGTTCGGCAGTGTCGAGGAGATCGCCCGGGCCAAGGCCGAGCTGGTGCAGTGCCTGCCGCCCACCGGAACCGCCGTGCTCAATGCCGACGACCCCCGTGTGGCGGCCATGTCGGAGGACACATCGGCTGCGGTGGTGACTTTCGGCATCGCCGCCGCCGCCGATGTCACCGCCACCGAGGTGAACCTGGACGACGGCCTGCGGGCGTCGTTCCGGCTCCGCTCGCCCTGGGGTGACGCCGACGTACGGCTGCCGATCGCAGGCCGACACCAGGTGGGCAACGCCCTGGCGGCGGCCACCGCTGCCCTCGTCACGGGGGTCGAGGCGGACGATGTGGCCGCCGGACTGGCCCAGGTCACCTTGTCGCCGTGGCGTATGGCCCTCGGCCGTACGCCGAGCGGGGCCCTGGTGCTCGACGACGCCTACAACGCCAACCCGCTCTCGATGGCGTCGGCGCTGCGGGCGCTGGCCGATCTGCCGGCCACCCGCCGTGTCGCCGTCCTTGGCACCATGGCCGAACTCGGTGCCGTCTCGGCGCGCGAGCACCAGGCCGCCGCCTCGCTGGCCGCAGAGCTGGGCATCCGGGTGGTGGCGGTGGACGAGCCTCGCTACGGCACGGAGGTGGTGAGCACGGTCGAAGAGGCCCAGGGGGTGTTGGGCGAGCTCGGTACGGGAGATGCCGTGCTGGTCAAGGGCAGCCGGGTGGCGGGACTGGAGCGGCTGGCGGCTCGACTCCGGAATGAGCGACGGCCATGACGTCTATCTCCTGGTCGTCACCGCCGGGTGGGTCGAACCTGGCATAGACGGCCAGGGCCACGGCGGCCACCACGCCATAGCCCATGACCAGCGAGATGGAGGTGCGTTCCACCAGCGGGCCGGCCACCAGGTGCCCGAGGGGGATCACCCCTCCGAAGGCCATCGCCCACAACGCCATGACGCGGCCCCGGACCGAGTCGGCTAGGCGCTGTTGGAGCACGATCGACAGCGATGTCACCGTGGCGAAGTAGACGAAGCCGACGGCGGCGGCGACCGGATACGCCACCACCGGCGACCGGAGAAGGGCGAAAACGGCGAGTGAGGCGGCGAAGCCGGCCAGCCCCAGGCGTACGAGCGGCTCCTTGGCGTGGCCGGCGAGCACGGTGCCGATCGAGGCCGCGCCGACGATGGCACCGAGGCCGAAGCAGGTGTAGAGCAGCCCGTAGGCGGCGCTGGACGGGTCGATGCCCAGATTGCGGGCCGCCACGGTGGGCATCTGGCCGATGAACGGCAGGCACAGAAAGGCGAAGGCGGCCATGGTGATCAGGCAACGGCGGACGACCGGGTCCCGACGGGCCACGGCGAAACCACCCATCAACCGGCGCCAGCCGGTGGGCGCTCCGGCCTCGAGTTCGACCCTCGGTATGCGCACGACCACCAGGGCGGCGATGGCGAAGAGGTAGGTGAGGGCGTTCAGACCGAAGACGGCGGCGGCTCCGAAGGCGGCGAAGGCGACACCGCCCACAGCCGGGCCGACGACCCGCGCCACGTTCATCTGCGTGGAGTTGAGGGCCACTGCTCCGGCCAGATCCCTGCGGCCCACCAGGGCGGGGAGAACGGCGCTGTAGGTGGGCATGTGCAGGGCGGACCCGACACCGATGAGGGCCACCACCGCCAGTAGGGCGGCCTCGGAAGGATCGCCCCGGCTCACCAGGATGGCCAGCGCGGCAGTGGCCAGCATCTGCTCGGTCTGGGCGGCCAGGAGCAGGCGGCGGCGATCGACCACGTCGGCCAGCGCCCCGCCCACCACCGACAGCATCAACATGGGCCCGAGCTGCGCGAAGAGCACGAGACCGAGGAACGTGGGTGAACCCGTGAGCTCCAAGGCGTAGGCCCCGAGGGTGACGTGTTGCATCCACGTCCCGATGCTCGAGGCGAAGGATCCGCAGAACAGCACCCGGAAGTTCCGGTGGCTCAGCGCGGCCCGGGCGGTGCCCGCCACCGGCCGCTCGTCGGCGGAGCTGGGGGATGGTTGGGCCACCGGGTAAGGCTACGAGGGCGTGGCGAGGTGTTCGCTGAACCAGTCGCCGGCGAGGCGGGTCACTTCCTCGAGGGCGCCGGGTTCCTCGAAGAGGTGGCCGGCGCCCCGGACCACCTCGAGTCTTCGTTCACCGCTCAGCCGCTCGTACGCGTCGCGGTTGAGCTCGACGACCACCTCGTCCAGACTTCCGACGATCAGCAGGGTGGGGGCTTCGACGTAGGACAGGTGCTCGCCGGCCAGGTCGGGCCGCCCGCCTCGCGATACCACTGCCCCTACCCGGCGCGGGTCCCGGGCGGAGGCCACGAGAGCGGCCGCCGCGCCCGTGCTGGCACCGAAGTAGCCGACGGGCAGGGCCTCTGTAGACGCCCGATGGGACAACCACGTGACCGTGGCGACCAGGCGGTCGGCCAGCAGCCCGATGTCGAAACGGAGGTGGCGGGTGCGTACGTCGACCCGTTCCTCCTCGGCGGTGAGCAGATCCATGAGGAGCGTGCCCAGGCCACGTTGGCGCAGGCCTCGAGCCACGCGGCGGTTCCGGTGGCTGTGGCGGCCGCTGCCACTGCCGTGGGCAAACACGACGATCCCCGGTGCATCCGGTGGGAGGCTGAGGTCCCCGTGCACCGCGACGCCGCCCTGTTGGGGAATCTGTACGGCCTCGGCGAGGCCCATGGCCTGACCGCTTGCCGCCGTCTCGACGGATCGTTCGAGGAGGTCAACCACCTCGTCGTCGGTGGTCTGGTCGAAGTCGTCGTACCACAGGGCGACGGCGCGGAAGTCCGGTGGCGACAGGACGCAGACGACGTCGTCGGCGACGGCGCCCAGGCGAGCCACCGTGTCGGGGGCACACACGGGTACGGCGAGCACCAGGCGGCGCGGCCGCATGGACCGCAGGGCATGCAGAGCTGCTTCGGCGGTCACGCCGGTGGCCAAGCCGTCGTCGACGACAATGACGTCTCGCCCGGCGAGCTCCGGGAGCGGCCGGCCTGCCCGGTAGCGAAGGACTCGTCGTTGCAGCTCCACCTGCTCGGCGGCGGCCAGCTGCTCGAACTGGTGGGGCGTCAGCCCGAGAACGTGCAGTGCGGCCTGGTCAACGGCTCGGCCGCCCTCCTCGGAGATGGCGCCGATCCCGCGCTCGGTGTGGCCGGGAGCGCCGATCTTCCGAGCCACGAACACCTCGAGCGGCACTTCCAATGCGCAGGCGACCTCGGAGCCGACGGGCACTCCGCCACGAGGCAGGGCCAGCACGACCGGGTCCGGCAGCGCGAGAGGGCGCAGCATCTGGGCCAGGCGCCTCCCGGCGTCGGTCCGGTTGCGGAAGACCATGGACCCACCTCCTCGAGGTGGAACCTACCGCCCCGCCCGAAGGGGCACATCGTGGGCCCGGCAGGGATCGAACCTGCGACCAAAGGATTATGAGTCCCCCGCTCTGACCACTGAGCTACGGGCCCGGGGACGGGCGATTGAGAAAGAAAGCTCCGGGGGTGGGACTTGAACCCACAACCTTGGGATTAACAATCCCCTGCTCCGCCGATTGAGCTACCCCGGAAGGAAGGCGACACGCTAACAGGGCATGGGCGAGGCCCATAACGACGCGGTGAGCTCGTGAGCACAGCTCGCCCAGGGGATGCGACAAGAACCGGTTGCGGTCCCGCGTAACCTCTCGACCATGCTGGTGGAACTCGCGGTGACCGACCTCGGGGTCATTCCCGAGCTGTCACTGGTCCTGGGGCCGGGCATGACGGCCGTGACGGGGGAAACCGGCGCCGGCAAGACACTGGTGGTGACTGCCATCGAGTTGCTGGTGGGAGGACGGGCCGACGCCAGCGTCGTACGGCCCGGCGCGGCCGAGGCTCGAGTCGAGGGACGGTTCCTCCGGCAAGGGGGAGCAACCATCGAGGAGGTCGTCCTGACCCGAGTGGTGCCGGCCGACGGGCGGTCCCGGGCGTATGTCGACCGACGTCCGGTGCCGGTGAGCGCGCTGGCCGACATCGGTGCAGGCCTCGTCGATCTCCATGGCCAGCACAGTCACCAGTCCCTGCTGGCCACGGCCGCCCAGCGCCAGGCGCTGGATCTGTTCGCAGGAATCGACCTCACCCCGCTGACGACCGCCCGTCGTCATCTCGTCGAACTCGACGCCTCGCTGGCCACGCTGGGCGGCGATGCCGAGACGCGCGCCCGTCAGGCCGAGCTTCTGCGCTTCGAGGTCGACGAGCTCCAGCGAGGCGGCCTGACCGACGCCGACGAGGAGGCCACGTTGGCCGCCGACGAGGACGTGCTGGCCGGAGCCGTCGCCCACCGCGAGGCCGCAACCCTCGCCACTCTCGCCCTCACAGAGGACGGGGGAGCGGTGGACGCCGTCGGGCGCGCCTTGGTCGCCGTCCGGGGCCGCGCTCCGTTCGCCGAGATCGAAATGCGCTTGGCCGCTCTGTCCGCCGAGATGACAGAGGTGGGCAGGGACCTCCGTCACCAGGGCGAGTCCATCGAGGAGGACCCGGTTCGCCTCGAAGCGTTGCGTGAACGTCGAGCGCTCCTGAGTCGGCTCCGTCGTCGCCACCAGGTCGCCACCCTGGCCGAGCTGCTCAGGCTGTGGAAGGACAAGGAGCGCCGGCTGTCAGAGCTCGATGACCACGATCGGCGGGCCGCGGCGCTGGAGCGGGAGCGGGCCGACGCGCAGGCCGACGTCGCCCGCCGTGCCCGGCAGGTGGGCGACGATCGTCGAGCCGCCGCACCGGACCTGGGTGCGGCGATCGAGGGTCACCTGCGCCATCTGGCCATGCCCCGCGCACGTGTCGAGATCGCAGTGGGCGTCGATGACCCCGGCGACGACGTGCGCTTCCTGTTGGCCGCCAACCCGGGCGAACCGAGGCTTCCCTTGGCCCGGGTGGCGTCCGGAGGAGAGCTGTCCCGAGTCATGCTGGCCATGCGTCTGGCGCTCGGGTCCTTGGCCGGCGACATGAGCGACGATCCCGACGCCGCTCCGACACTGGTCTTCGACGAGGTGGATGCAGGCATCGGCGGGGAGGCAGCTGTGGCGGTAGGCCGGTCGCTGGCCGCGGTCGCCGAGCGCTCCCAGGTGATGGTGGTCACCCACCTGCCACAGGTTGCTGCCTTCGCCGACGCCCAGGTGGCGGTGGCCAAGGGGGAGGAGCAGGGCAGGACCATCGCCACCGCCCGGCTTTTGAACAGCGACGCCCGAATCGTCGAGTTGTCGCGCATGCTCTCCGGCCAGCCGGGCAGTCGCACCGCCCGGGGCCACGCCGAGGAGTTGCTCTCGGTGGCCGCCCGCCAGCGCCGCAGCCGGACCGGCGTGGCCACGCACCCAGGTCCACGGTGATGGCGATGCAGGACCACCTCGCCGTCAGCGGTCCGGCCCGGATCGGTCGCCGCACCAAGGATCTCATCGGCGAGCTCCGCCCTGGCGACGTCGCCGTCATCGACCACCTGGATCTCGACCGGGTGGCGGCCGAGGGTCTGGTGACCGCCCGCCCGGCGGCGGTGGTCAACGCCGCCGCGTCGGTGTCCGGGCGCTACCCCAACGTCGGTCCGTTGCTGATCGCCGCCGCGGGTATCCCGCTGATCGACAACGTGGGCAGTGAGGTGATCGACGCTCTCGACAACGGGGCCGAGGTCCACATCGACGGGGGCGTCCTCTCGGCCGCCGGGTGGTCCGCGGTGGGCCTGCGCCAGGACATCGACAGCCTCGAATGCTCGATCGCCGCATCCCGTGCCTCTGTCGGCGAGGAGCTCGACCGCTTCGCCACCAACACGCTCGAGTACCTCCGGGGCGAGCACCGCGCCCTGCTTGAGCCGGTGGCTGTGCCGGAAGTCGGCATCGAATTCCAGGACCGTCACGTCCTCGTCGTGGTTCGGGGCCACGACTATCGCGACGACCTGGCCGCCCTGCGTCGCGGCGGCTACATCGCCGAGGTGCAGCCGATTCTCATCGGCGTGGACGGAGGAGCCGACGCCCTGCTCGATTTGGGTTGCACGCCCGACGTCATCGTCGGGGACATGGACTCCGTTTCGGAGCGCGCACTGCGCTGCGGCGCGGCGCTGGTGGTACACGGCTACCCCGGCGGCGACGCTCCCGGAGCGCCTCGGCTCGAGGCGCTGGGTCTGGGCTACACCGTCTTCGCCGCCCCTGGGACCAGCGAGGACATCGCCCTTCTGCTGGCCTTCGAGGGCGGAGCCGAGCTGATCGTCGCCGTCGGCACCCACAATTCGATGGACGATTTCCTTGACAAGGGGCGGGCCGGCATGGCCTCGACCTTCCTCGTTCGCATGAAGGTGGGGAGCCGGTTGGTCGACGCCAAAGGTGTCAGCCGGCTCTACCACTCTCGAGTACGCAAGGGCGACCTTCTCCTTCTCGTCGGAGCGGCTGTGTCCTCCCTCCTGGTGGTCACCGCCATCAGCCAGCCGGCCCGGCTGTTCCTGGAGAACCTCTGGACCGCCCTCCGGTTGGGCTGAGACCGACCTTCAGCCGATGGTGAACTTCCGCTACCACATCATCTCGCTCATCGCCGTGTTCCTGGCTCTGGCCGTCGGGGTGGTGATGGGCTCGGCGGTGATCGACAAGGCCGTCGTCGAGACCCTCGAGGACCAACAGAACGACATCAGCCTCCGGGTCGACGAGGTGATCGCCGAAAACGATGCCCTGCTGGCCGCGGTGGCCGAGATGCAGGAGCGCTCGCAGCGGTTGTCCGACGAAGCCGGCCACCTCATGGCCGGCAGTCTCGATGACGTCCCAGTGGTGGTCCTGACCATGCGGGGCATCCCGTCGGTACGGGTCGATGACCTGGAGGCGCTCCTCGCGCTCGCCGGCGTCGACGCCGAGGGGACGTTGTGGTTCACCGAACGCCTGGGCCTGGGCGACGAGGAGCAGCGCCGCGACCTGGCCCGGGTGCTGGGACGCAGTGAGAACCTGCCACCGGACGTGCTGCGCGACATCGCCGTCGATGAGGTGGCCGAGGCCCTCGTCGCTCCCGACGGCGGCGCGGCGCCGTCCGAGGAGACGTCCGCGGACACCGGCAACGACTCCGAAGCCGTGGTTCCTCCAATGGGAGAGGCACCGACCACCGGTCTGGCGCCGTCCATTCTGGGGGAGCTGCGTGAGGCCGGCTTCGTCGACTTCGAGGCACCCCAAGGGCGAGAAGCGGCGATTGCCGCTCTCGGCACACCGGGCACGAGAGTCGTATTCGTGACCGGCTCGCCCTCGCAACTCGACTACACCGAATGGGCCCGACCACTGGTCGAGGCCCTGGTCGGGCAGCCCCCTGGCCCACCGAGGCTTCCCCTGCTCGTGGTCGACGTCCACCCGGACGGCGCACCGGAGGAGGCGGGTTTCACCGGGGCGCTGCGAGCCGACGACACGCTGTCGGCCCGGCTGTCCACCGTGAGCAGGATCGATGACTTCGCTGGGCAGCTCGCCACCGTCCTGGCCTTACAAGACCTCGGCGAGGGCGAGATCGGCCACTTCGGCCGGGATGCGCAGAGGCTGATCCCGGCCCCGCCCGGGTGAACGAATCGGGAGTGCCCGGAGCCGCTGCACCGAACCTCGTCGATGCCGACCGGCGATCCTCTGACCTGGCGCGCGCCACTGCGGGCATGGCTGCGCTCACACTCGTCTCGCGATTGACCGGCGTGGTGCGGGTCCTGGTGGTGGCCGCGGTCCTCGGGACCACGTTCCTGGGCAACACCTTCCAGTCGGCCAACAGCGTGTCCAATTTGATCTTCGAGCTCTTTGCCGCCGGCGCCCTCCAGGCCGCCATGATCCCGTCTCTGGTGGCGATCTTCGACCGCGGCGACGACGCCGAGGCGGCCCATGTGGCGGGAGCACTGCTCGGCCTGGCCACGGCAGCCTTGGCGGTGCTGGCGGTGGCGGGGATGGTGGCCGCTCCCTGGATCATGCGCCTGCTGGTGGCCGGAGTGGAATCTCCCGAGATCCGCGCCGCCCAGATCCGCCTGGGTACCGTGCTGTTGTGGTTCTTCCTGCCACAGGTGGTGTTGTACGCCGCTGGAGCGGTGGCCACGGCTGTGCTGAACGCCCGTGGTCACTTCGCCCTGCCCACCGCTGCCCCGATCGCCAACAATGTGGTGGTCGTCGCCACCTGCTGGCTGTTCTGGGAGCTCCGGGACGGGGCACCGCCCAGCCTTGACCTGACCACCGCCCAGGTGGTCGTCCTCGGACTGGGGACCACCTTGGGCGTCTTGGCCCTCTCGGCCATCCCGGTGCGGGCCGCGAGGCGCAGCGGCGTGGCCCTTCGGCCCCGGCTCGACCTGCGCCACCCCGCGGTACGCCAGGTCGTTCGTGGAGGGGGATGGGCGACGCTGTTCCTCGCCGCTACCCAGGTGCTGTTCGGAGTGGTGCTCGTGTTGGCCAATGCAGTGCAGGGTGGCGTGGTCGTCTACCACGTCGCCTACATGCTGTTCCTCGTGCCCCACGCCCTCTTCGCCATTCCGGTGCTCACCGCGTTGTTCCCGACGTTGTCGCGCCACGCCGCCGCAGGTGACCATGAGGGCTACGCCCGCGGGGTGGCGGCCGGCGTGGGAGCTATCGCCTTTCTGGCTCTTCCCGCCGCGGCCGCCTTGGCGGTGCTGGCCGAGCCGCTGGCTCGACTCTTGCTCTTCGGCCAGAGCGCAGGCTCGACATCGGTGGTTCCCGACGTGGTGGCGGCGTTCGCACCGGGGCTGGTCGGCTACGGGTTGTTCCTGTTCCTCGCTCGGGGCCTCTACGCCCTCGGAGACATGCGGGGTGCAGCCCTTGTCCATCTCGGTGTGGTCGGCCTGGCCGCCGCCGCCATGATCGCCGCCAGCGCCGCTGTGTCCGGCCCCGGTCGGATCACCGCACTGGCCGCCGCTCATTCGGGTGCCTACCTCCTGGGCACCGTCGTCCTCGGACTGCGCTTTCGGTCCCGGCTGGCGGGAGCGGCCGCCGGGCTGGTTCGACCTCTGCTCGTGGGCGGGGTCGCTGCCGTCGTCGCCGCCGGCGCCATGTGGCTCGTGCAACAGCCGTTGCCCGAGTTGGGCCGGATGGCCACCGTCGTAATGCTGGTCGGAGCGGGAGCCGTCGGGGCGGTGGTGTACCTGGCGACCCAGCTGCTCCTCGGGGGGACGCGCATCTCGGCGGTGGCGGCCCTGTTGCGGGACAGCGATGGCTGACGGCCGGACGCGGAACTCTGCGCCGGGCCCTGAGGGGGGGTCGGTCCTGGCGCTGCTGGGGCCCTCGACGGGCGGGATCCGCCGCCATGTGGTCGAGCTGGCGACCCGGCTGCGGCAGCGGGGATGGTCGGTGGAGATCGCCGGCCCCCACGGCGTCCTCGAGGAGCCGGAGGTCCTCGACCACTGCGTGGATGTGCCCTCCCCCTTGGGCCCGGCCCGACTCGTGGCCGCCCGCCGTGCATTGACCTCGGCGGCCGCAGGGGCGCAGTTGATCCATGCCCACGGCCTGAAGGCGGGTTGGTTGGCCGCCAGCCTGCGTTCCCGGTCGCCCCTGGTCGTCACTTTGCACAACGTGGTCCTGCCCGAGGTGGCGGGCGCGGCCGCTCCGGTACTCCATCGCCTGGAGCTGGCCTTGCCGGCCCGCTGTGACGCCACGGTGGCGGTTTCCAACGAGATGGCTCGACGATTGGTCGGGGTGCCGGGTGGGGGAAGGGTGACCGTGGTCGCTCCGGTGGCCCCGACGCCGCGCGTGAGGGTGCCGGCCGGCCAGGCACGGGCTTCGGTCGGGGCCCGCCCCGGCCAGCCGCTCGTGGTGAGCGTGGGGCGCCTCCATCCCCAGAAGGGCCACGACACGCTGATCGACGCAGCCGGGATCCTGGCCAGGCGCCGGCCGGAGGTACGGGTCGTGATCGTGGGGGACGGCCCGAGCCACGACAGCCTCGCCCGTCGGGTCCAGCGCCTCGGCCTCGAGGAGGTGGTGGCGCTGGTGGGGTCGCGGCCCTCCGGAGCCGACACGCTCGCGGCCGCCGACGTCGTGGCGTTGGCGTCCCGTTGGGAAGGCTGGCCCCTGGTCGTGGCCGAGGCGATCCAACTCGGTCGCCCAGTGGTGGCCACCGCCGTGGGAGGTATCCCCGAGATGGTCGAGGACGGGGTGTCAGGCTGGTTGGTGCCTCCCGGTTCGCCTGACGCCCTGGCCCTTTCCCTGGAGGCGGCCCTGGCCGACCCGGGCCTGGCGATGGGCAGGGCCGAAGCGGCCAGGACCCGATTCAACGAGCGCTACGACGCGGACAACCTCGTCGAGCGTGTGGAGTCGGTCTACCGCGATGTTCTGGAGCGGGCGTGAGGAGAACCGACGTCGCCATGTTCGGGCTGGTGGCCCTGGTGATGGGGCTGGTGTCAACCATGGCCGGCGCCGGCGCCCGGTCGGCGGACCGGCCTCCCCCCGTACCCGAAGCCGAGAAGGTCTTGATCTTCAGCGTGCCGACCCTGAGCTGGCAGTCGGTGCTCGACGAGCGACCACCCGTGTTGAGCGGCTTGTTCGAACGCAGCGCCGTCGCTTCGCTGTCAGTACGTACCGTCGGGTCCCGGACATCCCTGGCCGAGGCGTACGTGACCATAGGTGCCGGGAATCGGGCGTCCGTGGCCGGCGATGACGACACCACGACGGCCATCGGCGGCGACGTGATGGGGGTGGTGGTCACTGGTCTCGGCCCCTTGGACGAAGCCAACGACGCTGAGGGCTTCGGAGCCCGCCCCGGTGCGCTCGGCGACGCCCTCGCCCGTGCCGGCCTCTCGGCGGGGGTGGTGGCCAACGCCGACATCGATGCGGCCGGCGACGAGCGGCTGCACCGGGAGGCCGCGCTGGCGGTGATGGACTCCCGAGGGCTCATCCCTGCTGGCACGGTGAGCCCGGCCCTTTCGATCGTGGCTCCGTCTGCGCCGGGGGACAGGCGCCAGGACGTCGCCGCCGCCGCCGCTGCCTTCTTCACCGCCTGGGACCGTGCCGAGGTGGTGCTGGTGGAGGCGAGTGATCTGGCCCGCCTCGATGTCGTGAGCGCGGCCTCGCGGGACGAGACGACTGCCCCGATGGCTCACGGGGCGGCACTGGCCCGTGCCGACCAACTGCTGGATGCGGTCCTGGAGCAGGTAGACCTCGACCGCCACCTGGTCGTGCTGGTGGCACCCACGTCGGGCCGAGCCGGTGGCGAGGGTCTCACCGTGGCGGCCTTTGCCGGTCCCGGTGTGGTGCCCGGTGCGGCCACCAGCGCCAGCACCAATCGCTCCGGCTACGTCACACTGCCCGACGTGGCCCCCACGGTGCTGCGGGCGCTGGGGCTCGAGAAGCCCGATTCGATGAACGGCACGCCCGTCGTCTCATCGGGAGCGGGTGAGCTCCGCCCGCCGGGCGTGGAGGAACTGGCTGCCGCCAACGAGAGAGCGACCTTTCGCGACGAGGCCACGGGACCCTTCAGCGTGGCGTTCATCCTGTTCCAGCTGACCACCTACGTCCTGGCCGCGGCCGCTCTCACCCGGTGGCCGAGCCTGCGTCCGGTTGTGTCCTTCCTCGCCTTGGTCACCCTCGCCCAGCCGCCGCTGACGTTCCTTTCCGGGCTCTTCCGCTACGACCGCCTGGGCGTGGTCGGCTACGTCCTGTCCCTGTTCGTCGCCGGGGCGGTGTTGGCCACGGTGGCGCTGGCCATCGCCCGGTGGACCGCCGGACGGTCGGGGCGAGCCGGTCCCCTGGTGGCGCCGCTGCTGCTGGTCGGTTGCAGCCTCGTCGTACTGGTGGCCGACATCCTGGCCGGAGGACCACTGCAGCTGAACACGGTGTTCGGCTACTCGCCCATCGTGGCCGGCCGCTTCGCCGGCTACGGCAACCTGGCGTTTGCGCTCGTCTCCATGTCCGCCGTGGTCGTGGTGACCGGCGGATGGGCGGCCGCCAGCCTCCGGCGCCAAGACGATGTGGCACCGGGTGGTGCCCCGCTGCGGTGGCTGGTCGTCGCCGGTGCCCTGCTAGGCGTGGTCGTGGTCGCCGACGGCCACCCCGCGCTGGGCGCCGACGTCGGAGGCGTACTGACCCTGGTTCCCGCCGGCCTGGTGGTGCTGTTGTTGCTGCGGGGCCGACGGGTGCGGTGGGGTCACGTCGTGGCCATCGCCGGGGCGGCGGTGGCGGCGATGGCCGGCTTCGCCGCCGTCGACCTGGCCCGGCCCCCGGAGCAGCGGACTCACGTCGGCCGCTTCGCCGAGCAGGTGCTCGACGGGGGGGCGGGCGTGGGCACCGTGTTGGAGCGCAAGCTCAACGCCAACCTGTCGCTGTTGTTCTCGTCGGTGTGGGCACTCATCATCCCCGTCGCCCTGGTCTTTCTGGCCCCCCTGGTGCGACGCGGCCCGAGTGTGGTTCGCCGGCTGGAGGCCGACCTGCCGGGGATGCGGGCGCTGCTGGTCGGCGCTCTCGTCCTCGCCGTCCTCGGTGGCGGGCTCAACGATTCGGGTGTGGCCGTGCCGGCCATGATGATGGCGGTACTGCTGCCGTACGTGACGGTGCTGGCCGTGTCCCACGCCGGTAGACCGTGACAGGGTCGGCCAAGTCGACGTTGAAGTCTCAGCCGAGGCGACCGCAAGTGAATGTCGTTCTCGGCCTGGCCATTCTCACCGCTGCGTCGACCCTGATCCGGCTGGGGGGACGACACTTTTCCCTGTGGGTGGATGAAGGCATGTCGGTGGGCATCGCGTCGCACTCGCTCACCGAGATTCCCGGCGTGTTGATCAACGACGGCTCCCCGCCGCTGTACTACCTGCTCCTGCATGTGTGGATGGAGTTGTTCGGCTCATCTGAGGGCGCTGTGCGGGCGCTGTCACTGGTCTTCGCCGTGGCCGCCATCCCGGTTGGGGGGTGGGCGGGACGCAGTCGCTTCGGCCGGCGGGCGGGCTGGGTGGCGGCGCTGCTCGTGGCCTTCAGCTCCTATCTCACCGTCCACAGCCGCGAGGCTCGCATGTACAGCCTGGTGGTGCTGCTG
>DASZDM010000016.1:0-4285 GCA_035942015.1 Acidimicrobiales bacterium | reverse complement strand
GCCGCCCTCCTGGGCTTCGTCGCCGTCACCCTGCTCGTCGCCCTGGTGCTGAGCGCCGCCGCCTCGGCCCTGATCGCTCCCACCCAGGGCGTGGACACCTCGGCGTGGTGGGGCTTCGACGGCCTCGCCGCGTCGATCGGGCACTACCTCACCACCCTGGCCGCGGCATCGGCGTGGGCTCTGTTCGGCATGGCGCTCGCTCTGGTCGTGGGTTCCACCCCGGTGGCCCTCGGCCTTGGCGTGGCGTGGGCGGGACCCATCGAGCACCTCGTCGGACAGGACGCCTGGTCCGCCGGCCAGGGCTGGTTCCCTGGACTGCTGCTTGAGGCGTTGGCCCAAGGCGGGACCCCTCAGGCCTCGGCCGCGCGAGCGGCGACGCTCGTCTCCGTCTACGCGGCCGCTGCCGTGGCCGGCGCCAGCTGGTGCTTCATCCGCCGCGACGTCGCCCGCTGATCCTACATAGACGGCCCTCCAGGTCCTTCACTTTCACACTGCCTTTTGGTTGAAGCAACAGGTGACACAAGCGTCGACCACCCGACCGGTGTGCCGTAGCGGGTCTTTGGCCTCGCAGAGGCCTCGCACGGTAGCGCCGGAGGTAGTCGCGATGTGCCGGTCGCGCAGGCCTGGCGGACTGGTGCTGCGTGCCGGCCGAGCAGCGGATCAGCGCGCCGATCATCCGATCGCGCTGCGCTCGCCCGCCGTCGAGCCGGCTACTTGCTGCGCTCCGGAGCACCGGGGATCATCCGCAAGACTGCGGGAGTGGATGGAGTCCAACTCATCGGCGGTCCCGAAAAGCGGACGATCTCAGTTGAACCGTATCGAGCAACCTGGGTTGGCAGCTTCGAGGAACATCGACGGCGCATCAGCGAGACCCTCGGTTCTGTCGCCCGGCGAGTCGATCACATAGGTTCGACGGCGGTCGTGGGTCTGGCCGCCAAGCCCATCATCGACATTCAGATCAGCGTGGGCGATGTAGAAGACGAGCCCTCCTATCTCGATTCACTTGTCGCCGCTGGTTACCGCCTACGAGTCCGCGAACTGGGGCACCGCATGTTTCGGACCCCTGAGCTAGATGTGCACGTGCATGTCTGCGGCGCAGGCAGTGCCTGGGAACGACGTCACTTGCTACTCCGCGACTGGCTCCGGCACTCACAGGACGACCGGGAGGCATACGCCGCGCTCAAGCTTGGGCTCCAACAGCAGGATTGGGAGACGATGAACGATTACGCCGACGCCAAGAACACCCTCATCACGGCGATGACATACCGTGCCGAGGAATGGGCGCTCGCTAGCAGGTGGTCTCCGTAGCGACCTGCACGCGACGTGCCGCTAGCGAGGGTCTCGATCGGCAGCTGCCGACGGCTCGGCGCCGACGGTGAGGAGAACCGAAAGGTTCTTCGCGCTGGCCTTGCCGACCGGCGACCCGGCATCATGCGTGGCTTGCCAGGAGCTGCGGTTGAACGAGCCCCTCGTCGCAGTGACTCGATCGGTACGATTGGGACAAGGCTGCCACCTAGACTTCGGGAGTCCGAACGCGTTGCCTAGCCGTCTTGTCGAGCGCTTCCGATCGCAAAGCCCGTTCCGGCAGGCGGTCACGTACGGCATGGGCGCCGGCGTCCTTGTCGGCATCTTGGAGGCGCTCGCTCACGGCGTTGCCCGAGCGCTCGCGACCGGACTGGCTGTCGGCCTGGTCGCTGGCCTCACCAGGTTTGTTTTCCGCTACCGAGGCACCGACGGAAAGCGCGTAACGACTGAGCAGACCGGCATCCCGTGGTTACGCATGCTCCTGTTCTCCTTGGGGTTCAGCGGTCTCATCGGTGCAGCTGCACTCGCAACCGCAGCTGTCAAGACGGAGAGGATAGGGATCTTGGTTAGAGGCATTCCAGCGATCGTCCCATTGATGCTGGCTTTAGCCGCCGCTGTCTTCGTCATCCTTGCGACCACTTTCTGGTGGCAGGATCGAAACAAGTAACAATACCGGACTACCACGGAACTGTCCGGTTCACTCGGATAACAAGGAAGGGACATGCCTCGACCGATTGTCGGCGTATCCGGATAGGAGGTCATGTCCGGCGTGATGTTGATGAGCCTGTTGCTAGTGACGGTAGTCGCCGGCGTGGCTACGTTCAAGGCGGCCTCGAAGCCCGAAACAGAGCAACGCCGGGTGCCCGAGGAAGAAGGTTTCGTTTCAAGCCGTTCGGCGAAGTGAGTCGTCGATCGTTCGCTGCAACTCACCAGGAACGACGCCGAGCTCGCGGAGAACCGCCCAGGCGGCCGTGTCATCTCGCGCCAGGAGGGCCAACGCGATGTGCTCGACACCGAGGTAGTTGTGGTTTCGTCTCAGCGCCTCGCGTAAGGAGAGTTCAAGACAGCGCTTGGCCTTCGGGGTCAGGGGAGGTGTGCTGGGCTGGCTCGGGCACCGTCGCCGCCTGAGGCCGCTCCAGTGTCCGCGCCGGCGCCGGGCGCCGACAGCTTCCAAAGCGCCGGCGCCAAAGGTCGTCTCTGCGGCGCGGCGGACCTGCTCGAGATCGATGCCCAGCTTGGCAAGCAACGCCGCGTCGTTCGCGTCGCCGCCCTGACCGACCATCGCTCGAATGGCTCGTTCCAACTCAGCCAGATTGCCCCGGTCGCGCACCATCTCGCCGGCGGGGGTCGCCGAAGCGGCGACGGCCAGGAGGAGGTGTTCGCATCCTGTCCAGGCATGTCCAAGCTGTCTGGCGTGCTCCTGGGCTCTGACCACGACGTCGCGGGCCTCGCCGGTCAGTCTCTCGAACACCGTCTCACCCCCGTAGTCGTCGGCCGTGCTTGCGATGGACGGTCTGCTTTGTCACGCCCAGCTCCGCTGCAATCTCCTGCCACGACCAGCCAAGGGCGCGGGCCCGATCGACGTGTAGTGCCTCAAGATGCTCCAGCAGCCGGCGCAGAGCAGCTACGGCCCGCAACCCCTCGTGTGGATCCTGGCTCCCAGCGTTACGTACTAGTTCGGCTGCGATTACCATTGGGCGTCAGCCTACGCTGACGCCGTCGCTGCTGTCAACCGATGCTGACGCCACCCGTGAATCGGATCGACTCCGGAACGCTTTTGAGAGCCGCTCCCAGGCGCCGCTCTTCGCCGCCAGCCTGGAGCTGGCAGGCCTGGACCAGGGAAGCCCCGTCGGCGCTCTCGACTTCCCGATCGGTGTGGCAGGCGGTCGCGCGACCCGGCTACTCGCCACGCCCGTGGACCGATCCGTCTCCGTGCTTCGGGCGATCCATCTTCCACGTTCGTCATCGCCTCGCAGCACAGGACCTAGCGTCGTCCCGGATGGGGCGCCGCCGTGACCGGGGAGGGGCGGAGTACGGCGGCGCACCGCTCCGCCGAGTCGACCCGTGGCGCCACCGCCATCGAGGCGTCTTCCAGATGTTCGAGCTGAACGTGGTGGGGTGGTCGGCGCTACTTGGAGCAGGCCTCCTTCCCTCCCTGCTGCTGTGGGCCCTCGGGGTGCCACGCCTTACCGCGCTCGCCCTCGGTGAGGCCGGGACGTTCTCGGTGGTGAAGGTCCGAGACCACCTTCGCTGGCGGGCGTCGCCGATCCACATGCACGTCGATGGCCCGCCAGAGGACGTCCGTGTGGCTGTCGCCGAAATGCGAGAGACCGGACTGACCGTCGAATACGAGGAGCTGCCCCACGACATTCCTTATGAGGAGTTTCGCTGGCAGCCGGCCGTCAAGTGCCGACAAGCCGACAGCGAGAAGGTCCGGAGGGAGCTGGAGCAGCGAGGGTTGTAGCCGCGCTCCGGTGCGGGCTGCCGACCTAACGTTCGTCGACATCCTCGGACAGCCGTTCCTACGTGCCGGTAGCCCGCGGCCCGGCGACCAGCACCGGCGGTGGCTGCTTGAACGCGGCCGGAGCACCGATCATCCATTCCTGCTCGCCGGCGTCGCCCGTCATCCGGCTTTCAGGAGCGGTCGTCAGAGCGGCGACGCCACGCCGGTCGCCACGAGCGTCTCATCGTGACCACGCCCTTGACAGTGCTCGCGTGCAGGAAGAGGCTGTTCTTCGGCGAGACCTATCGCCGGACCTCTGCGGGCTCTCCCAGCGGGCTCTCGAGGAGGCAAAGGGGAGCACATCCTCGGGTCGTTGTCATCGAGCGGCCTGGGGCAGGGTTGCTGGGGCTCGGCTCGGGCCGCGGAGGATGATGACGGCCGACAAGGACTTCAAGCGCCTCGTCCGTGAGCGCGCCACCCGCACCGGCGAGTCCTACGTGACCGCCCGGCGCCATCTCCTACGCAGGAGACAAGAGG
>DASZDM010000015.1:0-13625 GCA_035942015.1 Acidimicrobiales bacterium | reverse complement strand
GCCGGATTATTTCTTTGAAGAGCCCCTCGAGAGAGGGGCTCTTCGTCGTTTTGGGCTTCGGTCGTTAGTCTGCGGGGATGCCTCCTCGTCCCGACCGTTCTGCGGGCAAGGGCGGCGGTCGAGGTCCGAGCCGGCCTCCCGAACGCAAGGGCGGTTCCCGACGCAAGGACGGTGGCGACGGCCGATGGGGGAGCGTGGCCCGCAAGGGGGCGCGCCAGGTGTCGGAACCGGAGCGACCGGGCGGAGCCGGCCCTCGAGCGGAGCCGGACCGGGGTCGCCGCTCGCCGGCCGCCCCTGACGTGTGGGTCGACGAAGGACCGGTTGGCCCTGGGACCTCCCGGGAGACGCCCCGCCGCCAGGGCACTACCCGTGACCGCACGCGGCTGCCGCCCGAGGTGGCGGCCGAGCTGGCCCGAAGCGGTGCCGGCCAAGCCGAGCGAGATGCCAGGCGTCTCCAGGACGCAGCCCGGGCCTACCGGCGGGAGCGCTACGCCGAGACTCGGCGCCTGGCGGAGCCCCTGGCCCGCAATGCCCCGGGCGTGGCCGCGGTGCGAGAGCTGCACGGCCTCGCCCTGTACCGCCTGGGGCGGTGGAAGTCGGCCATCAAGGAGTTGGAGGCGGCGGAGCGGCTGAGTGGGTCCCTCGAGCACCATCCCGTGCTGGCCGACTGCCATCGGGCGCTCGGTCATCACGGCGAGGTCCAGCGGCTGTGGGACGAGTTGCGGTCAGGCGACGCTCCGGCGGCGGTGGCGGTCGAGGGACGCATCGTCACCGCCTCGGACCTGGCTGATCAGGGGGAAGTCGCCGCCGCCATCCAGCTGCTCGAGCGGGGGCCGGTCGACGTGCGCAAGCCCCGAGAACACCACCTGCGGCTGTGGTACGTACTGGGGACCCTGTACGAGCGGGTGGGCGACATTCCCCGGGCCCGGCAGCTCCTCGAGCGGGTCCTCGATGCCGACCCAGACTTCCCCGACGCCCTCGACCGCTGGCGCTCCCTGGACTGAGCCCTCGACGGCATTCCTGTCCCAGGTGGTGGTCTACCGTCCTGCTGCTTCCCCCTTCGGTTGTTGCAACAGAAGGGAACGTTCATGAACGTGGTCATCCTGCGGGGCCGGCTCTCCCGGCCGCCGCAAAGCCGGGCCCTTCCTTCGGGCGACATCGTGATCGCCTACGAGGTCACCGTTCCGCGCCCCGGTCAGCGGGCCGAGACGGTCCCGGTGGCCTGGCTCGACGCCCCGGTGTCGGCGGCCGATCTCGCCGTCGACGAGGAGGTCGTGGTGGTCGGTCGGGTCCGGCGACGGTTCTTTCGGGCCGGTGGCTCGACCCAGAGCCGGACCGAGGTGGCGGCCGAGCGCGTCGTGCCCACCCGCCACCGCGTCCGGGCCGGCCAGGCCGTGGCCGGGGCGTTGGCCGCCGCCGAGGAGGAGGCGGGGGCCAGTGGGTGAGCGCCACCGCCATCTCCGTCGACGGCGGCAGCTCCTCGTGCCGCTCAGTCGACAGAGAACAAGGAGGGGTCGTCGGAGATGCCCAGGAGCTCGATCACCGGGGCCCCGGCATCGTCCGACGCCGACAGGTCCACCCGGGCCGACAGGGCCCAGTCGCGGTCGCCCTGCGGATCGTCCAACACCTGGCGGACGTCCCAGTTGCCGGCGCCCTCGCTCACTTGGAACAGGGCCGACCCACGGGCGGCCGGGCCCGTCCCGATGGCGTCGTGGAGGTCCCAATAGGGGGCGGCCTCCTTCTCCCAGCGCTCGCTGGTCCAGCTGTCGGTCTCGCCCAGGGCCCAGTAGGCCCGCCGGGCCAGGAGGTCCACATGGCGGAACATTTCGTTGCGGACCATCACCTGGAACGCCCGGACGTTGGCGGTGACCCCCGGAGGGCGTCCCGGCAGCTCGACGACCACGTCGGCGGGAGCGGTCACCGTACCGGTCCGGAGGCGGTCCCACTCGTCGAGGAGGCTGGAGTCGACCTGGCGTACCGTCTCGCCCAGCCATTCCGTCAGGTCGAGCACGTCATCGGTCTTGGCGTCCTCGGGCACGTTCTGGACGAGACCCTTGTAGGCGGCGCCCAGGTAACGCAGCACCAGACCCTCGACCCGGGCCAGGCCGTAGTGGCCGACGTAGTCGGCGAAGCCCATGGCCCGCTCGTAGAGATCACGCGCCACCGACTTGGGAGCGATGTTGTGGTCCTCCACCCAGGGGTGCACGACCCGGTAGGCGTCGAACAGGTCGTAGGTGAACTCCCGCAGGGGCTTGGGGTACTCGAGGCTGTCCAGGATGGCCATGCGCTCCTCGTACTCCACCCCCCGGGCCTTGAGCTCGCTCACCGTCTCGGTCTTGAGCTTCGACAGCTGGGCGGCCAGCACCGCCGACGGGTTCTCCAGGGTCGCCTCCACCAACGACAGGACGTCGAGGGCGTAGGCGGGCGATTCGGCGTCGAGGTGGCCGAGCGCCTCCAGCACGAAGAGCGACAACGGTTGGTTGAGGGAGAAGTCGGACTGGAGGTCGACGTTGACGCGGGCTTCGACGCCTCCAGCACCGTCCGCCGCCCGCTCGATCACGCCGGCGCCCAACAGGGAACGGGCGATGGCCACGGCCCGGCGGATGTGCCGGCGCTGGCTGGCCCGAGGCTCGTGGTTGTCGACCAGCAGCCGTTTGAGCGCCACCACCCCGCCGTGGTCCCGGTCGAGCACGTTGAGCAGCATCGAGTGCGATACGGCGAAGCTCGACTCCAGGATCTCGGGCTCGGCCGTGGTCAGGCGGGAGAAGGTCTCGTCGTTCCAGGGTACGAACCCCCGCTCCGGTGGCTTGCGCCGCACCACCTTTCGGCGCTTCTTGCCGGCGTCATCGGCCTTGGCCAATGCCCGCTCGTTGTCGATGACGTGCTCGGGCGCCTGGGCCCAAACGGTCCCGGCCACGTCGTAGCCGGCCCGCCCGGCCCGTCCGGCGACCTGGTGGAACTCCCGGGCACTGAGAAGCCGGGTGCGGGTGCCGTCGTACTTGCACAGTTGGGTGAACAGCACCGTACGGATGGGGACGTTGATCCCAACGCCGAGTGTGTCGGTTCCGCACACCACCTTGAGATGTCCCTCCTGGGCCAGCTTTTCCACCAGCAGGCGGTACTTGGGCAGCATCCCGGCGTGATGGACGCCGATCCCGTGGCGCACGTAGCGGGAGAGGTAGCGCCCGAAGCCGGCGCTGAAGCGGAAGTCGCCGATGGCGTCGGCCAGCGCCTCCTTCTCCGCCTTGGTGCAGACATTGACGCTCATCAGCGACTGGGCCCGCTCGACCGCCGCCGCCTGGGTGAAATGCACCACGTAGACCGGGGCCCGAGCGGTTGCCAGCAGCTCGTCGATCGACTCGTGGAGCGGGGTGTGGCGGTACTCGAAGTCGAGGGGTACCGGACGTTCGGCACTGCGGACGACGGCCGTCGTCCGCCCGGTGCGGACCGACAGGTCGGCCTGGAATCGCCGGACGTCGCCCAGCGTGGCCGACATGAGCACGAACTGGGCCTGGGGCAGGGAAAGGAGGGGCACCTGCCAGGCCCAGCCCCGGTCGGGGTCGGCGTAGAAGTGGAACTCGTCCATGACCACCTGGTGGACCGGGGCGTGCTCGCCCTCGCGTAGCGCGAGGTTGGCCACGATCTCGGCCGTGCAGCAGACGAGCGGTGCGCCGGGGTTGACGCTGGCGTCACCCGTGAGCATCCCGACCCGGTCGGAGCCGAGTTGGTGACACAGGGCGAAGAACTTCTCGCTGACCAGCGCCTTGATGGGGGCGGAATAGAAGCTGCGCTGGCCCCGGGCCAGTGCCGCGACGTGGGCGGCCAGGGCCACCAACGACTTGCCCGAGCCGGTGGGGGTCGAGACGATGACGTTGTTGCCGGCGAAGGCCTCCAACACGGCCTCCTCCTGGGCCGGATACAGGGCCAGGCCCGATGCCGCCGCCCACGCCAGAAAGGCTTCGAGCGCGGCGTCGACCCCGGCGCCGGCGCCGGCGAGGTGATCCCGCAGCAGGAGGTTGGCGGGCCCCGCGTCTGGCTTGGTCAGCTTCCCTCGCCGCCTCCCTGCTTGCGCATGTTCCCCACCGCCGTGGCCAGGGCGGTGGCGTCGAGCACGTCGGACATCACTCCGATCTGGGCCTCCCAGACATCATCGGGGACCTCGTTGCGGATGGCGTCATCGAGGATGTGGTATACGTCGAGGCCCAACTGGGCCCCGGCCAAAGCACCTGCATAGGAGGGATCCCCGGTCGTCACCGTCTCGGCGGTGATCTCGGCGGCCTCGGGATCGGGGGCACCGATGATCACCACGAGCGACGAGGCTCCGTGGGTCTCCGACAGCTTGAGGATCTGCTCCTGGCTGTCCAGGTCCATGGCTCCTGCGGCCGTTCAAACGAAGCACTCGGTGGCGACAAACGCCACCGTGGCGCCGGCCGCCTCCGCACACGCGGCGATGGACGGGCCGGAGACGCCGTCGCGCTCTCCGAGGGCGACGACCTGTTTGTCCTTCAACATGGGCTCACCTCCTTCTCTCTCAACGGGTTTCGGGTCAGGTTCGGGACGGGTTGCGCTCGAGGACGACGCTCATCCCGTCGGACAACTGTGACATGCGCCCGAGGAAGAGGCTCCCCTTGGCGATGAGCATGGCCCGGGTGGCGTCGCCCGACGTCAGGCGGTCGAGGGCGTGCGGCAGGTAGCACAGGCTGGACGCCAGGTGGCCCTGGGTGGGCGCGAAGCCGGGCATGCCCCGCTCGGCCACGAAGGCGTCCATCTCGTCGCGGGCGATGTCGCCTCGACGCATGGCCAGGGCGGCCAGCGTGCGGTAGTTGCGCTCGGGGACGTTGCCCGATCCCTGGGGCTCGGTCACCTCGGGGTTGTGGAGCTCGGTGGCGAAGTCGTCGACGTCGGTGGTGGTCATTCCGAGGCGGGTCAGCGGTTCCAGCGCCAGCGACTCCATGATCTGGGCGGCCGCGCCACCTGCAGCCACCCGGTGCCGGCCCACGCTGTCGAGCCGGATGGTGGGGGAAGCGCCGTCGTCGGCCTGGACCAGGAAGGCCGCACCGCCGATGACGTCCTCCAGCACGGGCAGGTCGTGGCGGAGGTGGCCCTGGAACTTCATGCCCAACTTGGCCAGGCTGCCGCCGGCGACGACCGCCACCCGCTGGAAGACGCCGGCCTGCACCAGGCTGGCGGCGATGACCAGCGCGGGCACTGGCGCGGCGCAGAAGTCCTTGATGTCGGCACCCGAGGCCTCGGTGCACCCGGCCGACTCGGCCACCGCCTTGGCCAGGTTGCCGCCGCCCCGCTGGTAGCGATCGCCGATGGCCTCCTCGCCGCAGCCGAGGACGTAGTCGATCGACGCCGGCTCGACGTCGTGGTCATGAAGCAGATGGAGCAGGGCGAGGGTGGCGCTGGCCTTGGCCGCCAGGTTCTCCAGCATCACCGGGCCGGCGAGCGACTGGTCGAACTCGTCACCGGGGCGCACCACCGCCTCGGGACCGCCGCCTCCGAGGTCGATCGGACAGGCGCCGATTCCGGAGGCGGCCTGTTCGGCATCGCCTCGGGCCTTCTCCAACTGCGGCATGTCGAAGTACTTGGCCAGCGGGTGGGATTCCAAGGCGCCGAGGGCCCGGCTGGCCAAGCCCTGGCCCAGCGTGGTCAACCCGGCGGTGTCCACGCTGGCCAACAGGCCCAGGAACTCCTCCTCCGGCATGAGCTCGCCGCCCCCCGCCCACCGCGACGCCCCGCCGTCGGAGACCGATGTCCACGGTCGGGCCGGGAGGTGGCGTGGGTGCACGCTGCCCACGTACGCCTGATGGGGTGGGTAGGCCACCGCCGCGTCGAAGTCGCGCAGTGAGGCGAGGAACTTCGCTTCCACCTCGGCGTTGCCGGGCAGCTCCCGGGCCGGCTTGGAGCCGTGAGGCGCCAGGTGAGGGACGTGGGCGAGCACCTGGCTGGCGCACACGACAACCGGTCCGCTCATCTCAAACGTTCCTTCCGTTGGTCATCTCGTCGAGCTCGAACACCGTAGGAGCCGGGACCGCCGTCGTCAGCGCCTGCAGGGCCCGCTCCACCAGTCGCCGGCGCCATGCCTGTTCCTCCGCCGGAGGGAGCGAAGGATCGCCCGTGGGGAACGGTATGCCCCGCGTGGGCACGATGCGAGGCGCCCCCACCCGCTTGGCGATGGAGACCAGGTTGCAGAGCAGGGCGGTGGTGATACCCGCCCGCTCCAACTCCTTGGCCAGCGTTGCCCCGCAACGCGTTCCGGTCCCTCACGTGGCCGTCAGTATGGCGGCTCGGGCACCTGACCGGCGCAGGTCGGCCGCCCACTCGACGCCGAAGCGTCGGGCGTTGCCCACCGAAGTTCCGTTGCCGGTGGTGACCAGGTAGGTGTCGTGGACGCCGCCGATGGTCCCGGCGTCGGCCAGCTCCCGGACGATGTCGAGGGGCACGATGCGATGGGGATCCGCATTGGCGTAGACGGTTGAGAACCCACCATGGACGGACTGGTAGTCGCCCGAGACCAGCGCATCGGCGCCGTCGATCGGGTAGCGCATCCAGCGGGTGGCTCGGGCCGACTCGAGCCGGTCGGGGTTGCCTTCGGGCACGAGCCCACCCTCGGTCACCAGCGCCAGGGTGATCGAGGAGAGGTCGTCGACGGGCGGTGCCGGCGTGACTTGGTCGAAGTTCGGCAAGGGGATCTCGGTGGCGTTCCCATCGCCTCGCAACCGGGCGAGAGCCAGGTCGACGGCGCGCACGGCAGCCGGCTTGTCGGCGGTCGAGACCACCCGGCGAGGCCGGCCCACCCGCCCGTCGTCGGCGGTGAGGGCCCGGCCGGAGGCGACGATCTTGGCCGCCGCGGCCAGGCGGTCGAGGGATGGGCCCATTTCGCGGGCGGCGGCACCCGAGGCAACCACCGGCGCACCCTTGGCCTCGTCCACACCCGGATTGTCCGGGTGCATGGCGGCGACCACGGCCACGCCGGCGGCGGTGGCCGCCGCAGCCAGACGGGCGCAGGCCAGGCCGTAGCGGCCGCTCGTGAACGCGGGGCCGGCGACGAGCAGATCCGGTTGCTCGGCCTGGACGAGGGCGAGGATTTCCTCGATGGCCTCCGGACGTCCGCTGGCGTCGTCGTCGCCACAATGCACCGTGGCCACGACCTCGAAGTCGTCCCCGAGGAGCTGGTCCAGGCGACGCCCGGGGCCGACGGCACCGTCCACCCGGTCGGGACCGGCGCCGGCTGCGTCCTCGCCGCCTCGGCCGGCAAAGAACTGGTTGACGTAATGGACGACCCGCGTGACGCTCACGCGGCATCCTCGCAGCGCAGGGAGCTCCACCCGAGGGGGCTGAGCGAGCAGTAGATCACCGCGGTGGGCAGGGTGAGCTCATCGGTTGCCGGGAGGTCGACCAGGTGGACCGAGTCACCGCCGAGGGCCCGTTCCACCGCCGGCAGCACGAGGGGCTCGTCGTAGTTCCCGGTGCTGATCATGGCCGTGGCCCGGCTGGGCGGAACAACGATGGAAGGGCCGGTGCCGTCCGGGCCGGGCATCTCGGCGAAGAGGCCCACGGCCACGATGCCCAGGTCGTCGAGCTCGTCCATCTTGAGGGCAATGTCGGCATCGGCGTTGCCGCCACCCTCTTTGGTGATCACGGCGGCGTCGAAACCGGCCAGGGCGCACAGGCGAGCGGTGACCGCCGCCGTGGCCGCCTTGGAATCCTGGTCGACGGGCTCGGGACAAATGACCACGCCGGCGAAGCGAAGGTCGACATCGTGGCGAGCCCGCAGCGCGGCGACGACGGGGTTGTTCTGGTGGAGAAAGGTCGGGTTCTTCAGGGCGGGGTGGCCGAACTGGCCGCTCACCACCGCGCCGTCGTCCAGCTCGTTGGGGTCGAGGAGGGTGGGCCAGGAGCCGGCGAAGCTGCGTCCGTGGACAAAGACGTCCTTGAATGCGCCCTGCGTCTGCAGGTTGACCACCGCGCCCACCCGGGGCAGATCGCCGGCGGCGAGGGGGACCTGGGCGGGCAGTTCCTCCACCGTGTCAGGATCGACCTCGAGGGCGGCCTCGGCCAGGGAGGCGGCGAGGGCGAGGAGACCTCGGCGCAGGGCCAGGTCGACCTCTTCCCAGCTGGACGCCGGCGCCTTGGCGAAGGTGACCACCAGATTGTGGGTGGCGCCGAGTGGCGACAGCTCGGCCACCGGACCGGACATCTCCACCACCGCCTCCTGGGCCCGGGGAAGGAAGCCGGCAGCCACCACCGCCACCCCCTGCAGCACATGGGTGATGCCTCGACCCTGGGGCCGGGCCGGGCCCACGAAGCCGGGGAAGATGCCGCCCCCGCCCGGGCCCTTGGTGCGGGGCTCCACGGCGTCGAGGATCTTCACGATGCGGACGGGCTCGCCCGGTGACGCCCACGACAGATCGATGCGTTCGAGCGCCGGCGACGCGAGGCGAGCCATGGCGGCGTCCCGATCGACGGTCAGGGTCGATCCGTCGTAGCCGGTGCGCTCGCCGAAGGCAACGTGTCGTACCCGGTGGATCGCCCGACTGAGACCGGCGGCGGGTTCGGGCACTGTCAGCGCCCCGTTCGCTTCCGTGCAGCGGTACCTTTCCTCGCCGTCTTCTTGGCCGGAGCCTTCTTCGCCGGAGCTTTCTTGGCCGGAGCCTTCTTGGCCGGAGCCTTCTTCGCCTTTGCCCGGGCCCTGACCGGCGCGCGCTCCATGGACGGCTCCTCAGCTTGTTCCTGGGAGGACAGATCCTTGGTGGGCAGCGCCGACTCCCACACCATGCGCTTGCTGGTGTTCGCTGTCGGAGAGGAGGTCCAGCTGCCGGAGAACCCACCTGAGGAGCCTTGTGGCACCTGTACCCGGCGGACCGGCTTGGCGAAGCGGGCCTGGTTGGCCATGGCCTGGCGCAGAGCCCGGTCACGGGCGTCCTCGGCCTCCGTCGGGTTCACCCGGGAGATCACGTGGTCCTCGAGCGACCCTTTGCCGCCCCACCGTTCGGCCATCTGCTGGATGGCCAACTCAGTGACCGTCTCCTCTTCCTCGGAGCTCGTCAAGCCGTCGGTGACCCAGCTACCGGCACCGGCGGACCCTCGGGAGGAGCCGGGGTCCTGACTCCAGGCGGAGGGGTTCTCGGGGGCCATGGGGGTGGCGTAGCCCGACGGCGACGACGGAGGGAGCGACCGCCTCATCGAACGGTTCAGCTCGGCCGCTGCTTCCTGCTCGATCTCCTCCCGAGTCGGTTGCCGCTTCTTGGCCATGGCCAACCTTACAACGACAGGGCGCCGAGCGATGCGAGGCTTGCCCTGTCGGAGCGGCGACAGTGCCGCCGAAGGTGGCACCAGTTTTGGGCGCCGAGCGAAGCGGGCCTAACCGGCGACGGAGCGGAAAACCATGCCGGTACGGAGCTTGGGGTGGAAGTACGTCGTCTTCGCAGGCATGCGCACACCACGGCGGGCACTCTCGCCGATCTGCTCGACGGTTGCCGGGCGCAGCAGCACCGCGGCGGAACCGGCCCGGCCGGCGACGTGCGCGACCGAGGGTTCCGTGCCGGCTTGGTAGGCGACCTCATGGGGCGGCAGTCCGGCACGGGCGACCTCGAGCCGGCTGGCGTCGAGGTCGGGGAGCTCGTCGGGGAAGGTGTCGGCCTTGGGCACCAGAAGACAGGAGGTGCCGTCGGGAAGGACCAGGCCGAGGGCACCGGCCTCGACCATCGAGGCCGGTGAGATGCCGTGCCCGGGTGCGGGCACAGAGGAGAACCATGGCGAAAGGGCCTCGACCACGTCGAGATCGGGGGGTAGGCCACTGAGCACCCGGTGGATCGCCCGGACCGACAGCTCGTCCTCCGCCAGCTCGACCACCAGGGCCATGACGAAGTCATGGGGACCCTCCCCGGCGCCGTCGGCCCGCAGCCGGTCGCGGTAGGCGAGGGCCGTCTCGTAGCGGTGATGACCGTCGGCGATGATCACCGGGGCCGATTCGACCACCTCGACCAGGCCCTCCAACACGGCCGGCGACGTCACCCGCCAGATCCGGTGATGCACGCCTTCCTCATCGGTGCAACGGGCGAAAGGAGGCCCGAGCGGATCGGCGAGGTAGCTGAGGTGCCGGCCCAACGAGAGACACCAGATGGGCGACAGGTTGGCTTTGGTCGCCTCCAGCAACTGCAGCCGGTCGCCCTTGGCCCGAGGGGTGGTCTCCTCGTGGGGGAGGACGTCACCGTCGCCGGGGACGGAGAGCTCGAGCGCGCCGATGACCCCGGTGGTCTGGCGGGGGGTCCCGTCCTCGTCGTGGTAGCCCATCCTGTAGAGGTACAACGCGGCAGGGTCGTCGGGCGCGACGATGCCCTTCTGCCGCCACTCCCGCAGCAGGCGAGCGGCCCGTAGGTAGCGGTCGCCACCACCCTCCTCTTCCACCGGCACCTCCACGTGCACGGCGTTGAACGGGCTTCGCGCCGCCAGAGCCTCTCGCTGGGCCTCGTCGATCACGTCGTAGGGTGGCGCCACCACGTCGTCGATGTCAGCGGACATCCGGTAGCGGAGGCCGGCGAAGGGTTCGAATCGGGGCACGCACTCTGCCTAGCAGGTCGGGGCTGGCTAGGTTGCGGTATGGCTTGGGTGATCGATCTCGACGGCGTGATTTGGAGAGGTAAGGAGTTCATCGAGGGCTCGGCCGATGCCGTGGCTCGTCTGCGGTCGGCCGGCATCGGGGTCGTCTTCGTCACCAACAACGCCGAGGCCAAGGTGCGTGACCAGGAGGCGAAGCTGGCGTCGATGGGCATCGATGCGGAGGACGTGGTCATCACTTCTGCGTTGGCGGCGGCGTCGATACTCGAACCCGGCACCAGCGCCCTGGCCTGTGGGGGCCCCGGTGTGATCGAGGCCCTCGAGCGCCGGGGCGTCACCGTGGCGCGCGAGGGCCCGGTCGATGCCGTGGTCGTCGGCTTCCACCAGACCTTCGACTACCAGCGGCTCCGGGTAGCGCACCGCGCCGTGTGGCAGGGAGCCCGCCTCATCGGGACCAACGACGACCCCACCTATCCCGACGCCGATGGACCCATTCCGGGAGCCGGCTCGATCCTTGCTGCGGTGGCTACCGCAGCCGGGGTCGAGCCAGAAGTGGCCGGCAAACCCCACGCCGCCATGGTCGCGCTGGTGCGCGAGCACGTCGGTGATGGTGATCACCTGGTGGTGGGCGACAAGCCGTCGACCGACGGGGGTCTGGCGGGAGCGCTCGGGGCCCGCTTCGGCCTCGTGCTGAGCGGCATCACCTCCGCCGACAGCCTCTCCGTCGATCCGGGACCCGATGTGGTAGCCGACGACCTCGCCACGCTGGTCGATGCCGAGTTGAGCCGGCCGTAGTCCTCAGTAAGGCGAGCGGCGTCCGCGGCCCGAGAACGGATCAGCGCTCGACTCGAGATAGCTGTCCCGCCATGCGATGGTGCGGGCCCCTCGGCTGAAGCGGATGATGAGGGCGATGGCTGCGCCGAACACGAAGCCCCCGACATGGGCGACCCACGCCACCCCGGCGTTGGGGTTGATGAAGAACTGGGAGATGAGCCAGAAGCCGAGGAGCCACTTCGCCGCAATCTCCCGGAACAGCACGAAGATGAAGAAGAAAGCGGTGAGCACGGGCGCATTGGGAAACCACACCAGATAGGCACCCATGACGCCGGCGACCGCTCCCGACGCGCCCACCAGGGGGATGGTGCTGTCGGGTTGGACGGCGACGTGGGCGAGTGTGGCCACGATGCCGGCGATGAGGTAGAAGACCAGATAGCGCGCCGCACCGAGGTGGTCTTCGATGTTGTTGCCGAAGACCCATAGGAACAGAAGGTTCCCGCCCAGGTGCAACACGCTGCCGTGGAAGAACATCGAGAACACCACGGCCAGCCATACCTGCTTGTCGGGGAAGGCCGGCTGTTCCCCGCCCTGGCCACAGCTGTCGATGTCGTCCTGGCCGGTGGGAAACTCCTCGACCGAGAGTGGCTCGCCGGAAGTGACCTCACACGGGATGGCGGCGTACTCGAAGGTGAAGCGGTTCGACTCCATCTCGGTGTCGACTCCACCGAAGAGCTGCTGGCCCTGGGGCTGGATCAGGAAGTACACCCCGATGTTGACCAGGATGAGCAGGATGGTGACGTAGGGCACCCGCGTGGTGGGGTTCTCGTCCCGGAGAGGGAACATTCACACGTGCGTCAGCGGTGATCCGCTGACGCCGGCTTCGCCGAACTGGACCGGCTGGCTGAGCAGCGCGGCCTGGCGTTGCGCAGCCTGGGCATCTCGTCAACATACTCCCCCGGAGGATGCCAGCCTCGCTACGTTGGCGGCGTGCGCCGGCGGCTCGATACGGAGTTGGTACGCCGCGGCCTGGTGTCCAGCCGCACCAGTGCGCTGGCTGAGATCCAGGCCGGCCGCGTCACGGTGGCGGGTGCGCCGGCGACCAAGGCGGCCCACCTGGTGGCTGCCGGCCAGCCCATCGAGGTGCTGGGGCCTCCCTCGCGGTTTGTTTCCCGCGGCGGAATCAAGCTCGACGCCGCCCTGGAGCACTTCTCGCTCGACGTCACCGGCGCCCGTGGTCTCGACGCCGGTTCGTCCACCGGCGGCTTCACCGACTGTCTGTTGCAGCGGGGCGCGAGCCGGGTGGTCGCCATCGACGTCGGATACGGCCAGCTCCACGAGCGCCTCCGCGGCGACCCGCGGGTGGAGGTCCGCGAGCGTACCGACATCCGATCCATCACGGTCGACGATGTCGGCGGTTTCGTCGACGTGGTGGTTGCCGACCTGTCCTTCATCTCGCTTCGAGCCGTGTTGGGGTCGCTGCTGGCTCTGGCCACGCCCGGTGCCGCGGTGGTGACGCTGGTGAAGCCGCAGTTCGAGGCCGGCCGCCGGGAGGCGAGCCGGGGCAAGGGGGTCGTGCGTGACCCGCTCGTGTGGCGGCGGGTTCTCGGGGAGGTGGTGGTAGCGGTGGAGGCTCTGGGAGCTGCGCTGGTCGGCGCTACGGTCTCCCCCATTACCGGCGCCCAGGGCAACGTCGAGTTCCTGGTTCACCTGGTCCGGCCCGAGCATCCTTCTGTCGCCTCGTTCGTGATCGACCTCGACGCCGTGGTGGAGGAGGCCGTCCGACGCCACCTGGGAAGGCCGGTCGCCTGACATGGCCAGCGTCGCCTTCTTCCTCCATCACCAGCGACCCGAGGCGGTCGAGCTGACCCGCCACGCCGCCAACTGGCTGCTGGCCGAGGGCCACGAGGTCCGTCTCCCCGGGACCGACGCCCGCCACGCCGATCTGGCCCACCTGGCGTGTCGTGATGAGGAGCTCACCACCGGCCTCGACGTGGCCGTCAGCCTCGGTGGCGACGGCACGATGTTGCGCACCGTCGACCTCGTGGGAGACGATCGGATCCCGGTCATCGGCGTCAACCTCGGCCATCTCGGCTATCTGGCGGAGGTCGAGCCCCAGCATCTGTGCCCGTCGCTCCGCCGGTTCTTCGCCGGCGATCACCAGGTGCAGGAGCGCATGCGCCTCCGGGTGACCGTGGACGTCTTCTCGTCGACGGGCACGGGACCGACCTCCTACCCGGCACTGAACGAGGCCGTCCTGGGCAAGACGCCCACCGGCCAGATGG
>DASZDM010000014.1:0-2471 GCA_035942015.1 Acidimicrobiales bacterium | reverse complement strand
CCTCCGAGGCGGAGCGCCGCCGGATCCGGCGCAAGCGACGAGTTCCCGGCTCAACCGAGCTGGCGGTGGCCCGCCTGGCGCAACGAGGTGTTCCCCCACCCGAGATCGCTGAGCAGCTCGGCATTACCACTCGCACCGTCTACCGCCACCTCCAGAAGGGCGCCGCGTGAGGCTGCGTGGGTCGAGCCTTGAGGTGGCCGACGACTTTTGCGGTGTGGGGAAGTCGACGGCGGCGGCGCCGGGTGCTGGGGACGTGGTGGTGGCCGGGCACCGCCCGTCGGTGGACGCGGAACAGGCGAGCCGGTCGGCTCCGCCGCTGCGCCCCGAACCCAGGAAGGCGCTCCGGCGGCGGGTGTGCGGAAGCAAGCCACGCCTGGGGGTGACGGCGGCGCATCGCCTCGCCGAGCAGCGGCGCCGCCTCGGTGACGACGTGTCGGCCTACCGGTGCGTGTTCTGCGGACGGTGGCACGTCGGTCCTGTCCCGTCGATGGACACCATCGAGGCGCTGGCCCGGGTGATCCGCGGGCTGGCGCCATGAAGGCACCGATCAGCTACTACGGGGGCAAGACCCGGCTGGCTCGCCGCGCCTCTCGACGCCGCCGCCCCGCCAGCGCCGCTTCGACCTCCTGAGGCGACACTTCCTTCGGCCGGTCACGCGTCTCGACACCACGCCAGGCACCACTGGCCCGGCTCCGGTCGCCCCCTTCCGGGGAGCAAAGGTCCGGAAACCGCCCCACAGGATCGCCGTAGCGGCCGTGGAAACGCCAGGTTGGGGTGGTTGGTGCGGAGAGATGGCAACTCTGCAGCTGCTTCCCGGCCTGACGGCCTGACGGCCTGTCGTCCTTCGGCGCCGCCCGCGGCGCCGTTCCCCCCCCATTCAGCCCTCTGTCGAGCTCTACGGTGGGGCTTCGAGACCGTGCTCGCTGCAGAGCCAAGCGAGAAGGTGGTCGGCGTCATCGGCCGTGAAGGTGTGTCGTTCCATGTCGCCGGCGCGCCGGAGCTCTCGATTGTGCACGACACACAGCCACACTCCCTGCGGGGTATCTTCGCCGGCGCACGCTGGGGCAGCCCTCAACTCCACGGGCGGGTAACCGGGCCAACACGACACGGCCACCACCTCGCCTGGCGAAATGCGATTCGCTCTCCGGCCGAGATGCCAGGGCGACAGGTCGTCCCGACCGATGATGGGTTCTGCTCCCCGTCGAGCCCGTAGTCGACGCCGGGCCCAGCGGCCCTCGAGGAGATCGAGCAGTTCCTTGTGCTCGGCCGTGTCGAACACCGCTTGCTCCAGCATCTCCTCTCGCGTCATCCCGGTGGCCTCCGTCACGGCGTGCATGTCCCTGCCGAAGTCCGTGGTCAGGTAGAAGTACACCGGCCGGTGAGCGGGACGTAGAGGCCAATGAGGCCCACCACCACTGCGAGGATCGGTGACGAGTGCCGGCCAAAGGCCTACGGCGATGCTGCTGGGCAGGCTGTACGCCCAGTGGAAGACCTGCACCTCGAGGTCGCCCTCGAGATAGATCTCGTCCTCCCAGTTGTACACGTCGTAGAGGTCGCCCGAAGGGTGGTCGTCGATCGTCATGGAGAGTTGCACGAGGCCGATCGGTACTGCGACGTATGCGCCCGCGTTCGAGCCTCCGTAGAGCTTGGCGATGCTGAGGCCGAACCTCCCCAGGACGTGGTGGACGACGGCCGTAGGGGGTTGCTCGGCGGGTTGGTCATCACCTACGGGGCGCATATTCCATTCCTCTCTGCGTCTGCATCGTCAAGGCCGCCGGGGCCTTCGGGGATGGGACGCCACAGTGTGGCGCATAGGCCCACTGTCACCGAGGGAGGCGCTGGTGCGCCGCTACGGGTCCGCCCGCAACGCCATGGAGCATCTCCGCGCAGCCGAACCGGCGGCCTCCCGGAGGCGGATCGGGCGATTCCTGCGGCCCGCAGGTCGAGCATTGGTGCGGGCTGGTGGTCCCGTCAGGCCGCACGGTCGGATTCCCCTCCCCGGCGACGCCCATCCGCACCACCTACCTGCCGACCGCGTGCTCCCAATGCGACCTGTGCCTCCCTATAGCAAACGCAGCTGTTCTGGTCTTGCCGCGTGTTCCGGCAACGGCTCCCAGGTTGTCGCTCCTCTAGGCCCTGTGGTCCGGAGTTCCAGGCGTTCGGCAGAGATGGCCCGGGCCCGGCCGTCCTCGTCGTGCAAAGCGATGCTGCCGTCCTTGTGGACCCCTGAGACGACGCCCTTCCGCCACCGCCCTCCCTTTCGCCTGCGAGACCGCACCCGGTCCCCGGCAGAGAGGCCGAGCTTGGCCAGAGCAGCGCTGCCTTCTCCCCGCCGTTGCTCATCCCGCCGCCGCCGCCTCAAGCTCCATCCTCCCCGGCGCGGCCTCCGGGCCAGCGCTCCCATCGGCGCGTCGGGTGCACCACGGTTGTACTCCTACACGACCAGCATCCCGCCGTCGAGGCTCCTTCTT
>DASZDM010000013.1:0-1535 GCA_035942015.1 Acidimicrobiales bacterium | reverse complement strand
GTGTACGACAACCTTGGTATCACCGCCCTCGAACCCGGACGATCCAGCCGATACAGCACCAACGTCCACCCTGTCGACTCCATCGTGTCTGCCGACGCGGGCCAAGGCGTCCTCGATGTCGACAAGTGGCCGCTCTGGTGGTTCACGCGGATGAAGCGGTCGTTCGAGTCCGTGTATCGAAAAGTGCAGGACGGCGGTAAGTCGCTCCTGCACGAGCAGCGAGCCTCCGGCGCGCTTCGAGGGTTCGCGCTTCCGCTGCTCGGCATGCACGACACGGCGCTTCCGCTTCGGCCGCCTGATCTCGTTCCCCGAGACGCGGTCGTCGGGTACCCGACCAACCTCTCAGCTATGACCGACGAGAACCTCGCCCTGCTCACTACCCGCGGAGAGCAGCTCACGAGACTGGTCATCGACCTCCACTGCCCCGAGATCGCATAGGCCCCGCCCGTAACGCTCGCGGATCACCGACCAGGAGGAGCCCAGTGTCGTTGTCAAGACCGCTTCTCGCACGAGTCGACGCCGGAAGCGCCGGAGAGGTGGGAGCCCTTCCTGACTGCAGGCGCGCGCCGACGGCGAGGCGGGGTCAAGGCCTGGCGGTAGCCACCGCGAAGCGGCTTGGCCTTGACGCCGGCGAGACGTGGCGCATGCTGTCCAGGGAAGGGCCTAGCGGGATCTCCTCACGGTTGACGACAGGGGCACACGCTGGTTCTCACTCCAGATCCCATCGAACGTGGGCAAGGGCAGCCGAGAGGTTCGGTGCCGGGCATCCCTTCGTCCTGCAGCGGAGCATGGAGCGTTGCGGCCAGCACCAGGCGGGCTCATTCACGTAGACGACCTCGCCACGAAGGTGGGGGTCACGCCGATAGGCGAGCTCGCGCCTGGGCTGTGCCGAACCGTCACCCGGCCTCGGCAAGCACGCGGATGTGGCCGTCCCGCATGCCGTAGTAGACGAGGGTGAGAAGCTTGCGGGCGGCGGCCACCCGGGCCACCTTGCGGCCACGCCGCTCGGCGATTCGCCGGTAGGCAGGGCCGATGGCGGGACCGCCGTGATAGCGCACCACCGCCTCGGTGGCCGCCCAGCGCACCAGGGTGGAGCCCATGCGGGTGATGCGGCCCCTGATGACCTTGGTGTCGGACTCGATGTGCTTGGGGGTCATGCCGGCCCACGAGCACAGGTGCCGCGGGGAAGGGAAGCGGTGGATGTCGCCGATCTCGGCCACGAAGATCGCCGCCAGGGGGGGACCGACGCCGGGGATGGCCTGGATGGCGTGGTAGCCGGCGTCGCCGCGCAGCCATTGGTGGATGTGGCGCTGCACCATGGCGACCTCGCGGTCGTAGATCTCGATGAGGTCGCGCAGCGACTCCACCCGGATGGTGTAGGCCTCGTCGAGGGGGGTGTGATCCAACAGCGACTGGCCCTGGGGGCCGAACAGGTCGTTGAGGGTGGGCAGCACTCCCTGTTTGGCCAGCACGGCGTGCACCTGGGCTTTCAGCCCCGAGCGCAGGGCCACCAGCTTGGCTCGATAGCGCACCAG
>DASZDM010000012.1:0-17597 GCA_035942015.1 Acidimicrobiales bacterium | reverse complement strand
GCCAAGGGGAGCCGCCGGGCCAGCTAACCGCCGGCTACGGAGCGCAGCTGGCCGTCCCGCCGGACAACGTGGCCACCACGGCATTGTCCGAGGTCCCGGTCAGGCTTCCTCCCAGGCGAGCGGGAGGACCGACCTCCACCTCGAAGGCGGGGCCGAAGGGATCGTCCCCCGAGAGCCGGAGACGGTCTCCGTAGACGGATCGCAGCTCGGCCACGCTGGTTCCGATACCGATGCCCTCGGTCGTGGTGAGGCGCGGCCGACCGGTGGAGGGCTCGCCGAGATCCCAGGCGACGAAGCGTTCGGTCCCCCCGGCCACGTCGATGAGCACGGACAGTTCGGCGAATTGCACCACACGGTCGACTTCGCCACTCGGGCAGGATCCGAGGGGTCGGTCGTCGACAGGGGGTCCCAAGCGGGCTTCGAGCGCAGCGAGGGCCGTGGCCGCCTCCACCCCGAAGTCGACCACGCCGAGCCCGAGTGGGCCGAGCACGATGTCGCCGACCGGGAGCAGCGATGTGAGGGTCGGAGCTGCCGTGGTGGCCGGCGCCGCCGCCGTCGAGGGGCTGGAGCTGCTGGAGGAACCCTCGCCGGTGGTCGACGCCACGGACCGGGCCAGGTCGGCACCATCGTCGCCCCGACCGGCGCAGGCAGCGACGAGCGCGGCCAGCCCGACGGCTCGGATCAGGCGACGGACACCCACGATGGTGGAACGGCTGGCGGCTCGCGCCTCCGGGCCGGCCGGGCCCTCAGGATTCCTCACGAAGGTCGGGGTCGAGTTGGCTGAGGAACTGGCGGCACCGTCGTGCTTCGTCGGTCTCGCCAATGGCATCGGCCTGGCGGGCCAAGCCCTGGACGGCGCGCAGAAAGCCCTGGTTGGCCTGGTGGCGCCAGCGGACGAAGCCGGATCCGCGCCAGCCCGACTGGCGGAGGCGGTCGAGTCCCCGGTGGTACCCCACCCGGAAGTAGGCGTAGGCCTCGACGTCATCGCGTGCCAACGTCCCCAGTCGAGCCCAGCCGTCGAGGAAGCGGGGGTGGTCGGCCACCACGGCCGACACGGCATCACGGCGACGATCCTCGGGTTCCTCGAGGGCTGACGCCAGTGCCTCGAGCGCCTCGTCGGCCTCGGGGTCGAGGACCGTCTCGGGCGGTCCGGTGGTGCTCAGGTTCACGGGGCGGGACTCCGACATGGTGCGACGCTACCCCTGTGCGCCCCCGGTGTCGGGAGGATGGCCGATGTTTCGGGAGTCGAGGTAGGTCGCGGCGGCGACCCGGGAGCGCTCGACGAGCTCCGCGGTCCGGCTGAAGCCGTCGTAGCGGAATCGCGGCCAAGGCACTGACGGAAGGACGTGGGCCTCGACCCCGTCGGGCAGAGTCGCCATCTCGTGGAGGAAGCGGAAGTTCCGGGAGATGGCGAAGGCCCGCTGGACCACCTCGAGGGGCCGACGGGGGTGGCGGGGGGTGACGTCGAGGTCCTTGATCTGAAGGACGAACACCCGGGTCGCCCCCAACTCGAGCGCTCTGGCCAGAGGCACGGTGCACACGGCGGCCCCGTCGATGAGCGCCTCGCCGTCAATCTCCACCGGAGGAAGCAGGCCGGGAACCGCCGACGAGGCCAGGACGGCCTCGACCAGCGGTCCTTCGCTGAACCAGCGCTCGCCCCCCGTCACGAGGGAGGTGGCCACACAGGTGAAGGGCACCTCCAGGTCGGCAAAGGTTGCCCCGGGCAAGAAGCGCTCCACGGCCCGTCGCAAGCCGCCGTTGCCGTTCACTGCCGGGCGACGACGGAGGAGCTGGGTCGCGGTCAGCAAGGGTCCTGCCGGCCATACGTCGCGGCGGGACAGGTCAGACCAGAGCCGTTCGAGGCGCTCGAGGGTGGCCAGCGTCGGTGACGATGCGACCGCGCCTCCGTTGAGCGCTCCGGCCGAGCACCCCACCACCAGATCCGGCACCACCTGGCGTTCGAGCAGGGCGCGAAGCATCCCGAGGTGAACCGCACCCATGTTGCCGGCTCCGCCCAGCACGAAGGCGGTTGTGGGCGAGGTCATGCGGGAGTCGGCGAGGAGCCGGGAGCGGGCTCGAAGCCGCTCCCCGTGGCCTGGTCGGCCGATGGTCGGCGAGCCAGGCCGGCGGCGGCGCAGATCGTCGCCAGCCCCCCGAGGACCAAGCCGGCCCGAGGGCCCATCTGCTCACTGACCCAACCCACCAATGGACCGCCGATCGGTGTGGTCCCGAGAAAGGCGATCGACCACAGCGCCATGACCCTGCCTCGCATCTCGGGCACCGCCTGGAGTTGCACGGTGGTGTTGGCCAGGGCCAAGAGAGTGATGCTGGCCGCGCCGACACCCACCAGGGCAACCATGGCCAGGGGCAGGGTGGGGGCGGCGGCGGTCGCCAGGATGAGGGCGCCGAAGACGTAGGCGGCAGTCGCCAGGGACGGGGCTGCCGTCGGTCCCCGACCGGCGACGATGAGCCCAGCCACCACGGCGCCCAGGCCCATGCACGCCGTCATCGCCCCGTAGGTCCCGGCATCCCCGTCGAACGAGAAGCGGGCCAGGAGGGGCAGCACCACCTGGAACTCGTAGGCCAACGCCCCGATGACGGCCATGAGCAACAGCGGTGATCGCAGAGCGGGTTCTCGCCACGCGTAGGCGAGGCCCTCGCGGAGTTGGCCCGGCCCTCTGGGCAGGACTGCCGAGCGTTGCAATTCGGCCTGGCGCATGCCGGCGAAGGCCCACACGACGATCAGGTAGGAAGCAGCGTTGAGCAGGAAACAGGCGGCGGTTCCGACCGTGACGATGAACACTCCCGCCAGTGCCGGACCGGTCATGCGAGCCGCATTGACCACCACGCTGTTGAGCGTCACGGCATTGGCTAGCTGGTCGCGACCGACGATCTCCATGACGAAGGACTGGCGGCCGGGCACGTCCAGCAGATGGGCGAAGCCCAGTCCGCCGGCCAGTGCCATCACCATCCACAGCTCCACCACCCCCGTGGCGGTCAGGATCCCGAGGCAGAGGGCAAGGAGGCCAGACGCCAACTGCGTCACCATGAGCAGACGCCGCTTGTCGAGCCGATCGACAACCACGCCGCCCCATGCGCCGAACACCAGGAGGGGCAGGAACTGCAACGCGGTGACCACGCCGATGTCGGTACCGCTACCTCCCAGGTCGAGCACGAGCCAGGCCTGGGCCACCCGCTGCATCCAGGTCCCGCTCAACGACACGGCCTGCCCGAAGGCGTAACGCCGGTAGTTGCGAACCCTGAGGGCGCTGAACGTCCGGAGAAGCCGCACGGTCGCGGTCGCGTTCACCGAGTCACGGTACTGATGCCGTGCGCCGCTCCCCCTCGGCGCAGTGCGGCAGCCACGGCTGACTAACGTGCGCGCCGTGCCGCCGTCGCCCTGGCCGTTCCTCGACCACACCGGTCCCCTCGCCTTCGCCCACCAGGGGGGCGGCTGTGAGCATCCCGAGAACACCATGGTGGCGTTCGAGCACGCCGTGGGCCTCGGGTACCACTTCCTCGAGACCGATGTCCGGGCTACCGCCGACGGTGTCCTCGTCACCTTCCACGACGAGGATCTCGGTCGTATGACCGATCACAGTGGTCGGATTGCAGATCTCCCGTGGTCGGTCGTGCGTCAGGCGAAGGTGGCAGGGCTCCACCGGATCCCGCGGCTGGAGGAGGTTCTCGGCACCTGGCCCGAGATCAAGGTCAACATCGATCCCAAGCACGACGGCGCACTCGCCCCGTTGATGGATGTGCTGGCGCGGACGGCTGCCGTCGGACGGGTCTGCGTCGGCGCCTTCTCCGACCGCCGGGTGGCACGCATCCGCCGGGCGGTCGGTCCGGAGCTGTGCTCCTCGCTCGGCCCCCTCGGGGTGGCTCGGCTCAAGGCCGCATCGAGGAATCTGCCGGCGGGACGGCTCCCGGCGGCATGCGCGCAGGTTCCCGTCGCCACCCGGGGCATTCTGGTGACCGATGCCCGCTTTGTCGATGCCGCCCACCAACGGGGTATGCAAGTGCACGTGTGGACCATCGACGACGCCTGTGAGATGGGGCGGCTACTCGATCTGGGCGTCGACGGCATCATGACGGGTCGACCCACCGTACTCAAGCAGGTGCTGCAGGACCGAAAGATGTGGACCGGATCGTGAGGCCGAGGGGCAACGGGACCGGACCCGGCGATGCGCCTCCCGTGAGCGCCGGCTGGGACGTCATCGACGACGAGGACGTGATCGGCACCGCCTCGGCCCGGCTGCTGTCCACGTGCACCGACCGTGGTGACCGTCTCGCCGCCCTCAGCTTGCTCGGCCTCCTCCTCGACCATGCCGACGAGGCCGGTCGGACCCGCCTGCCCCTCGACACTCTGGCGAGCGAGTTGGACGTCGAGCCAGAGCGGGTCGTACGCCTGCTGCAGCGATTGCTCGCCGTAGAGGCGGTCCGAACCGAAGGTGGCGCCGTCGTGGTGGTGGGGAGCCCCACGAGCGATCCTCCCTTGCTTCGGCCCTCCCGGTTCCTCGCCAACCTGGCTGCCGTCCTCGAGCGCGAACCCTCCCTCGTCCCTTCCGGAGTCGCCGGTGAGTTCCCGAGGGCCGCGGGAGCCACCGCGTTCAGGACCCGCCCTGCGTTCAGGCGCCGGGTGCTCGCGGCGCTCGGGGTCGGACTGGCGGCCATGGTGCTGAGCACCACACCCTCGGGTGATCCCAGAAGCGAGTTGCGGAGCTTGACTGCGCCGGCGAACTCGGCGGGCCGGGCTCCCTGGGCCACTCGGCCCGTCCCTCGGAACACCGCGGCCCCGGTGCCGGCGGTCGCAGGCGCCGACCAGCCCGCACCCGAGGACCCCGTTCTCGCCCCTGCGGAGCAGGCGGCGTCTCCCGTCGACGCCGGCGGTCGGTCGGGACAGGTGCAACCGGCACGCGGCGCTGGTGGCGACGGCGCGGACCTGCGACCGGTGAGCCCCCGCCCGCCGGCGACGCCCACCGCACCAAGGGTCGACGTGGGCGTACCCGGCCCCGACCGACCCCGACCGGTGTTGCCGACGCCAACGACCAGGCCCGACCGGCCAACGCCGCCCGATGCGGGCCTTACCTGCCCGTCGGGGCCTCCCCGAGCGGTGGTGTCGGCCAGCGAGGTCCTCGTCGACTGGCCCGCGAGCGTCCTGGACCCGGTGGGCGACCCCATCCTGCTCGTGACCGGTACGGTCAGCAACACCACGGAGGCGGAGATGAGGATCGAGACCATCGAGGTCGGCACGGGGAATGGTGCCGATCGGGTGGTCGAGTTCGCCGGCCCCGTCCCAGTCACCATCGGCCCCGGTGACAGTGCCGACTGGGAGGCGAAACTCGTCCTCGGCCTCGTGCCCGTGGCCGAGCCCGTCGCCGATGTACAGGTGGCGAAATGGTCATGGACCGACCCGGATCTCGCCGGCTGCGCCACCTGACGTGGGGGTGACAGATCAAGCAGGGGCGGTTGCCAGGCCGACTTCAGCTCGTTGGCTCAAGAGACGCGCACGCCGCCAGACTGTGGAAGTGGCGTGACGACTCCATTAATCTCGACCGACCCGACGGCGGGGGAGGCGATGAAGCACAGAACTCGGCTGATCGTGCTCGGCCGCCAAGGTGCCGGCAAGGGTACCCAGTGCGCCCGCCTGGCGGCTCGCCTGTCGGTTCCCCACATCTCCACCGGTGATCTCTTCCGGGCCGAAGCGGCCAACGGCACCGAGCTGGGGCGACAGGTGGCCATCCATCTCGACGCCGGCTCGCTGGTTCCCGACGCCATGGTCCTCGACCTCCTCGCCACCCGTCTGGGTAACTCGTCAGCCCGAGAGGCCGGCTACCTACTCGACGGCTTTCCCCGCACGCTCGCCCAGGGACAGGCGCTGTTCGAGGTGCTCGGCGCCCAGGCGGCCGACGTTGCGGTCGAGCTGCACGTCCCCACCAGCATCGTCCTCCCCCGTCTGGCGGCCCGGCGGGTGTGCCAAGGTTGCGGTGCAACCTTCAGCGTCGCCGGAGGCGAGGAGATCAGCGGTTGCCGCCGTTGCGGGGGCACGGTGACCCGGCGTAGCGACGACACAGACGAGGCCATCGCCCGGCGCCTGGCCGACTACGACCGGGAGTCGGGGCCGCTGCTGCAGTGGCTCGAAGAGATCGGGCTCCTCGTTCGAGTGGACGGGGTTGGAGATCCCGACGAGGTGCACCGCCGGCTGGTCGATGCCGTGCGCTCCCGGGTCCCCGACCTCGACGACGACGGAGATGGTCCCTAGGCGGAGCTGGGGCGACCTCCGCCGAAAAGGTCAGACCAGGGCGGGGTTGCGCTCCTCGCCACGGGCATTCCGACGCTCACTGACCCGCCGGGCCGCCTTGGCGATGCGCTCGATGTGGCGAAGGGCACGCACCCTCGCCTTCTCGGCATCGGGGTTCAGGCCCTCGATCGTTTCGAGATGCCAGTGCCCGAGGACGACCGGCACGAGGATGCGCTCGTGGTGGCTGGCGAAGTCGTAGATACCGGCGTTGGCGATGGCCCGGGCGTGGCTGGCGAAGTTGGGAATGCCCGTCCCCGGCATCTCGAAGCCCCGTACCTGGCGGTCGATGGCCATGACGACGCCCGAGGGGTCGAGCTCCAGGGCGGCGGCGGTGGCGTCGCGGTAGAAGACGTGGTGAAGGTTCTCGTCGCCCGCCACTCTGGCCATGATCTCACGGCCCCTGCGGTCCTCGAGAAGACGTCCGGTGTTGCCGTGCGAGATCCTGGTGGCGAGCTCCTGGAGGGTGACGTAGACCAGCCCGTCGATCACCGACTCGGGTTCGGGCACTTCGCCCCGGCTGACCTGCACCATCCGGCCCCGTTCAAGGGCGATGGGGTCGACGCTGCGGGTGACGGTGAGGTAGTCACGGATGACGATGGCATGACGCCCCTCCTCCGCCGTCCAGCGCTTCGACCACGCCCCCCACGCCTGGTCGATCCCGAAGAGGCCGTTGATGGTGCGGAAGTAGTGCGGCAGGTTGTCCTCGGTGAGCAGGTTGACGAACAGGGCGCTGCGCACGGCCTCGTCCATGGGGGCCTCGGCCGCATCCCACTCCTCGTCCGGCTGGAAGTCCCGTCCGATGCTCCAGGGGACCAGCTCGTGAGGGAACCACTCCTTGGCATTGGACAGGTGGCGCTCGAGCAGCTGCTCAGCGACCGGAGACAGCTCGTGGAGAAGGGCGGTGTCGGGCTCCATTCCCTCAATCTACCTACCGGTAGGTAGGTTCACGCAAGACCGGATGCCTCGCCGGGAACCGGGTCGAGCGGGGTAACGGTGTCGACGGCCCGCCAGCAGTACCACGCGGCGACCGATCGCCATGGCCGGAACGGCTCCCCCAGTCCCTCCAAATCCTTCGCTGGTGGTGCCGCCGCCAGTCCGTGGATCACCGCGTAGCCCCGACGGACGCCGAGGTCGCCGGAGGGCCAGACGTCCAGGCGCTGCAGGCGGAACATCAGGAACATCTGCGCCGTCCACCGTCCTATGCCTCGGACCTCGCTGAGCCGGGCGATGACGTCCTCGTCACCGAGGCCGGCCACCTCGTCGAGATCGAGACGACCTGACACCACTCGCCGGGCCAGGTCGTTGAGCGATCGCGCCTTGGCCGCCGACAGCCCGGCGCCCCGCAGCGCAGCCGGGTCGAGACCGACCACGGTGGTGGCATCGAACCCGCCGGGAGCGAGGGCCCGTACGCGGGCCCAGATGGCGGCTGCCGCCCGCCCGGCCAGCTGTTGGGACACAATGGCGGAGGCCAGTGCCTCCAGATGGCTTCCGGCGGTCCCGCGGCGTGAGGCGAGGGTGCAGGGACCTCGGCCGGCGATCAGCGCAGCCAGGGCCGGGTGGCGCTCGGCCAGCGCGGTCTCGGCTGCGGCGATGGCCGCCTCGTCCCCAGCCTCGCTCCCGAAAGTCACAGCTTCCTCCTCTGGATACCCCCAGGTCCGACACTCCATGATGGCCGGATGAGCTACACGGTGACGGTGAGCGATGGCGACGACGTGGTGGTGCCGGGGGCTGACACCTATCAGCTCGAAGGCCCGCTGACCACCTTCTTCAGCACTGATGCCGGCCGCCGGGTGGTCGACTGCTGGAGCGTCCGCCTGGCCAGCTTCCGAACTGCTGACATCGTTCGCATCCGCGCCGTGGGCGGGCTGGAGGCCGCCTGACGCCGGGTCAGTCGATAGGCGGGGGGCGACGGAGCCGCTTGGTGGTCGACCGCCGGCTCTTGGCGTCCAGCCGGCGACGCTTGGAGCCCGGTGTGGGCCGGGTGGCACGGCGGGTGGGGGCGATCACCAGGGCGCTGGCCAAGCGTGACCGCAGACGCTCGAGGGCGAGCGCCCGGTTGCGGGCCTGGGAGCGTTCGTCGCCGGCGAGGCCGTGGGCCTGTTCGCCCAGGCGTTCGAGTAGGAGCCGGCGCTGGCCCGGGCTGAGGGAGGGGGAGCCCACCACATCGAAGATGACCTCCACGCGGGTGTCGGAGGTGTTGGCGTGCTGGCCTCCGGGTCCCCCGCTGCGGCTGGTACGCCACCGCAGCTCGCTGAGCGGGATGGTGCAGCCTTCGTTCACCTCCAACCCGTCAGTCTCGCCCATCACCACGACGGTAGGGCCCGGCGCAGTTCTGCGCCGGGCCGTAGGGCAGTATCAGCCGCCGGCGGCCAGATCACGGATGACGGTGTGGTGGGGCAGGCCGGTGGCCGGGGTGGTGTAGCCGTTGCCGTGCGCCGACCAACCCCTGCTGCGGTAGAAGTTCAAGGCAGTGTCTCTGGCCTCGGCCCACAGGACTTCGACCCCGGCCGCGGTCGCCCGGGCCTCGATCGCGTGCAACAGCTGCGTCCCGAGCCCCTCGCCGCGGTGGTCCGGTTCCACGGCTATGCCTCGGACCCTCCACGCCCGCCGTCCCTCCCGGAGGTGACACGCGGCAGCATTCGCAGTGGCCACGGCCAGAGGCTTCCCGCGGTCGTCGATGACCGCCAGGTGAAACGTCCCGTCAGCATCATCGCCGGCGAAGCGGACGTGGGCGTCGCTCCGTCCCCCACGCAGGACCCGGCGGCGAAGGTCATGGGTGGTCTCCGCCGGGACCTGGACGACCCGCACCGGGCGGCGGCTACAGGTGCTCGGCGGCGGCGGCCCGGACTGCGGCGGTGATGGGCTCCCAGTCGGCTCCCGGTGTGCGGGTGATGGTGACGAAGTCAGCCGTGCCGAACACCGACGCGACGCCGGTGGTCTGGAGAAGGGCGACGGCGAAGGTGTTGCCCTCCGCCTCGGCCGCTTCGGCGTCGGCCAGGTTCATGGATGACTCGAGCGGCCGGTCGAGGGTGTACTTCATGGCATCGGGGTTGGGCGTGGGCGACGGGGTGGCGGTGGCCATCAGGTCTCCTCGGCTTCGATGTCCGGGGTCTCGAAGTGCTCGCCGGCGATGCGCTCGGCGGTGGCGGCCAGCTCGGTCTGGAGAACCTCGATCTCTCTGGTCAGCTCCTGGGCCCGCTCGGTCCTTCCCTGCACCAGCGCCCGCTCTCTCTTCTCCACCAGCTCGGTGAGCTGCAACTCCACACCAACGGCGTGGTCCTCAATACGTGGGTCGGTCACCGCCGCAGCGTACGCTCACCCGGTGTTCCCTGCCCACCCCTACGACCTGGTGGTCATCGGGATGGGATCGGGCGGCATGGTGGCGGCCGAGTTCGCGGCGTCACTTCCCCTGCGGGTGGCGGTGGTCGAACGGGACCGCGTCGGGGGCGACTGCCTGTGGACGGGATGTGTTCCCAGCAAGGCCCTGCTGGCGTCGGCCAAGGTCGCGCACACCGTCCGTCACTCGGAGCGCTGGAGTGTGGGGTCCGGTGAGCCCCAGGTCGACACCAGCGCCGTCTGGGCCCGAATACGAGCCATCCAGCATGAGATCGCCACCACCGACGACAGCCCCCGACGCTTCGAGGATCTGGGGATCGAGGTGGTCCAGGGCCGGGCCGAGCTACGTGATGCCCACACCGTTGCAGTGGGTGATCGCCTCCTGTCCACCCGCTTCGTCCTGGTGTGCACCGGCAGTCGTCCCTCGACTCCGCCCATCGACGGGCTCGGGGGAGCCGGGTTTCTCACCAGCGAGACGATCTTCACCATGGAACGCCCGCCCTCGTCGATCGTGATGATCGGGGGTGGACCCATCGCCATCGAGCTGGCCCAGGCCATGGTGCGCCTTGGGATCGCCACCACAGTGCTCCAGAAGGGACCGGGCATCCTGGCTCGAGAGCAGCCTGAGCTGGTGGCCGTTCTCTCCCGCCTGCTGGCTGCAGAGGGGGTGGCCCTGCACACCGGGGTGGACGTCGATGGCGTTACCCTCGAGGGCAGCACCAAAGTGGTCCACGGTCTCGAAGGGGGCCGGCGCCGGCATTGGGCCGCCGAGGACATCCTCGTCGCCGTTGGGCGAACGCCCAACGTGAGCGGGCTCAACCTCGACCAGCTCGGTGTCAAGACTACGCCGCGCGGGGTCGAGGTCGACGACCGGATGAGGACATCGGTGCCCTCCGTCTACGCCGCGGGGGATGTTGCCGGGCGGTATCGCTTCACCCACTCGGCCGGCCATGAGGCCGTACGTGCCGTACGGGACATGTTCTTCCCCGGTCGGGGAACGGTCAGCGACCTCGTCCCCTGGTGCACCTTCACCGACCCAGAGTTGGCCCACGTGGGCATGACCGCCGACGAGGCGTGCCGACGCCACGGCCAGTCGGTGGAGGTGCACCGCCTGGAGCTGGCCTCTTCGGACCGAGCCCGCGCCGAGGGCCATCCCGAGGGAAGCGTCGTCGTGGTCACCGCCAAAGGAAAGATCGTGGGCGCCCACGTGCTCGCTCCGGCAGCCGGGGAGTTGGTCCACGAGCTGGCGCTGGCCATCAGGGAGGGCCTGGCGTTGTCCTCACTGGCCTCGCTCATCCACGTCTACCCGACGTTCGCCAGCTCTGTCGGCCAACTCGGTGCCGAGGCGGCATTCGCCGGCGCCCGCCGCTTGTCGGCGCTGGTTCGGCTGAACCGGCTCTGGGACCGCCTCGCCCGGCACTGACAAAACTGGGAAAGCCGTGATACCCGCTTACCCTTACCGTTGTGCCCGTTCCCCATCGCTACCTCGTCGCGAGCGACGTCGAGACCTTCGTGCGTGAACGATGCTTCGCCCCGGCCCAGCATGGCCAGGTCGGCATCGAGCTCGAACGGCACCTGGTGTCATCGGACCGGGCGGCAGCCGGTATCGACCACCACGCCCTGCACGGCGCCGTAGCCGACCTCGATCCCCTTCCCGGCGGCAGCCTGGTCACCTTCGAGCCCGGCGGCCAACTGGAGCTGAGCTCGCCTCCCCGACCGGGCCCCTCGGCGGCTTGCGCCGTCGTCACCGCCGATCTGGCCGTGGTGGACCCGGTGGTCGAGGGCTTCGGCATCGAGCTCGCCGCGGTCGGCCTCCATCCCGATGGTCATCAAGAACTGGTCGTCCGTGGCCCTCGCTACGACGCCATGGCCGCGTACCTGGACCACGGTGGCCCCTGCGGGCGGACGATGATGTGCGGCACTGCGGCATTGCAGGTCAACCTCGACATCGGCGAAGAGAGCGTCCAGGCCTTCCGCTGGCGCCTGGCCCACCAGCTCGGACCGGTCCTGCTCGCCGCCTTCGCCAACTCGCCGATCTGTGTAGGCAAGCACAAGGGCTGGCGCTCGGGGCGGGCGGCAGCATGGGCGGGGATCGATCCGTCCCGTACGCTTCCCGCCGCCGACGGGGCCGAGGATCCGGCGGCGGCGTGGCTCCGCTACGCCCTCGACGCCAGAGTGATGTTGATCCGCTCCTCTGAGGCGCGTTACGAGCCGATCCTGTCCCCCCTGACCTTCGCCCACTGGCTCGAAGCTGGCCACGACCTCGGCTTCCCCACGCTGGACGATTTCGAGTACCACCTGGGAACGCTGTTTCCTCCGGTACGGGGACGGGGCTGGCTGGAGCTGCGCATGGTGGACGCCCTCCCTGATCCGTGGTGGACGGCGGCGGCTGCGGTCTGCGCCGCCCTGCTCGATGATCCGGAGGCGGCCGACGAGGCCGACAGGGCGACGCGCCGCACTGCGGGCTTGTGGAGCGAGGCGGCACGGCACGGCCCTGCTCATCCGCAGCTCGCCACGGCGGCCCGATCCTGCTTCGCCGCCGCCACCGACGCCCTGCCCCGCATGGAGGCGGACGCCGCCACCATCGATGCCGTCGTCACCTTCGGTGAGCGGTTCGTGGAGCGGGGGCGTTGTCCGGCCGACGAGGTGCTCGACCACACCGGCCCGGCCTCCACCGATCGTCCTCTCGAGGTGTCGCGGCGTTGAGGAGACTGAAGGAGATTCTCGCCAAGGAGCTCGACGAGGCCCGATCGGGGTCGCTGGCGCTGATCGAGCCTCTGGAGGACGACCAGCTGGCTCGCCAGCACTCCCCCTTGATGTCGCCACTGGCCTGGGACCTTGCCCACGTCGCCAACTTCGAGGATCTGTGGCTGGTGCGGGCGTTGGGGGCCAACGCCGTGGGCGCCCAACACGACCACCTCTACGACGCCTTTCGCCACCGGCGCGCCGACCGTCCTTCCCTCCCACTGCTCGACCCTTCGGCCGCCCTTCGGTACCTCGCCGAGGTGCGGGGTCGTGCCCTCGACGCCCTGGACGCCGTCGACCTCGACGTGGCCGATCCCCTCCTCGACGACGGCTACGTGTACCGAATGGTCACCCAACACGAGCACCAGCACGACGAGACCATGCTGGCCACGCTGCAACTCCTCGAGGCTCCGGGTTACCGGCCGGAGTGTGCCGTGCCGGCGCCGACGACCATGCCTGGTTCACCGGTGGGACCGGAGGAGGTCGTGGTCGACTGCGGTCCTTTCGTGATGGGCACCGACACCGACCCTTGGGCCTATGACAACGAGCGCCCGGCGCACGTCGTCGAGCTTCGATCCTTCGCCATCGACGTCTGCCCCACGACCAACAGCCGGTACCTCGAGTTCGTCGAAGCCGGTGGCTACGGAGAGCCCCGTTGGTGGAGTGACGCCGGCTGGTCGTGGCGCATGACCGCCGGGTTGGAGCACCCCGGCACGTGGATGCGCCACGGGCCCGGAGCGTGGGTGCTGGACCGCTTCGGTCACGTCATCGACCTACCGCCGGACGAGCCCGTGCAGCATGTCTGCTGGTATGAAGCCGACGCCTACGCCCGTTGGCGGGGAAAGCGCCTGCCCACCGAGGCAGAATGGGAGAAGGCGGCATCGTGGGATCCGGCCACGGTGGGCAAGCGGCGATACCCCTGGGGGGACGACCCGGCGGAGGCCAGGAGAGCCAACCTCGGCCCCGCCCGCTTCGGTCCCGGCCCCGCCACCGCCATTGCTGACGGGGCCAGTCCATGGGCGTGCCGGCAGATGGCGGGCGACGTCTGGGAGTGGACCTCCTCGGACTTCCGGCCCTATCCGGGCTTCCGGCCCTTCCCGTACCGGGAGTACTCCGAGGTGTTCTGGGGCTCGGAGTACAAGGTGTTGCGAGGAGGCTCGTGGGCCAGCCACCCATCCGCGGCGCGCACCACCTTCCGCAACTGGGACTATCCCATACGCCGCCAGATCTTCGCCGGCCTCCGCTGCGCCCGCGACGTCTGACGGCCGGGCCAGACATGTGCCGCTTCCTGGCCTATCTAGGGCCGCCCGTGAGCCTCGACTCACTGCTGTTCGCCCGGGAGCACTCGCTGGTGCACCAGTCCTACGCCCCCCGCCATCAGGAGCACGGACGGGTGAACGCCGACGGCTTCGGCGTGGGTTGGTACGACCGCTCGGTGCGCCAGGAGCCGGCGCGCTATCGCAGTGACCGCCCCATCTGGTCGGATCGATCCCTGGCGAGCCTGGCTCCGCTGGTGCGTTCGCCGGCGGTGGTGGCGGCCGTCCGCGGTGCCACGTCGCCGGCTGCCGTGGAGGTGAGCGGGTCTCCACCGTTCACCTCCGGGCCCTGGCTCTTCGCCCACAACGGGGCCGTGGTGGGCTTCGACGGAAGCGCCGGCGTCGACCTCCGCCGGCGGATCACGCCCCGTCGCCAGGCCGGCATCGAGGGCGCCAGCGACAGCGAGGTGCTCTTCGCCCTGGTGCTCGATGTCCTCGACGCCGGCGCAGACCTGGCCACCGCGCTGGCCCAGGTGGTCCGCCTCGTGACGTCGGTGGCGCCGGCCCGGCTCAACCTCGTCCTGACCGACGGCGTGGAGATGGCTGCCACGGCCTGGGGGGACACGCTGTTCGTCCTCGACGCCGGCGGAGACGCCGGCGGCGTGGTGGTGGCGTCCGAACCATGGGACGACGACGCCCGCTGGGTACGCGTGCCCGAGGGTTCCGTCGTGGGCTGCGACGGCGACCACGTCCGCATCTCTGACCTTGGCGTTCCGCCTGGCCATGCCGATGGTCGTCCATCGAGCCGGTCGCGAGGCACTGTACGGGTCGATGTCCACCTCCAGGGCGACGACCTGGTTGATGCCCTGTGCGGCGACGTCCGCCGAGGCCTGCTCTCGGAACCCAAGTGGCTCTCCCCCAAGTGGTTCTACGACGATCACGGCTCCATGCTGTTCGACGCCATCACCCGCCTGCCGGAGTACTACCCGACTCGCCGGGAGACGGAGATCCTGGAGCGACGTGCGTACGACATCGCCACCGCCTGCCCAGCCGACACCCTCGTCGAATTGGGGTCGGGGACCTCCACCAAGACCCGCCTACTCCTCGATGCCCTGGCCGGCGCCGGCTCGCTCACCCGTGTCGTCCCCTTCGACGTGAGCGAGGCCACCCTGCGCACGGCGGCCGACGAGCTGGCGTCGTCCTATCCCGGCATCGACGTCCATGCCGTGGTCGGCGATTTCCAACGCCACCTGCGCCACCTCCCAGGAGGTGGGCGCCGCCTCGTTGCCTTGCTGGGGGGGACCATCGGCAACCTCGATCCCTCCGAGCGAGCCCAGTTCCTGGCCGAGGTGTCGGCGAGCCTGGCTCCGGGCGACGGCCTGTTGTTGGGCACCGACCTGGTCAAGGACCCGGCGCGCCTCGTCGCCGCCTACGACGATCCGGGTGGGGTCACGGCCCGGTTCAACGCCAACGTGTTCTCCGTGCTCAACCGTGAGCTCGGTGCCGACTTCGATGTGTCGGCGTTCGCCCACGTTGCCCGCTGGGATCCCGAACGAGAGCACATCGAGATGCGGCTGCGCTCCCTGGTCGGCCAGTCGGCGTGGTTGCCGGCCATCGAGCTCCACGTCGACTTCGCTCCCGACGAGGAACTGCGCACGGAGATCAGTACCAAGTTCCGCCGGGAGGGCGTCGAGGCCGAGGTCGCGGCCGCGGGCCTGCGCCTGGCGCACTGGTGGACAGACCGGAGAGGCGACTTCGCCCTGTCCTTGTCGTTCCCCCGGTGACCGGGTCGCCGGTAGGGTTCCCAACGCCTAATCCGCCACCACACAAGCGAGTCAGCATGCCTAGCAACAGCAGTCAGGACAGTCCGACAGTCTCATCGCACGATGTCGTCATCATCGGGGCGGGCCCTGCCGGGCTGACCGCGGCGTACCAGCTCACCAAGGCGGGTGAGCGGCCGGTGGTGGTGGAGGCCGACAAGGTGGTGGGCGGGATCAGCCGGACGGTGGAGCGGGACGGCTGGCGCTTCGACATCGGCGGCCACCGCTTCTTCACCAAGGTGCCCGAGGTGGAGGCGCTGTGGCACGAGATCCTTCCGGAGGAGGACTTCCTCCTACGCCCGCGGATGAGCCGCATCTTCTACGACGGCAAGTACTACGACTATCCGCTCAAGGCATCGAACGCCCTCGGCAACCTCGGCGTCCTGGAGGCCACTCGCTGCGTGTTGTCCTATGCATGGGCTCGGGTGCGTCCGCCCGACGAGTCGAGCCTCGAGGGCTGGATCTCCGCCCGGTTCGGCAAGCGTCTCTATGAGCACTTCTTCAAGACCTACAACGAGAAGCTCTGGGGCGTACCGGCCAGCCAGATCTCACCCGACTTCGCTGCCCAGCGAATCAAGAACCTGTCGCTGTCCAAGGCCATCATCAACGCCCTGGTGCCGAATCGCAATCAAAAGGACATCACGTCACTCATCGAGGAGTTCCAGTACCCGAAGTTCGGGCCGGGAATGATGTGGGAGGTCTGCCGGGACAAGGTGGAGGCGGCCGGCACCGAGATTCGTATGGAGACCAAGGTGCGCACGGTTCGCCATCGCGATGGTCGTGCCTACGAGGTCGTCGCCGAGGCCGTCGACGGGACCGACACCACGCTCCCCTGTACGAGCGTGGTGTCGAGCATGCCGTTTCCCCACCTGGTTCGAGCCATGGACCCCCCGGTGCCGGACGATGTGCGCCGAGCCGCCGATGATCTGCATTTTCGCGACTTCCTCACGGTCGCCCTCGTCGTGCCCGAGGAGTTCTCGTTCCCCGACAACTGGATCTACATCCACTCACCCGAGGTGAAGGTGGGGCGGATCCAGAACTTCGGATCATGGTCGCCGTACCTGATCAAGGAGGGGCGAACCTGCCTCGGCCTGGAGTACTTCGTGTTCGAGGGGGACGAGCACTGGACCATGGACGACGCCGACCTGATCGAGTTGGGCAAGAAGGAGCTGGACATCCTCGGCCTCGTCGGGGCGGGCAAAGTGGAGGCCGGCTACGTCGTGCGCATGCCGAAGGCGTATCCGGTCTACGACGAGTTCTACCAGGCCAACGTCGAGGTCCTCCGTCGCTGGTTGGCCGACAACGCCGGCAACGTGCACCCGGTCGGCCGCAACGGAATGCACCGTTACAACAACCAGGACCATTCCATGCTCACCGCCATGTTGAGCGTCGAGAACATCCTCGGGACCGCCTCACACGACATCTGGACCGTCAACGTGGAGGAGGACTACCACGAGGAGCAGACGTCCACCAAGGCCAGCCCCACGGCCGGGGGCACCGGCCGAGATGCCCCGGTGATCTCTCGCCGCACCATGGAAGCGGCCAACGAAGCTCGCCGTCAGAGCCCCTCGTCATAGCCGCCAGCAATGGACGAGGCTGAGGCCCGCCAAGTGCTCGGCGTGGGCGCTCAGACCGCCCCCGGCGAGGTGAGGGCCACGTTTCGCCGGTTGGTCCGTCATTCCCATCCCGACGTGGTCCCGGGCGATGCGGAGGCAAGTCGGGCCACGGCGGCACTGGTGGAGGCCTACGCCGTGCTGCGGCGGACCTCCTCCGCAGCGGCCATTGCCGCCCCGGCGGCGCCGGCACCGACGGCCCGGCGGGCGACCCACCCGGGGGAGGTGGTCAACCACGGTGACAGCCTGCTGGTCGACGGTCCGCCCGACGAGGTGTACCGCCACCTGGTCGATGTGGCGCACCTGGTCGGCGAGATCACCTATCTGGACCCCGACGCCCGTCTCCTCGACACCATCGTCACCACCGACGAGGGTGCCGCTTGCTCGTTGCTGGCGAGCTTTCAAGGCCGGGCCGGGGCCACCGAGGTGTTCTTCTCCATCGAGCCGCTCGGAGGCGAGCGCCGCCCGCCGGTGGAACCGCTGGTGAGGATGCTGGCCGAGCTGCTCAGCGAGTCGGGCTAGGGCT
>DASZDM010000011.1:0-14801 GCA_035942015.1 Acidimicrobiales bacterium | reverse complement strand
AGCCCCTGCGCGAAGATCCCGTAGGCGCTCCCCGATGCCTCATCGGCGGCCCCGACCGGGGCACTGAAGCCGAATGCCATACCCATGGCGCCAACGAAGATGGCTAGGACCGCCACACACCGTTTCCGCAGCCGCCGTGATACGCCCATTTGATTCCCCTTCTTGATCGAGAGACGTTCGTGAACTGGTCCGATCGGACCTTCAGCCGGGCGGACGGTAGCACGAATCGTCCCAATTTGGAAGAGACTCACTGCCCTCTTTCGTGAGTGACCAGCCCGGCTATGTGACCGCCGCCAACGCCTGGCGGGCATGGTGGCTGGAGCGGGTCAGGGGAGACGCCTCGACGTGGCCGAGGCCGAGTTCCAGACCTCGTCGGGCCAGGGTTTCGAAGGTGGCCGGCGCGACCCAGCGAGCCACCGGAAGGTGGCGCGATGTCGGGCGGAGGTACTGGCCGAGGGTGACGATGTCCACGCCCACCCCGCGGAGATCGGCCAGGGCGCCGATCACCTCGTCGTCGCTCTCTCCCATGCCGAGGATCAATCCCGACTTGGTGATGAGCCCTGCCGCCTTGGCCCGGGCCAGCAGCGCCAGGGAGCGGGCGTAGCCGGCTGACGGCCGCACCGCCCGTTGGAGCCGGGCAACGGTCTCCAGGTTGTGATTGCACACCTCCGGAGCAGCGGCGAAGACCTGACCGAGCGCACCCTCGTCCCCCCTGCAGTCGGGGATCAACACCTCCACGGTGCACCCGGGGGCACGCCGGCGTATGGCGGCGATGGTGGCGGCGAACGCCCCGGCACCACCGTCAGCAAGGTCGTCTCTGGCGACGGCCGTCACCACTGCGTGGTCCAGCCCCAGGCGCACCACCGCCTCGGCCACCTGCTCGGGCTCCTTTGGATCAGGCAGCTCCGGACGGCGGGTGTCCACCTGGCAGAACGCGCACGCCCGGGTACAACGCTCGCCGTTGATCATGAAGGTGGCCGTGCCCTCGGCCCAGCACTCGAAGATATTGGGACATCCGGCCTCTTGGCACACCGTGGTGAGGTCGAGATCTCCGACGGTGCGCCGAATTGACAGGAACTCCGGCCCCATGCGGGCCGGCACGCGCAGCCATTCCGGCTTTCGGGACCTCAGCTCCAAGCCAGTTCCCACGCCGGCACGGGACAGTCGGGAGGCCAGGCGGACGGGAGCCTCGGATTCCGGCTCGTCGCGCCCGGTGGTTGCGGCTCCACCTCCGGCAAAGGGAAAGCTCTGATGGCCCCTGGCCGCCTCGGTGACGTCCTGGCGCTCCCAGCCACCACTGCCCCAGCGCTCGGCGGCTCGGCGAACGATGGCGTCCACCACCTCGGCCATGGCGACTCGGTGTCCCTCGGCGGCCAACGACGTCGTCCGACCCTTCGGCTGGCCGCAGGCCACGATGTGGTCGAACATGGCCAAATCGGGGTCGACGTTGAGGGCGAAGCCGTGCATCGAGCGCGCTCGGGCCAGGCGCACGCCGACGGCGCAGATCTTCGCCCCACCGACCCACACTCCCCGACGGTGGGCGTCGCGCTCGGCACCGGCCAGGCCCAGGTCGGCGAGGGCGTCGATCACCAGCTGCTCGAGCGACCGCACCCAGGACACCGTGTCGGCCAGTCCCCCACCGCGCCGGCCCGGCACGGTGACGATCGGATAGCCGACGAGCTGGCCCGGGCCGTGGTAGGTGACCTTGCCGCCACGGTCCGTCCGCACCACCTCGGCCCCCACCGATGCGCCAGGGACGAGGACATCACGGTCGTCAGCGCCCAGCCCAAGGGTGTAGGTGGCCGGGTGCTCGAGGAGGAGCAGGTGATCGTCGCCTGAGGAGAGCAGCCCTCGCTGCAGGGCCAGCGCGTCGCGGTAACCAACCCGTCCCAGCCACCGCAGGCGCAGCATCAAGCCAGCTCGGCCAGCCAGTCGCGCGTCTCGATGATGTCCCTGATACGGCCCACGAAGGCGGCAGCGTAGGCGCCGTCCACCGCCCGATGATCGAAGGTGAGGGCCAGATTGCCCACCGGGTGCACGGCGATGGCGTCGGAGCCGTCTGCCAGTTCGACAGCCACGGGCCGCTTCTTCACCCCATCGGTGGACAGAATGGCGACCTGCGGCTGATTGATGATGGCGCCGGTGAGCAAGGTGCCGAACGGACCGGGGTTGGTGATGGTGAAGGTGCCGCCGGCGATGTCGTCGGGACCGAGCTTGCGGCTCCTGGCCTGTGACGCCAGGCCGGCGATCTCCCGAGCCAGGGCACGCAGGCGCTTCTCACCGGCCCCATGGACGACAGGCGCCACCAGGCCCTCGAAGTTGAGGTCGACGGCGATGCCGAGATGCACGGATCGGTGCACCACCAGATGATCCTCACCGACGGACGCGTTCATGAACGGGAACTCGCGCAGCGCATCGACCACGGCGCGACTTACGAAAGGCAGGTAGGTGAGGCCGACCCCCTCGTCTGTCTTGAAGCGGTCCTTGTGGGCAGTGCGCACCCGATCGACACCCTCGTAGTCGACCTCCATGACGATCAAGGTGTGGGCCGACGTAGCCTTGGATCGGGTCATGTGCTCGGCCGTACGGCGACGGATGTTGGAGAAGGGCACAACCTCGTCGTCGTCGCCGGCCGCGGCCGTGGTGGGCGGCCGCCTCGCCGCGGCCCCTTCGGATGCGGACGAGGCGGACGTCGCCGGGGCTGTCGGCGCCCCGGACCGTGTCGCCGGTGCCGTCCGGCCGTCGCCGGAGCTGATGGCGGCCTGGACGTCGTTGCGCGTGATACGGCCGCCGGCTCCGGTGCCCTTCAGGGCGTCGATGTCGAGCCCGTGCTCGGCGACCAAGCGGCGCACCACCGGGGAGAGCAGACGAGCGGGCGGAGGGGTCGATTGTCGCATCTCTTCGGCATCACCTGGGCGCTCCATGGCGGGACCGGTGTCCGTCGAGCTCTGGATGCTGGTGTCCGACGGTGCGTCAGGCGCTCCGGCCTCCTCGGCTTCGACGTCGCCGCCTTCACCGCTACCTGAATCGTCTGGTGAGGCCGGAGGCTCCTCCACCTGCTTGGTGGCGGGAGGAACCGTGGCTCCCCGGTCATCCGGCCCGGCCGGCGCATCCGAGACCACGGCCAGGGTGGCCCCGACGGGCACCGTGCCTCCGGCGGGAACGAGGATCTCGGTCAGATAGCCCCCCAGGGGGGAGGGCACCTCGGAATCCACCTTGTCGGTAGAGACCTCGAAGAGGGTCTCGTCGGCTGCCACACGGTCGCCGACCTCCTTGAACCAGCGGGTGATGGTGCCCTCGGTCACCGTCTCACCGAGTTGGGGCATGGTGATGTCAGGCATCAGCCGTGCAAGCCCCGCCCGGTGAGGGCCATGGCCGCCTCGCCGAAGGCCTCCGAAAGCGTGGGGTGAGGCTGGACCAGTGCTGCCACCTCGTCGACGGTGGCCTCCCAGTTCACGGCGAGATACCCCTGACCCAGTTGCTCGGTCGCCCAGGGTCCCACCATGTGGACCCCGAGAACCTTCCCGGCGGTCCCGTCGGGTCCGCGTTCGGCCACCACCTTCACCAGACCGTCGGCTTCGCCCACGATCAGCGCCCTTCCGTTCCCCCGAAAATGGTGCGTCGACGCAACCACGTCATATCCGGCCTGGCGAGCCGATTCCTCGGAGTGTCCTACGAACGCCACCTCCGGGTGGCAGTAGATGCACCAGGGGACCTTGTCGTACTGCACGGGCAGGGGCTGCTCGCCGAGTATGTCCTTGACCGCAGTGATGCCCTCGGCGAATCCCACGTGCGCCAGCTGCGGCGTGGCCACCAGGTCACCCACCGCCCACACCCCCTCGAGGGTGGTGCGACAGCTCTGGTCGATCTTGACGAAGCCCCGCTCGTCGACTTCGACACCCGTGTCGTCCAGGCCGAGGTTGTCCGACAAAGGACGGCGGCCCACGGAGACGACCACCCGCTCGACGTTCAATGGCTCGCCTCCCTCGATGGCGATCGTGGTCCCGCCGTCGCCCGGAGTGTGACCGGCGACCTTGACCCCGGTCCGTACGTCGACGCCCCGCTTGGCGAAGCTCCGGCGCACAATGGCGGCCACGGCCTCGTCGCAGCCGGGAAGGATCTTCGGAAGGCTTTCCAGCAGCGTCACCTGCACGCCGAGGTCGGCCAGCATGGAGGCGAACTCGCAGCCGATCGCTCCTCCTCCGATCACCGCCGCCGACACCGGCAGATCTTCCATGGCCAGGACCTCATCGGAGGTGAGGACGAGGCGACCATCGATCTCGAAACCCGGGATCGTGCGCGGCAACGAACCCGAGGCCAGGATCACGGCGTCTCCTCTGAGACCTTCGGCTTCCCCCGCTTTGTTCCGCACGGATACACGGCCGGGACCGGACAACGTGCCTGTGCCTGCGTACAGGCTCACCTTCCGGCGCCCGAGCAAACCTTCCAGGCCCTTCCAGAGCCGGTCGACCACCTGCTGTTTGCGCTTCATCGACGTAGCGAGGTCGATGGTGGGTCCGGCACCGCCGCCCTCCACTCCGACTCCGAACTCGCCGGCACCGGCCACGGTACGAAAGACCGACGCGGTTTCCAGCAACTCCTTTGCCGGGATGCAGCCCCGATGGAGGCACGTGCCGCCCACCCGGTCTCTCTCCACGACGGCCACAGAGAGTCCGGCGGCGCTTGCGTACAGCGCCGCCGCGTAACCCCCCGGACCTGCGCCTATCACGACGACGTCGAACTGCTCGTTCACCCAGCCTCCTCCGGACGCAACCGGAGGCCCAGGCTATTCGCGCCCGCCGTCGACCTCTTCGCCGAGGTTCTCGGCGCCCTCTTCCACCTCGTTACCGAGGTTCTCGGCGCCCTCTTCGACATTTTCGCCGAGGTTCTCGGCGCCCTCTTCGACATTTTCGGCGCCCTCTTCCGCTTCGTTGCCGGCATCGTCGCCACCGTCGTCACAGGCAACCCCGCCGAAGGCGAGGGCCGTGGCGAAGAGCCCTGCGGTGAACTTTCTCGTGTTTGGTTGCATGTTCGCCCCTTACCCATAAGGACCACGGGCAATCCCGATCAAGCCAGGAGCACGAGTTGCACGGTGGCCGCCACCAGGATGGCGAGACCGCAGAGCAGTGCCGCCAGGATCAACTTGCGGGTGCTCATGCTGGCCAGGATAGGTGATCAGTGTGGCGATAGCCTGAGGGCGTGGGGCTGAAGCGGATGGTCCGAGGCCTGAACGTCAGCCTCGACGACCTCGAGCACCAGCGGCTCTCCAGCCGCTTCGAGGATCTGGAGGTGGATCGGGTCTCTCTTGGCGAGTGCCGGCTGCGGTGCCGCATCCGGGTGGCCGGCGAGATCACCAGTTTGCGGGTCGTCACCCGAGGCGGCTGCCCGTCCCTGGAGGTGACGATCGACGACGGCACGGGGTCGGCCCTGGCCGTCTTCACCGGTCGTCGCGACATCCGCGGCATCGATCCCGGCCGGGGCTTGGTGTTGGAGGGTGTAGTGCGCCGGGAACGCGGAAGGCTGACGATGGTCAACCCTTCGTACACGCTGTTGCCCTAGCTCGCCGGCTCCTGACCGCCCACGAAAGCGCCTCGTACCGCCGCCTCGGCGTCCGGCGTCACCAGGATGAGAACCTCGTCACCGGCGAGAAGGAGGGTGTCGCCTCTCGGCACGACGAGATGGTCGGCCCGCACGATGGCGACCACGGTGCAGTCGCGAGGGAGTCCGAGCTCGACCACCGTGGCGCCGGCGGCAGGCGACGACTCGGCAAGCGTGACCTCGACCAGGCGTGCCTTCCCGCCTTCGAACTGCAGCAGCCGGACCAGGCTGCCCACCGAGACCGCCTCCTCCACCAGGGCCGTGAGGAGATGCGGGGTGGACACGGAGACGTCGACTCCCCACGTCTGGTTGAAGAGCCACTCGTTCTTCGGGTGGTTCACCCGGGCGATCACGCGCGGCACACCGAACTCCTGCTTGGCCAGCAGCGAGACCACCAGGTTGTCCTCGTCGTCACCGGTGACTGCCGCCACCACGTCCGCCGTCTCCAGATGTGCCGTGGTGAGGGCGCTCAACTCGCAGGCGTCAGCCACCACGAACTCCACATCAGGGTGCTCTTTGGAGGCACGGGCCCGTTCGACGACCGCTGGCGACTGCTCCAACACAGAGACATCGTGGCCCGATGCGGCCAGATCCGAGGCGATGAACTTCCCCACGTTGCCGCCCCCGGCGATGACGACGCGCATCAACGACGCCTTCCCACGTCACCGGTGTCGCCGGCCAGACGGCCTTCGAAGGCGGACACCTCGCCGGTGGCCACGCTGACCACCAGGAGGTCGCCCTCCTGGCCAACCAACCGATTCCCCGGTACTTGGGCGCGACCGGCCCGGGTGACGACGCTGACCCGCCAGCGTCCAGGCTCCTCGAGCTCTTCGAGCAGCCGACCGGCCCACCGCCTGGGAAGGGGCCGCTCCACCACGCAGACCTTCCCCGTGGGATCGGTCCACTCGGTGCGGATCTGGTCGGGCAACAGCTTTCGCAGTGCCTGGTCGGTCGTCCATGACACCGTGGCCACCGTCGGGATTCCGAGACGCTCGTACACCGCCGCCCGGCCCGGGTCGTAGATGCGGGCAACGACACGGTCGATGGCGAATGTCTCCCGCGCGATACGGGCGACGACGATGTTCGAGTTGTCACCGCTGGTCACAGCGGCCAGGGCATCGGCCTCCTCGATGCCCGCTTCCACCAGACGATCTCGGTCAAAGCCGAACCCGACGACCGCCCGGCCCGAAAAGCCTGGAGGAAGACTCGTGAACGCACTCGCCCGCTTGTCGATGACGCCCACGGAGTGACCTTCGGCAGCGGCCAACGCCGCCAGTGAGGAACCCACCCGACCGCATCCGACCACGACGACGTGCAACGCTGGCGCCCCTCTCTGGCCGGCAGGTACGAGCGGGTCGCAGCGTAGCCACGCCGGTCGAGTTTGTTCGAGTTGCGCGGGTTGTGGCTACGCCTACGCTGACCGGCGCTGCGCTGGCACTCGGCCGGCGGAAGGGGAGCCGATGTCCACGCTGAAGCGACTGCTGGTGGGCAAGCCGCTGCCCAGCAGTGAGGAGAGCCACCAGCGGCTCGGCAAGTTGGTGGCGCTGGCCGTCTTCGCGTCCGACGCCATCTCCTCGACCGCGTACGCCACCGAGGAGATCCTCCTCCAACTCGTTCCCCTCGCCGGCCAACAGGCCCTCGAGTACCTCGTCCCCATCGCCCTCATCGTGGTGGTGCTCCTCGTCATCGTGATCACCAGCTACCGCCAGACGCTGCACGCCTACCCCCAGGGTGGTGGGTCCTACATCGTGTCTCGCGACAACCTGGGAAGAACACCCTCGCTGGTCGCGGGGGCGTCGCTCCTTGTCGACTACACCCTCACGGTGGCGGTGTCGGTCTCGGCCGGCGTCGCCGCCATCACCTCGGCCTTTCCGGAGCTGCGAAACCAGCGGGTCGCGCTGTGCCTGGCGTTCCTCGTCCTGCTCGTGGCCCTCAACCTACGAGGCGTCAAGGAGTCGGGACGGCTCTTCGCCGCTCCCACCTACGTCTACCTCCTTACCCTTGGGTCGCTCTTGGCCGTCGGGCTGGTGCGCTCCTACACGGGAGATCTGACCGCCCTGGAACCCAACCAGGCGGCCCTGGACGAGTTGACCCATGGTGGTGCCCTGGTGACGGGCATCACCGCCATGGCGCTGATGCGGGCCTTCTCCTCCGGCGCCGTCGCCCTGTCGGGTATCGAAGCGATCTCCAACGGGGTGCCGGCGTTTCGCAAGCCCGAACCCAAGAACGCCAGCGCCACGCTCGTGGCCATGGGGGTGATCCTCGCCAGCTTCTTCTTCGGGATATCCGTGCTCGCCCACCGGCTCCGGCCGACGGTCGAGGAGGGGGGCGAAACGCTGCTGTCCATCATGGCCGGAGAGGTCTTCGGTGGCGACTCGGTGCTGTACTTCGCGCTGCAGGCCGCCACCGCTGCCATCCTCATCCTGGCCGCCAACACCGCCTTCAACGCCTTCCCGAGCCTGTCCTCCATCCTGGCCCGCGACGGGTACCTCCCCCGGCAGCTCTACAACCGCGGTGACCGCCTCGTGTACTCCAACGGGGTGCTGTTGCTGGCCACTGCGGCGGGCCTGCTCATCGTTGTCTTCGGGGGCATCACCACTGCTCTGATCCCGCTGTACGCCGTGGGCGTCTTCACCGGATTCGCCCTCTCGCAGTCTGGCATGGTGCGACACCATCTGCGGATGAAGGAACGCGGATGGCGGCGCAACACCGCCGTCAATGCCGTGGGCGCGCTCGCCACCTTCGTCGTCCTCGCCGTGGTGGTGGTTTCCAAGTTCACCATCGGCGCCTGGATCCCGGCTGTGGTCATCCCCATGATCGTGTTCCTTCTGGTGGGGATCCGCCGGCACTATCAACGAGTGGCTGCGCTGCTGCACGTGCCCGAGGGATACCGGCCCCTCCCCCACACCCACACCGTGGTCGTCCTGGTGGGCACCATCCACCAGGGCGTCCTCGCCGCCCTCACCTACGCCAGTTCGCTGGCGCCCGATCGCCTCATCGCCCTCTCGGTGGTGTCCAGTCCCGAGGAGTCCGAAGCGATCGCCGACCAGTGGCAGCACCACCACCTCGAGGACATCGAACTGGAGCGCCGCTACTCCCCCTACCGGGAGCTCACCCAACCGGTGCTCAAGTACCTCGACGAGCTCGAGGCGGCCTATGAGAACGACATCATCACCGTTGTGGTCCCTGAGTTCGTGCTGGGCCGGTGGTGGGAGCAGTTCCTCCACAACCAGAGCGCCCTGATGCTGAAGGGTCGCCTGTTGTTCCGTCGCAACACGGTGGTCACCTCGGTGCCGTTCCATCTGACCGGCACGCCGGTCCAGTCCGAGGCCAGCTCCGGGTTCAACGAGCCGAGTGAGCCTGCCTCGACCGGAGCTGGCGTGGGGCAGGGCGAGAACTAGGCCGCCGGGTTGAGCCGGCGCACCACGCCCTTGGCCACTTCGGTCGGCCGCTGCTGCTCGCCCATCTTCGAGTCCATGACCAAGGTTGCACCGGTCAACGCGGGAATGGCCCACTGCAGGACCTTGAGCTTGCGCTGGGCGTCGGCCACCTCAGGGTCGGTCGCCGAGGAGGGCTCGGTGGCCCCTTCGGCCGGCGGGTCGGTGGCGTTCATCAGCGTCTGGCCGAGCACCCGGCTGTAGGCCGTGGCGGCCATGGCGGCAGCCGTCAGGCCCGTCTTCACGATGGCGGCCGAACCGACGCCGCGCTGTCCCCCGAGGCGGCCCCGATTGGCACCGGTCAGGACCAATGAGCCCACGGTGTAGGCGCCGATGGCGGCCAGATTGGCCGGGGTCCATCGAGCCCATCCGGCGTTGGCCACCTTGACCCGCTCTCGGGGGTGGTCGACCTCCGCAGCCGCCCCGTTGAGACCGATGGCCCCCATGAGCGACCCTCCGAACCAGGCTGCCAGCCCGAGGTCGTTCAGGGCTCGCACCATCGTGTTCTGATTCTTCATCCTCTTCGCCATGAAATCCTCCACATACTCCGCCGGCACCGGGCGCACCGTGCGATCAATGGCCCTACCCGGTGCCCTACCTCTGGAACCGCCGGCCGGCGGCTCCGCCGCCGATCGGAGCGCCATCAGCTCGCCGAGCAACCTCCGGTCGCGACGACGAAGTCAAATCCGTTCGAGGACCTCGATCCCGAGCAGGCCGAGGCCCTCGGACAGGGCCGTTGCCGTCGCCTGGCACAGGGCGAGGCGGGACGTCCGCACCGGCTCGTCGGCACGGAGCACCGGACAGTGCTCGTAGAACTGGCTGTAGGCCTGGGACAGCTCGTAGAGGTGGGTGCAGAGGAGACTGGGCAGCTGCTCGGCCGCCACCCGCTCCACCACATCGGCCAGCATGACCAACCTGACGGCCAACGCCCGCTCCTGAGGCTCGGCCAAGGCCACGTCGGCGCTCCCATGCCGACCGATCCAGTCCGCCTCCCGCAGTATCGACCGAATGCGGGCATAGGCGTACTGGAGGTACGGGGCCGTGTTCCCCTTCAGGCTGAGCATCCGGTCGAAGGAGAAGACATAGTTGCTCTGGCGGTTCTGGCTGAGGTCTGCGTACCTCACCGCCCCGAGACCGACCACCCGGGCCACCTCGTCGATGTCCTCGGGCACGTCTTCAACCCGTTCCTGCGCCCGCGCCGCCACGAAGGCCCTCGCCCGGGCCAGCGCCTCTTCCAGCAGGTCGGCCAGGCGTACGTTGTCCCCGGAACGGGTGCGCAGACGCTGCCCGTCTTCGCCGAGGACCAGGCCGAAGGCCACGTGCCTGGCCTCCACCCCCTTGGGGAGCCAGCCGGCCATGCGCGCCACGGCGAAAACCATCTGGAAATGCTGGGACTGGCCGGCGTCGGCCACGTAGAGAAGCTCCTCGGCGCCCTCCTCTACGCGACTGCGCAGGGCGGCGAGATCGGTGGTGGCGTAGTTGTAGGCCCCATCGGCCTTCTGGACGATGAGAGGCAGAGGCTCCCCCTCGATGTTGGTGAAGCCAGGTACGAAGACGCACTTGGCGCCGTCGTCGACCACGACGAGCCCACCGGCCTCCAGATCGGCGACGATCTGGGCCAGGACGGGCTGGTAGGTCGATTCCCCCTGGTTGACCAACCCCTTCACGCCAAGGAGCTCGTAGACCTTGGCGTTCTCCGTCGTCGAGAGGTCGACGAGGGACTGCCAGGTCGCCCTGGCCTCTCCCTCGCCTGACTGCAGGTCAACCACCCGTCGGCGGGCCCGATCCCGGAACCCCATGTCCTCGCGGAAGCGGGCACTGGCCTCGCGGTAGAGGACCTCGGCGTCGGCGATTCGCTCGGGGTGGTCCTCCCCGGCAGCCAGCACGTCGTCGAGATGGGCGATGAGCATCCCGAACTGCGTGCCCCAATCGCCCACGTGGCTGACACGGTGGACGTCGTGGCCGAGCGTCTGGGCCACGTTGGCCAGACAGTCACCGATGATGGTGGAGCGCAGGTGACCTACGTGCATCTCCTTGGCCACGTTCGGCCCGGAGTAGTCGATGACGATCCGTCTGGGCCTGGCAACGGGGCCGACTCCGAGTCCCTCGTCCCCGACGAGCGCCCCGATCCGCGCCTCCAGCCAGTCCCGGCGGAGGCGGAGGTTGACGAAGCCGGGCGGCGCCACTTCGGGAGCCTCACAGATGCCGGTGACGTCGAGCACGGTCGCCAGGCGCAGGGCGAGCTCGTCGGGCCGCCGCCGGAGGGTCCGGGCGAGCGCCATCGGCGCCGGGCACGAGAAGTCCCCGTGCCGAGGATCTCGGGTCGGCTGCACGAGGATCTCCGGGGTTGACGCAGTGGGCCCGAAGGCATCGTAGAGCGCCTGGTCCACCCGGGCATGCAACAACCGCAGGAGGGTCGGCGCCATGGTCGGACATTACTTCGGCGCCCGGAGCCGGCCCGATGCGGAGGCGATCGGGCACCGGACTTCACTCCCCCGTACGCTCGCCAGGGTCGCGCACACCACCACGAAGGAGACGACCATGGCAGACCGCAGGGCAACGGCCACCTGGAGGGGGAACCTCTTCGAGGGGAAGGGCACGGTGACGGCGGCAAGCAGCGGCCTGTTCACCGACGCCGGGGTCACGTGGGCGTCGCGTACCGAGGACGCCGGCGGAGCGACCAGCCCTGAGGAGCTGATCGCCGGCGCCCACGCCGCCTGCTTCGGGATGGCGTTGTCGAACGAGTTGTCCAGCAGAGGCCACGAGCCGGCGCTGCTGCGCATCGGCGCCACGTGCAGCTTCGTCGACGGCAAGGTCACCACCATGGTGCTCGAGGTCGCCGCCGAGGTGCCGGGAGTGGACGAGGCCGGGTTCCGAGAGGGTGTCACGGCGGCCGAGGGATCGTGTCCGGTGTCCAACGCACTGCGGGGCAACGTCGAGATCACTGTCGACGCCCGCCTGGAAACCTGAGCCACGAACCGGTGGCACGCCCCATGGATGTCGCCGTCACCGGGTCGAGCGGCTTCATCGGTACGGCATTGGTGGCCGCGCTCACCTCCGCCGGCCACCGGGTGCGGCGATTGGTACGCCGGTCTCCCTCTCGAGGCGACGAGGTGCGGTGGGACCCCATGGCCGGGACGATCGACCGTGTCGGGCTGACCGGCGTGGACGCCGTGGTGAACCTGGCCGGCGAGGGCATCGCCACCAGGCGCTGGTCCGACGAGCAGAAACGGCGCATCCGTGAGAGCCGTACTGCGGGCACTCGGCTGATCTCGGAGACGGCGGCCCAACTCGATCCCCGACCGGCGGTCCTGATCAGCGGATCAGGCGTCGACTTCTACGGCGACCGGGGCGACGAGGAGCTCACCGAGGTGAGCCCGCCCGGAAGCGGCTTCCTGGCCGACGTGTGCGTCGCCTGGGAGGCGGCGACCGAGCCGGCCGCCGATGCCGGCATCAGGACTGCATTCCTGCGTACCGGCATCGTGCTGCATCCCGAGGGCGGCGCGTTGCCCCGGATGTTGCCACTGTTCAGGCTGGGCCTGGGCGGACGCTTCGGAAGCGGCCGGCAGTGGTGGCCGTGGATCACGCTGGCAGACGAGGTCCGCGCCATCGTCCACCTCTTGAACGCCGACGTCTCCGGGCCGGTCAACTGTGTGGCGCCACAGCCGGTGACCAACGCGCAGTTCACCCGCACGCTCGCTCGGGTGCTGCATCGCCCGGCGGCCGTACCGGTGCCCCGACTGGGGCCCACGTTGCTACTCGGATCTGAGCTGGTGCAGAGCCTGCTCTACGACAGCCACCGTGTGCTGCCCGTCCGGCTGGTCGAAAGCGGCTACCGCTTCGCCGACCCCGACCTGGAGGGCGCCCTACGGGCACTGCTGGACCGATAGGGCTGCGTGCCCGGCAACTGATGGTCGAGGTGGCACAAAAACGGCCCGCTCTGACCCTCAGTTCGGGGAGTGAGTTGCGTCCTTCCTGGCCTGGGCCACCATGGCCACCATGGCCGATCTGACCTCATCGGGGGTGGTGACCGGCGAAGGAAAGCCCAGGCGGAGCACGCTGCGCCCCTGGGGCGTCGTCGCCACCACCTCGAATCCGTAGCGGTCGACGGCGGACATCAACGCCTGGGTGGTGTCGGGGCTCGCCCCGTGGGCCGCACACATCAGGACCAGCGCGTCGGCGTGGTCGGTGTTCATGTGGGCGAGAATGCCCAGAGCTGCCCCGGCGAGCGGGTCGGCCTCGGCGCCGGCAAAGGCGTCGGCGCCGATCCAACTCATACGGCCGTAGCCACCGACGTAGCGAACTGCCCGTACCGCCAGACGGTAGAAGGCGAAGTCGCCGAAATCGATGTAGTAGGCAGAGGTCGGATTGGCGGCCAGATACCGCTCCCGAACGCTCGGCACCTCCTGCTCGGGGACACGAGCCAAGTCGCCGATCAAGGTGACCCTGCCGGCCGCCAACGGATCGTCGCCGTCAGCAACCGCCTCGGCGACGAGCAAACTGCCACGGTGGTCTCGCTCGGCGTTCTGGGTGTGCTCGGCCATCAGGCTCACGAAGAAAAGCGGCGACCCGTCGTCGGCGAGGGCGTAGGTGGCCACCGACCCGAAGGGGTACCCGGCGGGGTCGGCGGCGAGGGTGCACAGCGTTCCCCGGCTGGCACCGGCGACCAGTGTACGAGCCCGTTCAGCGTGGTCCGGCTCGGGCGCCGGTGCCGGCGCCGGCCCCGGGGAGGGCTCCGCCACCTCCGTCATGTCGGAGGGCACCTGGTGACTGGACGGTCGTTCGATGCCCGCAGCGTAGGCGCGCCGGGAAGACCTCAGCCGGTGGCGCCGGCGGGGGCCTCCTGTCGCTGGGTCCGGAAGGTCCGTAGGCGAAGCGAGTTGGAGACCACGAAGACACTGGAGAACGCCATGGCGGCACCGGCGATCAGTGGGTTGAGCAGACCGAGGGCCGCCAGGGGCAGAGCGGCCACGTTGTAGGCGAAGGCCCAGAACAGATTTCCCTTGATGGTGCGCAACGTGCGCCGGGAGAGGCGAATGGCATCGCCGGCCGCCCGCAGGTCGCCGGAGATGAGAGTCAGGTCCGACGCCTCGATGGCGACGTCGGTGCCGGTGCCGATGGCCAGGCCCAGGTCGGCCTGGGCCAGCGCCGGGGCGTCGTTCACCCCATCGCCCACCATGGCCACCACAGCACCCTCTCGCTGCAGGCGGCGGACCACCTCGACCTTGTCGGCCGGTAGCACGTCGGCCACCACGTCCTCTATGCCGACCTCGGCGGCCACGGCACCGGCAGTGGTCTCGTTGTCGCCGGTGAGCAGGACCGGTCGCAATCCGAGGTCCTTCAGCGCCCTGATCGCCTCGGCGCTGGACGCCTTGATGGTGTCGGCCACCGTGATGAGCACTCGCACCTCACCGTCCCAACCGGCCACCACTGCTGTACGCCCGGCGGCCTGCGCATCCCGGCGGGCCGACTCGAGCTCGGGAGGAAGCTTCATTCCCCTCTCGGCCAGCAGAGACGGCCGGCCGACGATGATGCTCCGGCCTTCGACCACGCCCTCGACCCCGAGGCCCTCCCGGTTGGTGAACGACTCCACCGGGGGAAGCGCCGGCGAATCCCGGCGGGCATCCTCGGCAATGGCCCGGGCGATGGGGTGCTCGGACGCGTCCTCCAGGGCCCCGACCAGCCGCCGGGCCTCGTTGACGTCGGCGCCGGCGGGCACCACCACACCCACCACCGCCATGGTGCCGGTCGTGACCGTGCCAGTCT
>DASZDM010000010.1:0-3398 GCA_035942015.1 Acidimicrobiales bacterium | reverse complement strand
CCCCGGCTAAAGGCCACCGAGCGTGCTGGCGGCCTCACCGAACGGCCGCCCCCTGACCCGCTCCGACGTGTCGCTCGCGCGGAGCTGGACGGGCGGCCGCCGACGGCTCGGCATTGAGGACGAGGAGCACCGAACGCTTCTTCGCGCTGGCTTCGGACCGTCGACGACCCGGCAACGAGGCGCGCCATGCTTGCCGACGTCGTCCGGCATGCTGTGACGGTGAACAGGGTGGTGGTGACCAGCGGCTTGGTACTTCTCGCACTCGTCGTCGGTGTTGCGCTCGTCGTGTTCGCAGACGGCGACGAGGACAGGCAGCGGTATGCCGTCAAGTAGGATTCCATCGAGGTCTCGCCCGATCGTTGGACGATCACAGTGGAGACGTCGTACCCGATCGCTGGCTCCTGTGTGAAGGAGACGGATGGCATCGACATCTAGGTTGACGGATCGGTTGCGACGGTCGCTGCATGGATGTCCGGATCGGCGCCTCAGGAGGACTCTGTCTGCACCCTCGAGTGCGGGCGCGTTACGCAGGCCGTGACACTGGACTCCCCGCTTCCCGAGTCGGTCAAGCGATTCGAGCCGGTGGCCGGTGCAGTGGAGGGATGCTGGATGGCTTGAGCGTCGGAGTAGTCCCTACGTGCCGCTCGGGACCGTCGTGGGCCACCACCTGCCAACTGCGTTGGCCACCGGCCAAGCCGCTCAGGATTTCCTGATCGGCCTGGCGCGCGCGCCGCATTCGGGGCGCCTTGGCCGGCACCGGCGTTGCAGTCCCTCCCGAAGGGCCGGGTCCCGCCAATCCTTCGCTACCAGGGCACACCTCTGGCAAACTATGTGCGGTGCGGCACACCGTTGCCTCTTTCGCCGCGATGATGCATCAAGCAGGCTTGGTCATCATCGGAGAGATCCACGGCACCAACGAATTTTCCCGGCTGGTCTGGGAACTTGCGTCCGCCGCCTTGGAGAGCGGGCCGGTACGAATGGCGATTGAGCAGGATGCCGGTGACCAAGGGGAACTAGACCGCTTTATGGACTCCGATGGCGGCCAGGTGGCCACGGAGCGCCTCCTGTCCTCGCATGTCTGGCACGCCGGCGACGGGCGTGGCTCTCGCGCGGTACTCGATTTGATCGACCGATGTCGGAGGCTGCGCGCAGCCGGATTGCCCATGGACGTGCGGTTGGTAGACATGGGGCTGAGTGACGTTGGCATGGGACCATCAAGCTCCACCCGTCGCGATCAGGTCATAGCTGAACGCCTGGCCGCGGAATGCTCCTCATCTGCCGCAGTGCTCGCCCTCCTGGGAAGCGTCCACGCTCGCCTCGATGCCCACCTTCGGTCCCACACCGAACCCAGCTTCCGGCCGGCGGCGGCGATCTTGCGTCGCCAGATGCCTGTTTTGTCGCTCCTCGGGGTCCATGGTGGAGGCACGGCATGGTGCATCCGGATGCAGGACGGCAAGCCCCTGAGCGGGGCTCATTTCTTTCGAGGAAGGGAGCGGGGGCCAGAACCCTTCTTTGAACTTGCGTCGTCAGAACCAGGTTATGACGGCGTTGCCTACGTCCCCTCCATCACGGCCTCAGCGCCAGCCATCCACGGCCCAGACCGCAGTGTGTAGAGGACTTCGCTGAGTGGCCGCTGCTTTCGGCCATGATGTGAGCTGCGCCGAAGTGCCGGTCGGCACGGGGCCGGACCGCGGGAGGGGGGAGCGGCGTCGGCGGCACCGAGGACTACCGAACATTCCGTTGCGCTGGCCCGCGTCCCCCGCGACCCGGCGCTTCGTCCAGGCCGAGATCGGGCCAGCAACGCGCCGTACGGGCCTGAGGCGAGGGAACGAGACGCTCCTCGCAAGCTTCGGAGGAACCTCCTCACAGACCCGACCGGGACGCCGGCGTAGACATGTTCGCGGGGGCGGCCGACTTCGCACTACGGACCGCGGGCTACTCGCGACGGGCTGTCTCCATCCAAGACACCAATGACAGCCCCGCCCCAAGTCCAATTGCCGATCCCACCCGTGGTGACCACCCAATCACACCAAATAACAGGCTCCCTGCCAGTGAAAACGGCACGATGACGATCAGCGCCACGAAGAAACGTTTGATGCCCTGACCCACGCTTGTTGGGGGGTCTACGCGGAACATCTCCGCCAACCATCGCCTTGGTCCACCAGGCGACCGATCTTGCCCTGGGGGCCGAGGTCCGTCCGCCACCGCCTTATCCTGCCCGGTCGACCACTGGACGGACCAGCATGGTTGGGCTACGACGAGCAGATCCTGCCGGTTTCCCGATGGCAGTGTGCTGGTCGAGCCGCATGCCGACCAGCTCCGACGTGCCGCTAGCGCGAGCTCTCCAGCGCAGCGGCCAACGGCTCGGCGTCGACGGTTAGGAGCACCGATCGCTTCTTCGCGCGGGCCTCGGACGCCGACGACCCGGCACTATGAGCGGCCCGACGTGGCGGACACGTCTTCGGTACGATCCGGAGTCGTGGACCTCGCATTGCTCTTCGTGGCAGCTCAGTCAGATGCGCCGAACCAGATATCGCCCGAGCTCAACGAGGCCGTCTGGGGGGCCGTCAGCGTCGGCCTGATGCTGGCGCCTGTCGTCCTGGCTCTCCTCCTTGCCCGCTACCTGGTGGCCACGCGACGCGCAGCTGAGAGCGCCGCTTCAGAATCCGCTGCCCTACGTAGGGAGCTTCGCCACCGAGGCAACTGACGGTGCGAAGGTGCCAGTAGGCCGCGGCCGGGCGCCCGACAAATACCTGCCGCCGGGAGTCCCCGATCCCTACTGCGGGACCCGGCCCATCCCGAGCGCGTCCTTGATCTTCTCCCCGAACTGATGCGCCATGGCGCCGGCGATCACGCTCTCGTCGGGATCGGCCGCCGTACCCGGTTGCGCGGGATCGAACAGCAGTCCCTCCGCGTACGGAGCAGGCCGGCCCATCACGAACGCCGCCGCAGTCTCGGCATAGAACCGGCGGGCGTCCTCGACGGTCCTGGTCCCGGCGATGATCTCCGCCGCGAGATTGATGGTCAGGGTGTTGTACGCCTCGTGGTCGCACCGGGCACCGAGCTCACCAGTTGTGCGGTCGAGCAAGACGCTGCCGTCGAACGCGATCAGCTCAGCGGCCTTTTCCGCCGGCACGGGGTAGTCGACATATTGCGTCAGGTAGTCCGTGTGCGGGGTAGGGAAGTTGTGGACCGCCTCGTCCGCTGTGAGCTCCATCCGGCTCCACCGACCCGGTCGGTACCAAAACATCTTCGTCGGCGTCGCCTCGTTCGGAGGCCCGTACTCATCGAGGATCTTCTCGGCGGCCTTCTTCGGCGCCTCCGGCCACGTCTCGACGAGAGCTTGCGCATCCGCGATAGACAGCCGGTGCTGTTGTCCACCCTCTGTCCGAGTGGCA
>DASZDM010000009.1:0-9463 GCA_035942015.1 Acidimicrobiales bacterium | reverse complement strand
GTCGAACAGCTCTCCGTCCGCCGCCGCTACCTGCAGCCGCGACCTCAGGCGGTCCGCCTGCGCTCGCGTCTTGAACGCTCGAGTCTTGTCACGGCCGTTGACACGCCACTTGACCCGGTAGCGGCGCTTGTCCTTCGCCGTGTCTGGAGGCGGCGTGACGATCGAGAAGACCTGCACGCGCTGAAGCCCGTTCACGACCGGAATACCGCCGCCGGTCTTGCCCGCTGGTGACCGTCAGGGCTCCCCTGCGTCCTTTGCCAGTGGTACCGGAGTGGTACGGACTTGATCTGGCTGATTTCGCTCCGCCCCAGCCACTTCTCGGAGGCCATCCCGATATGGTACCTGACCAGGGATTTCCTGGCGGAGAGAGTGGGATTCGAACCCACGGTGAGCCGAAACCCACAACGGCTTTCGAGGCCGCCCCATTCGTCCGCTCTGGCATCTCTCCCGGTGGCGCAGGCTACCGGTTTCGCCGAGAGGCGAAAAAGCTCGAGAGCAGGTGTGCGCATTCCTCCGAGCGCACCCCGTCTCGCAGTTGGATCTGGTGGTTGAGGCGGGGATCGCAACAAAGGTTGTAGAGCGAACCGCAGGCGCCGCCCTTGGGGTCGGCCGTGCCGAAGACGACTCGTGCCACCCGCGCCGCCACCATCGCGCCGGCGCACATCGGACACGGTTCCAGGGTGACGACCAGGCTGGTACCGCTCAGGCGCCAGGAGCCAAGAGCCGCCGCCGTTCGGCGCAAGGCGAGGATCTCGGCATGGGCGGTGGGATCGCTCCGGAGCTCGCGCTGGTTGTGGCCCCGCCCCAGGACCGTTCCCTCGGCACTGACGACGACCGCCCCGACCGGCACGTCGCCGGCCGCCGCCGCCTTCTCGGCTTCGGCCAGGGCCAGGGCCATGGCGGCATCATCGGTCAAGAGGCAGGTCCTTCACGATCAAAAGAGTAGAAGTCTGCACTACAACCCGGATTTGGCGCCAGAGCCCAATCGGATTCGTCGACAAGCCAGATTCTTCTGTTAGAAAACAACTATGACAGACACCGCCGAAGGCGCCGTACGCCTGTATCTCATGTACCTCGACGATCCCAGCAAGCTCGTCGACCAGGCCGCAGTGAAGAAGGCCGAGGCCGCGGTCGGTACGGCCAAGGACCCTCTCGACCGCCTGCAGGCGCTGGCCACGCTCGAGCGGGCCCGCCAGGCCGACGGCGCGCAGCTGGAGAAGGACTTCATCGCCCAGGCTCGGACCTACGCCGAGGAGCATGACATTCCCCTCAGCGCCTTCCGGGAGATGGGCGTGCCCGCCGAGGTCTTGGCCGAGGCCGGGTTCGAGGTGGGGTCGTCTCGACGTCGCCGCAAGAGCAGTGCTGTCGCCTCGGGCCGCAGCCGAGCACCTCGGGTACCTCTGGACGACATCAAGTCGGCGGTGAGCCGGGTGTCCAACCGCTTCACGCTGTCCGATCTGGCCGAGGCGGCGGGGGGAGGGAGCCCGGCGACGTTGCGCAAGGCAGTCGACGAGCTGATCGGCGAAGGCAGGGCCGCCAAGGTCGGGCCCAAGGAGGACCACCACGGCCGGGGGCGCGCCCCGACCGTGTACGAGCGCTCCTGAGGGGCCTCGGCGTTCCATAACCGCCTGGAGCGCAGCGGAGGGGGTGGGATTCGAACCCACGGTGGGCAGGACCCACACACGCTTTCCAAGCGTGCCGATTCGGCCGCTCTCGCACCCCTCCCGAGGGAACGAGCGCACGCTACCCGCCGCGGCACCGGCACCGATCCCCACGACATCCCTATGATGGGCGACGACGTGGCGGTCGGGTCCTGTGCAACGGCTCCCCGTGAACCGAGTCAGGGCCGGAAGGCAGCAGCTCTCAGCGGGTCGAGCGGTGTGCCGCAGGTTGCCCGGCCGTCGCGTCGCTCGTTCGCCCGCCGGCGCGCGAGGCGCGATCGGTAGCCTCTCGCCCGTGGCCGTCCAGTCCCTCTACCGGCGTTATCGTCCGGGCCGGTTCTCCGAGCTCCGGGGCCAGGAACACGTCGTGCGCACGCTGCGCAACGCGGTCGACAACGGAACCGTGTCCCACGCCTACCTCTTCAGTGGCCCCCGGGGGACCGGGAAGACCTCCACGGCCCGCATCCTGGCCAAGGCGCTCAACTGCGAGGCGCCGGTCGAGGGCGAGCCGTGCGGGACCTGTGAGGCGTGCCGGGCCGTCGAGTCGGGAACGTCGCTCGACGTCAGTGAGCTCGATGCCGCCTCCAACAACGGCGTCGACGCCATGCGGGAGCTTGTGGCCCGAGTGGCGCTGGCCGGTGGCGGACGGACGCGCGTCTACATCCTCGACGAGGTGCACATGCTCTCGCCCGGTGCCTCCAACGCCCTGCTCAAGACCCTGGAGGACCCGCCCGACCACGTGGTCTTCGTCCTCGCCACCACGGATCCCCAGAAGGTGCTGTCGACCATCGCCAGCCGGACGCAGTGGCTCGAGTTCCACCTCCTGCCGGCAGCCACCCTCGCTGCCCACCTGCGCTGGGTCGCCGACGATGCCGGCCTCGAGGTGGGCGACGAGGTCATCGAGGCGGCCGTCCGCCGGGGACAGGGATCGGCCCGGGATGCCCTGTCGGCGCTCGATCAGATCGTCGCCGCCGGTGGGGTCCTCGACGACCAAGGCGCGATCGACGAGATGGTCGAGGCACTGTGTGAGCGGGACACCGGTCGAGCACTGGGTGCAGTGGCTGGTGCCTGCGCAGCGGGTCGCGATCCCCGTCCCCTCGCTGAATCGGCACTCGCCCACCTCCGTGACGCCTTTTTGTCGACGATGGCCGCGCAGGTGGTGTCGCTGCCCGATCAGGCCCTGGAGATAGTGCAGGACCATGGGCGCCGGCTGGGCCCCGCCGCCTGTGTCCGAGCGCTGGACACACTGGGTGAGGCGCTGGTCGCCATGCGTGATGCACCCGATGCCCGCATCGTGTTGGAGGTGGCGCTCGTACGGATCACCAGGCCGGAGACCGATCCGTCACCGAGGGCCTTGCTGGAGCGCATCGAGCGCCTGGAACGGGCATTGCGCGACGGGGCATCAGCGGACGGCGCGGCCCCGTCGGTGTCCCTCGGCGATGCTCGGCCGCCTCCGGGCGCAGCCCCGGCGGCGGAACCGGCCGGGTCGGCTCGCCAGGCCGCCCGCCAGGCAGTGGCCCCCCGCGTGGTGGCGGGGACGACGCCTCCCGCGCCAGCCGTCGCGAGGGCGGCGGGCACGGGGCGCCCGGCGCTCGGCGGCGTGCGCCAGAGCCGGGGAGCTCCGGGATCCCCCAGGGCAGCGGAACGCCCTGCGGCAACGGCGAGCCCGGCGCCGGTTCCCGACCGGCCGTTGCCCACGCGGGAGGAACTCACGCTCGCCTGGGCCGATTCCATCCTCGTCGGTCTGCGCCCGAAGGCCAAGGGCCTCTTCAGTGCGGGACGTTTCGCCGCCGTGGATCACCGGGTGGTGACCTTCGCCGTGCCCACCGACGCCATGCGGGTCAAGTGCGAGGCCCTTCGCAGCGACGTCGAAGCCGCCCTCGCCACCTTCTACGGTCGTCGGATTCCGCTGCGGGTGATCGTCGACCCCTCCACCGCCGCCCAGATGGCCGACGGCGGGGCGCCGGCGACGGCGAACGAGCAGGTCGACCTCGACGATCTGGAGGATGCCCCTCCCGAGGCCCGGAGCGGGCTGGATCGCCTCACCGAGGCCTTTCCCGGTTCGGAGGTGGTGGAGGAGGACGGGGGCACGTAATCCTCGCGGCCTTCGACACGGGGGTAGCCTGACGGCGTGTCCGACACCGCAGGTCTGCCCGAGCCTCCCAACCTAGGCGACCTCGGTGGTCTCATGGCCCAGGCCCAGGAGATGCAGGAACAGTTCGCCGCCGCCCAGGCCGAGGTGGCCGAGCAGGTGATCCAGGGCCAGTCGGGCGGTGGTGCCGTCCGGGTGGAGGTCACCGGCGCCATGGAGTTCCGGTCGGTGACCATCGACGCCTCGGCCGTCGACCCCGACGACGTGGAGATGCTCCAGGACCTCGTCCTTGCCGCGCTCCACGACGCCACCAACCAGGTGAACGAGCTGCAGCAGGGGTTGGCGTCGGGACTGGGCCTCGGCGGCCTGCTCGGCTGACGCCGGGCTCCGCCGCCACCCGCTGTGTTCGCCGGTCCCGTCCAGGATCTCATCGACGAGCTCGGCCGCCTCCCCGGAGTGGGTCCCAAGTCGGCGCAGCGGATCGCCTTCCATCTCCTGAAGGTGCCCAAGGAGGACGCCCTGCGACTGGCCCGGGCCGTCACCGAGATGAAGGAGCGGGTGGCGATGTGCGCCCGGTGCTTCAACGTGTCCGAGGGGGCGGAGTGCGGGATCTGCACCGATCCACAGCGCGACACGAGGGTGGTCTGTGTGGTGGAGGAGCCTCGCGACATCGTGGCCGTGGAGAAGACGCACGAGTTCCGGGGCCGCTACCACGTGCTCCAGGGCGCCATCAGTCCCATCGAGGGCATCGGGCCCGACCAGCTCAAGATCCGTGAGCTGCTGGCACGCCTCGAGCCCGAGGGGATCAGCGAGGTCATCCTCTGCACCAACCCGAACATCGAGGGAGAGGCCACGGCCATGTATCTGGCCCGCCTGTTGCACCCGCTCGGCCTGCGGGTGACCCGTATCGCGAGCGGCCTGCCGGTGGGGGGCGACCTCGAGTACGCCGACGAGCTGACCCTCGGTCGGGCCCTGGAGGGCCGCCGGGAGGTCGAGGCCTGACCGCCGGTTCTTGTCCCACCCCCTCGGTAGGGTCCTTCTCGTGGATCGATCGGCAGCGACTGCAGCGCCAGCGGCTACCATGAGCGGGTCCCGACCGAATCCTGCCCCGCCACGGGGCCCCGAGCGCCCCGCGCCGGGTCCACAGGAAGGTGACGCCACACATGCGTCCGTATGAAGCCATGGTCATCCTCGACGCCTCCTTGGAGGAGTCCGCCGTCCAGGCCGTCGTCAACCGCACCGGCGAGTTGTTGGCTCCGTCCGGTGGCGAGGTGGTGCGGGCGGACAAGTGGGGCAAGCGTCGTCTCGCCTACGAGATCGACCATCGCACGGAGGGCTACTACCTCCTGCTCGAGCTCAGGCTCGACCCCGATGCCGTCGCCGAGCTCGGCCGCCTGCTGGGACTGACCGAAGGTGTCGTGCGTCACAAGATCGTCCGCATGCCGGAGCGACGACCCAAGTCCGCCGGGCCGGGGAACGCCGAGCCGGTGATGTCCGGGCCAGCGCAACAGGCGTAGAGCGAAGAGAGAGACAGACACCATGTCCGGAAACAACATCACCCTCGTCGGCAACGTCACCCGCGATCCCGAGTTGCGTTACACCGCCTCGGGTCAAGCCATGGCCAAGTTCGGCCTCGCCGTCAACCGGCGCTGGCAAAATCGCCAGACCCAGGCCTGGGAGGAGCAGACCAGCTTCTTCGACATCGTCGCCTGGCGGGAGATGGCCGAGAACATCGGCGAGTCAGTGCAGAAGGGCGCACGGGTCGTGGTCACCGGGCGCCTGGAGCAACGGTCCTGGGAGAGCCAGGAGGGCGACAAGCGCTCGACGGTCGAGGTGGTGGCCGACGAGGTGGGTCCCAGCCTGCGGTGGGCCACGGCCACGGTCGTCCGCAACGAGCGCCGTGGGGGCGAGGGCGGGTCCTCCGGGCCACCCCCTCCTCGCGAGCCCGCCGGCGCTGCCCCCACCTACCCCGACGAGGAGCCGTTCTGATGGGTCGTAAATCGAAAGCTCAGCCGCCCCGGGGCGAACGCAAACCCAAGGACGGTGGAAAGAAGTTCAAGCAGAAGCCGTGCATGTTCTGCCAGGAGCACATCGACTGGGTCGATTACAAAGACGTGAACCTTCTGCGTCGGTACATGTCCGACCGCGCCAAGATCAAGGCTCGCCGGGTCAACGGCAACTGTGTGCAGCACCAGAGCGATGTCGCCATGGCCATCAAGACGTCGCGGGAACTGGCATTGCTGCCATTTGCCACCAAGGTCACCAGTAGCCGCGGTGGTGGTCGGGGCGGCGGCGGCCGCGGTCGAGACGACCGTGGTCCGGGCCGCGACGACCGTCCTCCTCGGCCCGGTCCCGGCGACGCCCCGCCGTCCGCCGGTGCCCGAAGCACCGCCTCCGGCCAGGATGATGCGCCCGAGGGCGTCTCGTTCAGCGATGAGGTGCAGTGATGGAGGTCATCCTGCGAGCCGACGTGCCCAACGTGGGCAACCGTGGCGACGTCCTCACGGTTTCTGACGGGTTCGCTCGCAACTACCTGGTGCCCCGCGGTATGGCCATGCAGGCCAGCAAGGGGTCCATGGCCCAGGCCGGGTCGATGCGCCGGTCCCGAAACGTCAAGGACGCCGCCGCCCGCTCGGCGGCCGAGGACATCGCCCGCCGCCTGGTTCCTGCCGTCATCCACATCACCGCCCGGGCCGGTGGCGAGGGGAAGCTGTTCGGCTCGGTCACCACGACGGATGTGGCCGAGGCCGTCCTGGCCCAGACCGGGCTCGAGCTCGACCGGCGCAAGATGCACCTGGACGAGCCGATCCGGGAGCTCGGGACGCACCGGGTGCTGGTGAAGCTCCATGCCGACGTCGAGTTCCCGGTGACCGTCGAGGTGGACCGGGCCTGACCCGCGGCCTGGCACCGGCCTCGGCCGGCTTGTCCACACCTCGTCCACACGTGGGCACCGACAATTCACAGCGTTGTGCCCCTGGCACCCCACAGGCTCCCTGAAGGAGGGTGAGGTGATGGCCGTCGCCGAGGTGTCCCCTGGTTCGTCGCGCGGTGACGGCCGGGTGCCGCCGTACAACCTCGAGGCCGAAGAGTCACTGCTCGGCGCCATGCTGTTGAGCAAGGACGCCATCGTCGCCGCATCCGAGCTAGGCGTCACCGCCGGCGACTTCTACAAGCCGGTGCACGGCCACGTCTTCGACGCCATCACGTCGCTCTACGGCGCGGGCGAGCCCGCTGATCCGGTCACCGTGGCCGAGGAGCTCCGCCGGGCGGGTCTGCTCGGGGAGATTGGTGGCCCCAGCCTGTTGGTGACCCTTCAGGTACGCACCCCCGCCACCTCCAGCGCCGCTCGCTACGCCCGCATCGTCGGGGAGCTGGCCCTGTTGCGACGGCTCATCGCCGTTGCCGGGGAGATCGCCGAGATGGGCTACCGCGTGCCCGACGACGTGGCCGAGGCCGTCGACCGGGCCGAGGCCATGGTCTTCGACGTGGCCCAGCACCGGGTGAGCGACTCCATGGCGCCCATCCGCGACCTGCTCGACGACAGCCTCACCCGCCTCGAGATGCTCTATGAGAAGGCTGATGCCATCACCGGCATCCCGACCGGCTACCACGGCCTGGACGCGCTGCTGAGCGGTCTACAGCCTTCGAGCCTGGTGATCGTGGGCGCCCGTCCCGCCACCGGCAAGTGCCTCACCGGCGACACCTTGCTCATCGATCCCCGCACCGGTGCCCGCCGGACCCTCGCCGAGCTGCACCGTCGAGGCCGTGGGGGTGAGGCAGTGGAGGTGCTCAGCCTCGGTGGGCGCGATCGCCGCCTTCATGTCCGGCGCCCGAGTGCGTTCGTCGACGACGGGGTGCGCCCGGTGTTTCGGGTGCGCACCCGGCTGGGCCGCGAGGTCCGCACCACCGCGGCCCACCCGTTCCTCACTCCGGGCGGGTGGAGGCCCCTGGCCGAGATCGGTGTCGGGACTCAGGTCGCCGTGCCCCGCACGCTGCCGGTGTTCGGCTCCGATGCAATGCCCGAGGACGAGGTCGTCATGTTGGCCCATCTCCTCGACGATCGCACCCAGGGGGCCACGTCGCTTCGCTTCAGCAGTCCGTCGTCGCCGGTGATGGCCGATCTGGCCGGCCATGCCCGTCCCCTCGGGATCGAGTGCCTTCCCGAGCGGGGAGCGGCCGGGGTCAGGACCTGTCGGGTGACGGCCGACCATCGGCACCCGGACGCACTGGTGGGGCTCCTGACCCGCCACGGCCTCCTCGGGGTCCGGGCCTCCGAGCGCCGTATTCCTGACGCCGTGTTCCGCCTACCCCGCCCGCAACTGGCCCTGTTCCTGAATCGCCTGTTGGGTGACGGCGGCTCGGCCTGGTGGTCTCATCGGGGAGGCGGCAGCGCCTGCATCACCTATTGCAGCCTGTCGCCGGCCCTGGTGGCCGACATCGGCCACCTGCTGCTGCGCTTCGGCATCAACGCCCGTCTCCGCCGGCGGGTCATTCAGCGCCAGGATTGGCGGGGACAGGCGTATGAGCTGGAGGTGACGTCGATTCCCGAGATCCGCCTCGTGGCCGGCGAGATCGGGATGTTCTCCAAGGAGTCGGCGCTCGACAACCTGCTCGGGCGGATCGATCAGCAGAACCGCCCCGAGGAGCCCGGGGCGGCGCGCCAGCTGGTGGCGGCGTCGGTGGGCGCGGTGGGAACGGTGCGTGAGCGGCCCCATCGCTGCGAGCGCGTCGCCAGACCGAGTGAGGATGAGGGCGCGGTGGTGGCGTGGGACGAGATCGTCTCCATCGACGCTGCCGGCGAGGAGCAGGTCTACGACCTCACCGTGCCCGGCGACCACAACTTCGTGGCCGGCGACATCTTCGTCCACAACACGGCCTTTGCCCTGGGCCTGGCCGCCCATGCCGCCCTGGAGGCCAACCGCCCGGTGTTGTTCTTCTCCCTGGAGATGAGCCACCTGGAGATCACCCAGCGCATTCTCTCCTCCGAGGCCAGGGTCGACAGCAGCCGTATGCGAAACGGCAAGCTGGCAGAGACCGACTGGACCAAGATCAGCCACGCCATCGGCAGGTTGGCGGAGGCGCCCCTCTACATCGACGACAACCCCAGGGCCACGGTGCTGGAGATCCGGGCCAAGTCACGGCGGCTCAAGTCGCGTCTGGGTGATCTCGGCGTCGTGGTGGTCGACTACCTCCAGCTCATGACCGGGCGGGACCGTGCCGAGAACCGCCAGGTCGAGGTGTCGGAGATCAGCCGGGGCCTCAAGGTGCTGGCCCGCGAGCTGCAGACGCCCGTGGTGGCCCTGTCACAGCTCTCCCGGGGCCTCGAGCTCCGGGCCGACAAGCGGCCGATGCTCGCCGACCTGCGGGAGAGCGGCAGCCTCGAACAGGACGCCGACGTCGTGATGTTCCTCTACCGGGACGAGATCTACAACGCCGAGTCACCCGATCGGGGCACGGCCGAGGTGCTGGTGGCCAAGCACCGCTCCGGGCCCACCGGCATGGACCGGCTCGCCTTCCTCGACCACTACACACGTTTCGCCAACATGGCCAAGGGGATCTAGCCGCTGACCCCTGTCCTGGCCGCGCTGACGCGTGTGATGGCAACCCCTCTAATGCTGCCAGAACGGGTAGACGGACGACCACGACGACCTAGTTCGTCCAGTGGCTGGTTCGAGGCCCCAGGGGTGATACGTGGGCCACGGCGAAGGAC
>DASZDM010000008.1:0-6648 GCA_035942015.1 Acidimicrobiales bacterium | reverse complement strand
CGAGCTGCTCGCCGATAAGTACGCCCCGTACCGGGAACATCCTCCCCGCGGTCCCGTGATCGCCGTCACCGTCGATCGCTGGGCATCCTGGTCGGCGTAACGCTGTGCCTGCCACCGGCGGGCGGACGAGGGCAAGGACGGGGCGGAAGCCCCGTGGAGCCGGGACGCCGAGGCTCAAGTGGCCGCAGTGATCCGGTCACTCCCGGCGAAGCGTGGCGAAGTCCCTGATGGCGATCATCCCGGCCATGGCCCGTGCGGGGGCGCCCGCACCGCGGGCGCGGCCGGGCACGGCTCACTGCCGGCCCGCCGCCGGGCAGCCCGAGCGTCAGCGCGAGCTTCCCCGCTGAGCCGAGGACGCCGGCGGCCACGCCCCTCAGCCGGGGCAAAATGTCCCGAGCACAACGGGACTGGGGACCCTGGGCAACGGGACAAAAGGACCGGCACGCTCTCCGTAGTGTCCCATCGCGCTTCGCACCACCACGGCTGACGAACGCCATGTCGAGCCACGCTCTGATTCGGAAGATCCAAGCCTCGGTCATCGGTGACGACCAGGTGATGGATGGCCCGTACGGGCCACGCCGCGTGACCTATGCCGACTACACCGCGTCGGGCCGCGCCCTCAGCTTCATCGAGGACTTCATTCGCGACGAGGTATTGCCCCGCTACGCCAACACCCACACCGAGAGCTCAGGGACAGGGCGGCAGACCACGCGCCTTCGAGAGGACGCTCGGCGGATCATCCGCGACGCCGTCGGGGGCGATGACGACATCGTTGTGCTGTTCTGCGGATCGGGAAGCACTGCTGCCATCGACAAGCTCATCGGCATCCTGAACCTTCGCATTCCGGCGGACCTCGACGACCGTTACGACTTCTCCGCGCAGATCCCGATGGAGGAGCGCCCCGTGGTGTTCATCGGCCCCTTCGAGCACCACTCCAACGAGCTTCCGTGGCGAGAGTCGATCGCCGAGGTGGTGGTCATCGACGAGGACTCCGATGGCCACATCGACCTGGTGAGGCTGGAAGAGGAGCTCGTACGGTATCAACAGCGTCCGCTCCGGATCGGCAGCTTTTCGGCGGCGTCCAACGTGACGGGCATCGTCTCGGACACGCGAGCCGTGGCGACACTTCTTCACCGCCACGGCGCCCTTTCGTTCTGGGACTTCGCCGCGGCCGGGCCCTACGTCGACATCGCCATGCGGCCGGACGGTGCGGACCCCGCCTTGGGTCATAAGGACGCCGTGTTCCTGTCACCGCACAAGTTCGTCGGTGGTCCGGCGACGCCCGGTGTGCTCGTGGTGCGCCGGGACCTGATACGCAACCGGGTTCCGACGGTTCCGGGCGGGGGGACGGTGTCGTATGTCAACCCCACCGAGCACCGGTACCTCGAAGACCCCGTGCAGCGGGAGGAAGGTGGGACGCCGGCCATCGTCGAGGCGATCCGTGCGGGCCTCGTGTTCCAGCTCAAGGAGGCGGTGGGGACAGAAGCCATCCGGGCACGGGAAGAGTCCTTCATCCGGCGGGCCATCGCCTCGTGGAGCTGCAATCCGGCCATCGAGCTGCTGGGGAACACTGGCGCCGAACGACTGTCGATCGTGTCGTTCGTGGTCCGTCACGGGAGCCAGTACCTGCACCACAACTTCGTCGTGGCGGTGCTGAACGACCTGTTCGGCATCCAGTCTCGGGGCGGGTGTTCGTGCGCCGGTCCTTACGGGCACCGGCTGCTGGGCATCGACGTCGAGCGCTCCCACCGCTACGAACGGGCGATCGGGAGCGGCTGCGAGGGGATCAAGCCGGGTTGGGTACGAGTCAATTTCAACTACTTCATCTCCGAGGCCGTGTTCGACTTCCTGCTCCAAGCCGTGCACCTCGTGGCCGAGCACGCCTGGCGGCTCCTTCCTGACTACCGCTTCGATCCACGCACGGGGATCTGGCGTCACCGCTTGGGGCCCACCCAGCTGCCGCTCAGCCTGCACGGCTTGCGCTATGACGAGGAGGGGACCCTCAGTCACTCTTCTGCACATGTCCAGGCCCCGGAAAGCGCGTTGCGCCTCTACTTGGAGGAGGCCGGCCGGTTGCTGGCGACGACTCCGGCGTTCCCTCTCGATGGCTCGGTGGCGGCGGGGATGCTCTCTGCGGATTTCGAGGCCCTGCGCTGGTTCGAGCTCCCTACTCAGTGCCTGGTCGGGACAGATGAGGGAACGGTCGCCAGATCCGGGGCGAGGGAGTTCGATCGGGGGCGAGTCGCCCACACCGGCAGCGATGCTGCACGAGGCCGATGACTGAGATCCGCCGTCCCCGTCTGCTCGGGGTGTTCGCCCACCCCGACGACGAGACCTTCTGCGCGGGTGGGACCCTGGCGCACTACACCGAACGAGGGGCCGAGGCGATGGTGGTCTCGGCCACGCGTGGGCAGGCCGGCCAGATACGGGACGCAGCCCAGGCGACGCGGCGCACGCTTGCCCAGGTCCGGGAGCAGGAGCTGCGCGCCGCCTGCGCCGTGCTCGGCGTGGAGCACGTCGAGTGCTTGGACTTCACCGACGGCACGCTGGAGGGCCAAGAGGAACCGCTGCGGGCGGAGGTGCTCGAGCTGCTCGAGCGCTTCCGGCCTGACGTCGTGATCACCTTCGGTGACGACGGCGCCTACGGTCATCCCGACCACGTCGCCATCAGCCGGGTGACGACCGACGGCTTCCTCGATGCAGTCACCCGGCTGGACCTCACCTCGGCCCGGCTGTACCACAGTCACTTTCCGCGCAGCCGCCTTCTCATGGGAGAGCGACTCTCCACGTGGCTGGTGGAGATGAATGCCCGGTTCAAGGGAACTGGGGACTTCGCTCAGGCGCTCTCGCTGTTCGCCCACGAGTCGACGACGATGGGATACGCCAACGACTTCGTTGACGTGAGCTGGTTCCCGCCCCGCTTCACCATCGTGGAGCAGGGCGAGCCGGCGAGCTGCCTGTACCTGATCCTCTCCGGTGAGGTGGATGTGGTCCAGGAGCACGAGGACGGCACCCTGCACCAGCTGAGGAGACTGGCGTCGGGGGAGTTCTTCGGGGAGCTCGGAGTTGCCTACGGCACCATGCGCTCCGCCAGTGTGATCGCGGTTGGCGCCGTAACGTGTCTCGTGCTGTCGCCGAGCGCCCCCACGCCCTTCGCCGGCCGGGGCAGCGACGCCCGCTTCACAGGGCTTCCGGTCGACACCGCCCGCAGTTCCGTCGGTGCCACGGCCACGACCGCGATCGACGTGTCGTGTCAGGTCAATCGCAAGGTGGCAGCGATCGCCGCCCACCGGACCCAGTTCCCGATCGAACCGGACATGTTCCCGGCCTCGATGCTGCAGGAGATGTTCGGCACGGAGCACTTCGTGCGCGTTCATCCTCCCAGCGAGCCGGAACGGGGACTCCTCCCGGAGGCCTTGGGGTTCCCCGAGGGCGGTTGAGGCCGCCACGGGTCGGGCGCTGCCGTCACCATGGCCCGAGCTTTCTGCGGGGCCCAATGCCACCAGCGACGCCGATGCGGCGTTCGAGCCTCTGCCCTTGCCAGGGTTGGTCGGGTTCATGAACGTGCGATCGCCGCACAGCCGGCTCTCGGCCACCTCATTACAGGAGCTTCCGAGGAGTTTGACGGATGGGCCCGGACCTTGTGGCCCTGTGGCCTTGTGGCCTTGTGGCCTTGTGGCCTTGTGGCACGCCCCTAGAAGCCTGGCATACTCCATTTGTATGGCACGCACAGAGCGAGTCACCATCGGCCCTCAGGGCCGTTTGGTCATCCCTGCTGGCATGCGCCGCCACCTTGGCCTGGAGCCGGGTTCGGTCGTGCTGGTCCGTCTCGAGGGGGACGCGCTCAGACTCGAGCGCCAGGAGGCCGCCCTGGATCGCCTGCGGGCTCGCTACGCCAAGGCGGCCGGTGGGCCAAGCGTCGTTGACGAGTTGCTCGCCGAGCGGCGAGAGGAAGCGCGCCGGGACACCGAGGCGTGATCGCCGGCCGAGCGCGGGTGCTCGACGCTTCGGCGCTGCTGGCGCTGCTGTTCGACGAGCCCGGCGGCGAGATGGTCGAGCGAGGACTCACGGCATCGGTCATCTCGGCCGTGAACCTGTCCGAGGTCATGCAGAAGTCGCTGGAACGCAGTGTGGGGGTGGAGAGCCTGCGCGACGACCTGGAGGCTTTGGGCGTGGGCGTGCTGGCCTTCGACGGCGACGCCGCCGAGGAGGCAGCCAACCTGCGGGCGGGCACCAGGGCAGCCGGGCTGTCCCTCGGCGACCGGGCCTGCCTGGCGCTTGCCCGGCAACTGGACCTGCCGGCGGTGACGGCGGATCGCACGTGGGAAGGGCTGGAGCTGGCCAATCCCGTGGCGGTCGTCGTCATCCGCTGATCACGGCCACGGGGAGCCGTTCGACATCGCCACCGGCCTGCCCACGTCGCGGCTCGACGGTGCACCGGGTCACGACCAAGGCCGACGGCCGCCCGATGTCGCCGCGCAAGGCCCTCGGCGCGGTGCTGCCACCGGCGGTCCGCCGAGGCCTGCTCGCCACCAGCCCGATGGAGCGCATCGAGTGGCGGACACCCTCCCGCCGGCGGTGACTGGGGATCGGACGTGGGAAGGACGGAGAGGTCGCCCCCGCCGGGGTCGTCGTCATCCGCTGACCTCACCGCCGGCCCGCTTTCCCCGGCCTGCGCGGGATGAAGAGACCCCCGTCACACCGGGGGATGGCCCGCGCCATCCCCACGGCTCCGGTCCATCTTCGACCCGCCCGCCGTGGGCGCAGGAACCACCACCTCCCCGCGCGCCGGTTCGGTGGCGCGCCCGGTACCGTTTCGGCATGACTCGCCTCCGCCTCGTGCTGGTGCTCGCCATGATCGTCGCCACCATCGGGGTGGCCCCGCCGGCGCGAGCCGGGCTGTTGGACTCGCTCCTCGGTGGGTCCTCCGGGGAACCGACCAGGGCCAGCAGCGAGGGAGCCACCGCCGGCGCCTGCCAGCCCCTCACCGTCCCGGTCATCGAGCTGGGCCTGGGCTCGTGCTCTGGCGTCTTCCCCGGAGCCCGAGTGCAGAGTGGCACCGGTTCCTGCACCCTGAACTTCCTGTTCAAGGGCAGCGATGGGGGGCGCTACATGGGCACCGCCGGTCACTGCGCCTTCTCCTCCCTGCCGATCAGCCAGGACATCGGTGAACGAGTGTTCGCTGCCGGAGAGGGCCCGGAGGCGCTCGACGCCGACGGGAACCGCATCGGTACGTTCGCCTACGCCGTGCAGCAGCAGCCCAAGGACTTCGGCCTGATCCGCCTCGACGACGACGTCGACGTCAGCCCTGTCGTGGCCCAGTTCGGCGGGCCCACCGGGGTGAACGACGAGATCAGCTCCGACGTGACGAGGCTCTCCCTGTTCGGCAACCCCCTCGGCATCGGCGGGCCCTTGGCCATCGGCAGGCCCCTCCTGGCCGTCGACGGCCTGCGCGACCCCGACACGGTGGCGGCGACAGGGCTCGCTCTGCCCGGCGACAGCGGAGGACCGGTGCTCGACGAGCAGGGCCGGGCAGTGGGGGTGCTGAGCGCCATCGGCCTCGGCGCCGTCGAGACCTCCGGCCCCGGGCCCCTCCTCATCACCCGGCTCAGCCCCCAGCTCGAGCAGGCGGAGCGGGCCATGGGCATCGACCTCACACTGCAGACCGCCCCGCGGCTGTAGGGGCCCAGCGCCGCGCTCCAGAGGCGGCGGCCGCTCCAGAGGCGGCGGCCGCCCGAAGCGACTCACTTCTGAGCTCCCTGCACCTGGTTCATCGGCGCCATGGTGGTGCGCGGCGGCACGCTGCTCGTGAAACGCCAACCGGGCTGGGCTCACCACCGGCGTCACGGTCGCTGGGGTCGCGCACCGGCGCGTGCCAGTCTGGAATGAGGCCCTCTGGGCGGAGCCACCACTCCGCCTCTGCCTCAACCGGGGGTCAGCGGCGTGCGTGAGGCCCCAGGCGGTGGGGCTCGAATGCCCTCGTTGGCTGACTCATCGGGGGATCGAGTTCCATGCCCTGCGCTGCAGTTTCCTGTCGCCTTGCGCCTTCGAGGCATGGGTGGCATCGGCGCTGCGAGTGGCGTCTCGGGAAGGGGCGGTCGCGGCGGGTGCCGGCTCGGGAAGAGGATCGGGCCACGGCAGCTGGGGTTGCACGACGACCTCCGGCCCGGCCGAACCGAGCAAGCGCAGAGGAAGGAGACGGGAGCGGCCCAGGCGGGCCCGCAAGCCCAGGAGCCGATCGGTCATCAGCTCCGGAGGGATGAAGGCCACGTAGTAGAGGAGTACCACCAAGCTGAAGAAGCCCACCCTCATGGTGACCTCGATGGACAGATGGAGGACGACGCCTGCGGCAAGCACCCACGGGCGTGCCCGGCGATTCCATATGAGCACGGCCAGCGCCAGCTCTACCGCCAAGGTGCCATAGGTGACCACGTTGGAGACCAGGAGCGATTCAGTGATCGACGGTGGCAGCCTCAGGCGGACCAGCTCATCGACGCGCATGGCCCACGAAGTCGCCGTCCCCTCGTGCCAGGTCCGCCCCCCGAGCTTCGACCACACGCTGAACAGATACAGGATGCTGAGCTGGACCTGGACCAGCCGCAGCGCCCACACCGCCCGGCGGGGGAACTCCCAGAACCGTGCCCGCGC
>DASZDM010000007.1:0-5898 GCA_035942015.1 Acidimicrobiales bacterium | reverse complement strand
GAGTTCGAGGAGCGACTCAAGGCGGTGCTCAAGGAGATCACCGACGCCCAGGGCGAGGTCATCACCTTCATCGACGAGATGCACACCGTGGTCGGCGCCGGGGCCGCCGAGGGGGCCATGGACGCCGGCAACATGATCAAGCCCATGCTCGCCCGGGGAGAGTTGCGCATGATCGGCGCCACCACCCTCGACGAGTTCCGCAAGCACATCGAGAAGGATGCCGCCCTCGAGCGACGCTTCCAGCAGGTCGTCGTGGGTCAGCCGTCGGTGGAGAACACCGTGGCCATCCTGCGAGGTCTGAAGGAACGCTACGAGGTCCACCACGGGGTGCGTATCCAAGATGCCGCGCTGGTGGCTGCGGCCGTGCTGTCCGACCGCTACATCACCGGCCGCTTCCTGCCGGACAAGGCCATCGACCTCATCGACGAGGCGGCCAGCCGCCTGCGCATCGAGATCGACTCCATGCCCACCGAGATCGACGTGGTCGAGCGCCGCATCCGCCAACTCGAGATCGAGCGGGTGGCACTGGCCGCGGAGACCGACGCGGCGTCACGGGAGCGCCTGGAAGCCCTGGAGCGAGAGCTGGCCGACCTGCGGGAGGAGTCGGGCGCCATGAAGGCCCACTGGACCGGCGAGAAGGAGGCCATCACCGCCATCCGCAGCCTCAAGGAGCGCCTGGAGGCGCTGCGCTCCGACACCGAGCGCTTCGAACGCGAGGGCGAGTTGGCCCGAGCGGCCGAGATCCGCTACGGCGAGCTGCCCGAGCTCGAGCGCCAGGTCCAGGAGGCCACCGAGCGTCTGGCCGAGCTGCAGACGACCCAGCAGATGCTGAAGGAGGAGGTCGACGAAGAGGACGTGGCCGAGGTGGTGAGCAAGTGGACCGGCGTGCCGGTGAGCCGCCTCATGGAGGGCGAGGTGGCCAAGCTCGTGCGTATGGAGGAGGTCCTCCACGACCGGGTGGTGGGCCAGGACGATGCCGTGCGGGCCGTGGCCAACGCCATCCGCCGCTCACGGGCCGGGCTGTCCGATCCTCACCGACCCATCGGTTCGTTTCTGTTCCTTGGTCCCACCGGCGTGGGCAAGACCGAACTGGCCCGGGCGCTGGCCGAATTTCTCTTCGACGACGAGCGGGCCATGGTGCGCATCGACATGGGGGAGTACCAGGAGCGCCACACCGTGGCCCGCCTCATCGGTGCCCCTCCCGGCTATGTGGGCTATGACGAGGGAGGCCAGCTCACCGAGACCGTTCGGCGCCGGCCCTATGCGGTGGTGCTGCTCGACGAGATCGAGAAGGCCCACCCGGACGTGTTCAACGTCTTGCTCCAGGTCCTCGACGACGGCCGCCTGACCGATGGCCAGGGGCGCACGGTCGACTTCACCAACGCCGTGCTGGTGATGACGTCGAACCTGCCGGGAGATCCCCGTGACTTCTTCAAGCCGGAGTTCGTCAACCGGATCGACGAGATCATCCGTTTCCGCTCCCTCACCGAGGGCGACCTCGAGCGCATCGTGTCCATCCAGCTCGACCACCTGCGAGCCCGGTTGGCCGCTCGCCGGCTCACGCTGGAGGTCACCGACGAAGCCATGGCCTGGCTCGCCCACCAGGGCTACGACCCCGACTACGGCGCCCGTCCGCTCAAACGCCTCATCCAGCGCAAGATCGGTGATCCCCTGGCATTGGAGTTGCTGTCAGGGCTCTACCGGGAGGGCGACACCATCACCGTCGACGTGGCCGGCGAGGAGTTGGTGTTGAAGTAACGAGCCGTGTGGCCGCGCCGACGCCCTGCAGCACGAGCGGGAGGTGACGTCGGCGTGGCGGCCACCGTCGAGCTCGAGCAGTCTGAGGCCCGCCAGCACGCGAAGTAGGGGCCAGACCGGGTCGAGAAAACCCGTGCGGGCGGCGGCCGGATGGGCGTGGTGGGAGTTGTGGTACCCGTGGCCCAGGAGCGGGATGGCGAGCCACGCCAGGTCGTAGCCGGGAACGTCAGGGTGCGGCTTGCGCCCATAGAGATGCCCTGCGGTGTTGACCAGGCCCATGACGCCCAGATAGCAGACCAGGTGTACGACCACCATCGCCAGCACCTGCACCAGGCCGAACACAACGAAGAAGGAGCCGACCAGTACGACACGGAGGAAGAGGTGGACGGCGCCCCTTCCCGAGGGCGAGTCCGGCGGCAGCCGCCGCCGGGCCATGGCGAACAGGTAGGCGTTGCCCAACAGCACGGCGACTGGGCGGCGCTGCAGGGGCGAGTGAGGATCGAGCGGCGTGTCGGCGTACCGGTGGTGCAGGCGGTGGACGGCGGCCCACGTCTGGGGATGGGTCCCGACGACGACCTGGAAGTAGGTGTCGAGCCCTGACGCCACGACGGGATGGACCACAAAGGCGCGGTGCGCGAGGCAGCGGTGGCAGTAGATCTCGGTGACCAGGGCGGCGAGAACGGCCGAGCAAAAGCCGATGGCCACTGCGACAGGCACGCCGCCACCCTAATCTGCGTGCCCGACCGCCCGAGCGTGCCTTGGCAGACGGTCGATGCCCGATGGTTGTCGTTGGGTCACAGGTCCTTGCGTAGGAACGACGCCGCCGCCAACCCCCAGATCATCGCCACCCACACCGCGGCCCACGCCAGGTAGGTGCCGGTCAGCGGCGCCACGCTCAGGAACGGAAACGCTTCCACCTCGTCACCGCCGAACTGCAAGAGCGCCGACGGGTCCTGGAACGCATGCATCGCCCCTCGCCACAGGCCGTCGGTGGGCACGAGCATCCGCGAGACCGCGCCGACGCGCTCGACGCTGTCGTTGCCGAGAGACGCACCGATGCCGCCTACCACGCCGGCGATCCACGTGGCACCGAAGAGGCCGACGGCCACCACCCCCGATGCCATCGGCGAGATCGCCGTCGACAGCAGGAGGGCGAGAGTCAGCAGGACGACCGTCTGCGCGGCCAGAAGGGCGAGGGCAACCGCCGGCTGCTGCGGCCAGTAGTCCACCGTCGCTCGCACGACGAGGCACTGGGCCAGGCCGGCCAGGACCGCGAAACTGGTGCCGAAAGCCACGAGTCGCAGCCACTTGCCCAGGAGCACCGCCGAACGACGGATCGGCCGGGCCAGCACCGCCAGCGCGATGCCTGATTCCGTCTCCCCGGAAAGCGTGGGGCCGGCGAGGAAGGCGGTGCCCAGGGCGGCGATCAGGCTGAGGCCGAACATCACCAGGTTGAGCAGGATGGACGCGGTCAGCCGGGCCTGGCCGCTGGTGAGCGTGCTGGCCCCCGACTCCGCGGCCAGGCGTGAGAAACCCCAGCCGCTCAGGGCCAGCAGCAGGGCAGTGAGCACTGTGACGGCCAGGACGACACGCCGGCGGGACGCCTCTCGTAGGGTGAGCACAGCGATGGTCACCACCGTCCGGGCCGTCGTCACCGGTCCCCTCCGCCCCCCGCCCGGAGGATGCCGAGCATGTGGTCCTCCAGGCTGATGCGCGCCGGCTCAACGGCGTGCACCCGTGCACCGAGCGCGACCAGGTCCCGTACCAGGTCGGGTACGACCTTGCCGTCGTCGTCGGCCGGCAGCACCACGGTGAACCAGTCGCCGGCCCGCTGGACGTGCCCGGTGGCCAGGCGTGCCGCTGCCGCCGTGGACAGCTCGCCCAGCTGGAGCTGGATCTCGCGTTGGCCGAGGAGCTCGGCGAGGGTCCCGCAGGCGGCGACCCTTCCCCGGTCGAGGATGACCACCCGGTCACAGACCCGCTCGACCTCACCGATCAGGTGCGAGTTGAGCAGCACGGCGACACCCCGCGCCTTCAGTGCCAGGACGATATTGCGCACGTCGGCGCGGCCGACGGGATCGAGCGCACTGGTCGGCTCGTCCAAGACCACGAGCTCTGGCCGGGCCACCAGGGCCACCGCCAGCCCCAGGCGCTGCTGCATCCCCTTCGAGAAGCCGCCGACGCGATCGCCGGCGCGCTCGGCCAGGCCGACGAGAGCCAGGCAGTCACGCTGCTCTGCTTCCGGCACCTCGACGCCCGACAGACGGACGTGGAGGGCCAGCACCTCGGCCGCGCCCAGCCACGGCTGGTAGCGGAAGAGCTCCGGCAGGTAGCCGACGCGTGCGCGCCCCGCCGGATCCGCGGCCGGTCTCCCGAGGACCAGCGCTTCTCCGGCGTCGGGCCGGACGAGACCGAGGAGCATCTTGATCACCGTGGTCTTGCCGGCCCCGTTCGGACCGAGCAGCCCGACGATGTCGCCGCGCCGCACCTCCAGGGCGATGTCGTCGACCGCCTGGTGCCGGCCATACCTCTTGCGCAGGCCCGAGCACCAGATGGCGGGCGCCGGCGGGTGACCGGCGACCGCGCGCGTTTCGGGACGAGCTTCGGCGTCGTCGATGGCGGTGCGGTGAGGGGCCACGGTCAGCGCAGGCCGCGGGCGATCGACACGACCTCGTCGGTCTCCAGCGTGCCCGCCACCGCGGTGACCACGCCGTCGTCGACCCACACGACGGCCGCCATCGTGCGGTCACGGGCAGCCAGCACGGTGGCGCGCACTCCGTTCACCTGCGCCGACGATGTGCTGAACTCGTCGGCGGGCACGGGTAGCGGTAGGGTCGAACCGTCGGCGGCGAACGTGCGCAGTTGCGCGGCGACGTCGTCGGGCAGGCCGGGGATCGACAGCAGGTAGTTCCGCAGGGTCTCGAACGGGATACCGGAGGAGAAGGCCGTGGGTGCGCCGGCGCGGCCCACCACGAGGGACGGCATCCCGGCGGATTGGGACCACATCACGGCCAGCCCCGGGCCGGCCACCAGCCGCACCTGGGTCCCGTCCAGACCCGGCGGTGGGGAAGGCAACGTCGCCTCCGCCTTGCCGGCAGTCCGGGCGGCGCGGTCGGCCGAGAAGGTGAAGGTGGCACTCACCTCGCCACCCACCTGGTAGATCGGATCGCCACTGACGCCGCGGGGCAGCGTGGGCACCTCCGGTACGTCGAGACCGGTCTCGGCTGTTGCCGCCGCTGCGTCGGCAACCTCGTGCACCTCGGGGTCGCCGTTCACCGCGGCGTGGCCGTAGGCGCCAGGTCGGGCAGGGCGATGAGGTCCCCGGCGGTCATGCTCACCGGGGTGACCTGCTCGGTGCGGAAGATCTGCAGCCAGTCGTTGGCGGCAGCGGTACCGGCGCCGGTCAGGACCACTGCAACGGCGAGGGCGGCGACGACGGGACGGCGCAGGACGCGGCGCCAGCGAGGCGCCCGGGGCAGGACACCTTCAGTGCCGACTGTGGATGTGCATACGTGCCCTCCATGACCTAAGGCTCTAATGCATAGAAGCACCATGTCTTAGCGCCGCGCAAGACCTCCGGAGATCTTCCTGCGTCCGCGCCCTCAGCCGGTGGACAGGTCGATGCCGGCCACCATCTGATCGAGGATGTCGCGGTTGCCGGCGTAGTCGAGCCCCTCGACGTCGCGGGTCACGGCAATGAGTGTGTTGTCGCCGAGGTCGACGGCGTACTGGTAGCTGCGCACGCCCTCGGGAAGGAGGGCCTCCCCGGTGGAGATCGTTTCCACCCGCACAGCCGGGCGTCCGGCCACGGTTGTCTCCTCCCTGTCGAGATCCTGCTCCCCCAACTTGTCGGGGGCGGCGACCACTTCGAAGGGCACTTCCTCCACGTCGATGGTCACCGCCAAGCCGATCACCTCGGTGGCTTCGGGCACGTCGAACGGCTGCGGATGGAAGTACCGGCAAGGAGGTGCCACGTCACCTGCGTTGGTCGACCAGCCGGCCGGATAGTCGATGGAGTAGCCGGCCTCGGTGTTGGTGCACGTCTGGGTCAGAACGTCGGTGGCCGTGCTCGTACTCGGAGTCGTGGCCGTGGGGGAACTCGACGTCGTGTTGGTCGTGGTCGTGGCCGTGGTGCTGCTC
>DASZDM010000006.1:0-5719 GCA_035942015.1 Acidimicrobiales bacterium | reverse complement strand
GTGCGTCTCCGCCGTCGAGGCGCTGCGGGCGTTGCAGCTGCGCTCCTCCTCGGTCGAGCCGGAGCGTCCCATCTTCGACGAGCGGCACGCCCGCAGTGAGCTCACCGAGCTCCGGCGCGGGCACGCCGAGAAGGTCGCTATCCTCGCGCTCTCCATCGACACGCTCGCTCAACACGTCCAGGTCCTGACTCTGGACAACGAGCGGCTGCGCAAGGCGCTCGCCGACCCACGAGGCAACGTCGCCGCGCACCGGTCCGCAAACGGTGGCGTCTGAGGCAAGGTGGGGTGGTGAGCCAGCCTGCGCCGCCGCACCTCCTGCCCATGCTGGCTGGCGGCAACGGGATTCCGCCGAATCCTGCCGCCTATCAGTTCGAGCCGAAGCTTGATGGCCAGAGAATCACCGTTCTCGCCAGCCCGGACAGCGTCGTCGTCACGAACCGTCGGGGCGGTGTGATCACCGGGACCTACCCCGAGCTGGCCGGGATGGGTGAGGCGCTGGCACCACACTCGGTGGTGCTCGACGGCGAGGTCGTGGCGTTCAACGAGAAGGGCCAGACCAGCTTCCAGCGGCTGCAGCGCAGAATGCACGTCATCCAGCCGTCGGCCCGGCTCCTCGCCGACACGCCGGTGGCCTTCGTCGCCTTCGACGTCCTGTGGCTCGACGGCGAACTGCTCGTCGACCGTCCTCAGGCCGAGCGCCGGCGGGTACTAGACGATCTGGGGATCAAGGGCCGGGCGTGGCAGACGGCGCCGGTCCTGGATGCGACACCCGAAGAGCTCCTCGAAGCCTGCCGGCACGCCGGGCTGGAAGGGTTCATGGCGAAGAAGCTCGATGCCCCCTACTTGCCCGGCAGGCGGTCCCCGGCGTGGTCGAAGGTCAAGTGTGGCCGCCGTCGGGAATTTGTCGTGGGCGGGTGGTCGACCGGCCAGGGCAGCCGCCAGGAGAGCATCGGCTCTCTGGCTCTGGGCTGCTACGACACGCCCGAGGAGAACACTCAGCGCCTCTTCTACGTGGGCCAGGCCGGCTCGGGACTCAACGACGAGATGATCCGCCAGCTGCAGAAGCTGTTCAAGCAGATCTGCGTGACGACATCGCCCTTCGTGAACCCGGCGCCGCTCAAGCTGCACTTCGTCCGGCCCATGCTGGTGGTCGAGGTCGCCTACAGCGAGGTAACCGAAGGCGGCACGCTCCGCCAGCCGTCGATCAAAGGTCTCCGGACGGATGTCATCGCCAGCGAGGTCACCTGGGACGAGGAGATCGCCGCCTGCTTCGGCAACGTCGTCCCTGAATCGAGCCATTGACGGGAATCGGATGCTGCTCCGCTCGCCCTGATCGTCGGCGCCTACGCTCCCTCCACCTGCCGTTCCGCGAGAGAAGGCCCAGTCAATGGTGACGCGAGCGATTCTTCGGAACTGGCTTCTCTTGGGCATCGGGCTGGGCGTCCTTGGCGCCGTCCAGGTCTACATAGCCACCGAGAGATCGATCCCCGCGCTGGTGATGGTGGGATTCGGCGTGTTGATCGGGATGATCGGCGGCCTTGGTCGACTCTTCATCGAGTGGCGGCGAGGTGGCTTGGGTGGCGAACCGGAACGGTGGACGTCAATCCCTCTCAGTCGTCGGCTCGAAGCGCTCGTCGTGGCGAGCCTTGCCATTGGGGCTGGGTTCGCTCGAGCCGCCGGTGCGCCGGTTGCCGTCTACGTGGCCATCCTCGCGATCGCCGTCGTCATTTCGCTTCTCTCCTTCGTCGTCAGGCGCCGCGCCTGATGGGCATCCCGTCCCACGACTTGCGGGCGGGGGGTGCCTGACACACCTGACCGTGGTGACACGCCCACTGTGCGGATAAGGACGGCTGGCGGGCGCGGGTGATCGTCGATCCGGATCTTCCGGAGGGCTTCGTGGTCCGTACCCGTCGTGGTCGTCGCCTGCAGCTGCCGGAACTGCGCCCGCTCGTCGAGCTCGGCGTCGCCGTGGCCCTCGACGGGGAGCGTGTCGCCGGCGCCGGGCGCATGGCCGATTTCTACTCCGTGGCGCCGGCCCTGGCTGCGCGCAGGCGCACGACCACGGTCACCTTCGTCGCCTTCGACATCACCTTCCTAGGCGCGGACCTCAGGCCACGCCCCTACGAGGACCGTCGCTCGGCCCTCGAGGATCTCCGGTTCTTCGGCCCCGCCTGGGCGACCTTGCCACGCTGGCCCGGCTCGGACGGAGCCGCCCTGCTCGAGGCCTGTGAGAAACACGGCGTGGAGGGTCTGCTGTGGAAGCGAGCTGGCGCCGTACCGCTCCGGGACCCGGTCTTCGGACTGGCGGAAAACCAAGTGCACTCTTTGGCGAGAGCACCTCGAGCGGCGACGTCCACGGCGGTGACCGCAACTGAGCGAACGCCGGCGACTGCGCCCGCGCCCACAAGCCCGGCAGTGGGTCAATCCTGCGAGAGGTGGGTCCGAGCCCGCCGTATGCGAGCCTCGATCTCGGCAAGGTCGCCATCTACGGCCGTGAGCTGCTCCCGAAGCCGCTGGATCTCCGTCAGCAGGCTCTCGGCGGCCGGCGCGGGCAGCGTTGGGGACATGACCAGTGACCTGCGGATGATCTCGATTTCCGTCGGCGGCAGCTTCTCCGTCATGTGTGGATGGTACCCCGGAGGTACGAACAGCTGTTCGTAGTCTGCCTACTCCGCACCTGCACGGGAGGTATGAGCGTGATCGCCCATCGCGCCGGCGCGGGGGGAGCGGGTTGCCGGGTCAGTCCCAGCTCGTCGTGAGGTTGGCGCTGAACCGCGAGGTGGCTTGCGTTGGCCTACACGGCGTCGCCGAGCTCGCTGGCGGCGCCCTTGAGGAAGCGCCGGGTGCTGTCGAGGGGAGGAGTGGGCGTTACAACCGCGCCACTGCGCTCGATCTCTGACCCCGCTACCGGTGCCGCCCAGGACCCGACTACGTGGCGTCGGGCGATGTCGAGGCGTCGGCGGAGACCTGGTCGGGGCTGACGCGGTAGTCCGTGGTGACGCGGCCCCGCTTGGGGGTGCCCCTGGCGGTGTCGTGCCACCAGTAGGTCCCGGTGTGCTTGCCGAACAGCGGGGCGTCGTCAGTGAAGGTCTTGAAGTGCCCCCGGCAGATGTGCAGGGCGTGGCCCAAGCCCCTCGTGCGAGCACCGCCCTCGTGGTCGAGGACCGTACGCATGGGGCCGATGTCGAGCACCTGGTAGCGCACGAGCGGACGGCCACCCCGGCGAGCGGCCTTCCGCGAGAGGGCGAGGGGTGGCTCGACGGTCTGCACGCGGACGTTTCGGCAGTGCATGAGGGAAATGGCCAGCAACGCGGGGACCAGGTGGGCGTCGATCTGCTGGAGCAAGGCCGACTCGAGGTCTTGGAGGAGGGGAGTGGTGAGCCCGACCAGGCCCTCAATGCTGGCCACCTCGCCGCCGGGCAGGGCGATGAGGTTCCCGTCATCGTCCAGCGGGAAGCTGTGCTCGGCCACGGGGCCCATGGGATGGCCCTTGCGGAGCTCCAGGAAGAGCACGAGCTGCAGCACCCAGCGGACGTGGACGTTCGCTAGCAGTGCCGGCAGGCTCGGTGCGAACCCGGCGAACGCGGCCATCACCGACGCCAGCCTCCGATCGGGGAGCTTCGATCGCCATTCGCTCTGCGTCAGGTCGGCTCCACCGCACAGAAAGCCCCAGGCATGCACGGGGAGAGCGTCCGCCAAGTGCACCGATGGGGAACACTCCACGAAGAACTTGGCGAAGGGCGGGGCCACGGTGGTGACCAGCTCGGTGAGTCCTTGACCGGAGGGGGGCAGCGAGAAGACGTAGTCGGCGACGTTGTCGGCGGCGATAACCGGCATCCCGGCGAGGTCGCTGGGGGCCACCCGGACGGTGCCGACCGCATTGTTGCGGCTGAGGACGAACTGGCCCAACTGGCGCTCGGTCATGCCGAGTGACGCAGCCGAGCCCGGGACGGCGCGCTCGGCTGCTCGGCCCAAGCTCTGTTGCATCCGCTCCGAGCGAAACAGCTCGGCGACCCGCAAAGGGGGACAGCCGGCAGCCACGATGCGGTCGACCAGGCGGCTCATGCCGAGGCCTGTGGGGGTGCGTCAGTCGGGCCGGCCACGGTGAGGGCAGGTGCCGGTAGATCGGCCGCTCGCCGGACACAAAGCATGTGATAGAGGTCGCGGGCCCAGGATCTTCCTCGGCGCCATCACCGTAGGGGCGCCCGCTCTCGCTGCCCCGGGGCGGGGCCAAGCGGAAAGTCGTCGAGGTCCTCGTCGCTCCACGGCCCAGTCCTCACCCTCCGAACATAGTCGTACCCGTGTTCCATACGCAGCGGCAGGACGATGACGTGAGGCGCCCCCGGGCTCCTCTGAGCGGGCTGCAGCGTCGCTGGTACGTGCTGGACGGGAACGGGGGCGCTCACCGTCAGTCCCTCCGGGCCCTCGGGCACGGGGATGAAGGGGACGTGGCGCAACGCTGGTGCGGGGCCCTCGACGGCGAAGACCTCGATGCCCGAGGGGGAGCCTTCCAGTTCGGCAACCAAGACCTCGCCGGTGGAAGAGCTGTAGCGGACGTAGTCCGGGGCCGCCCCGGTGGAGACCGACGGCAACTCCCTGCCGTCGGCGGGGTTAACAACGGTGATGGTGCGCGCTGCTCGATCAGCCACGAACAGCAACCCCCGGCCTTCGTCTGCCGAATCCGCACTGCTCAACGCGCCTTGCCGTGCCGCTGTCCGGCTCGAGGAGGTACAGGCCACTTTCGCGCGCCGGGACCAGTATGCGCTCTAGCCGCAATGAGTACACGATGTCGTCGAAGTCGATGTTCTCGGCGGCTCCAAGGGAGCTCCACCGGTCCCGCCTCAGACGAGAGGCTGCCGTCATACCGTGCGGTTCCGCACGTCGACAGCACGAGGACCATCGGCGCGGCAAGCGCTCGCAGCCTGAAGTGGCGGGTTCGCAACGGTGGTCTCCCCTCGGTGGGCTCCGAGGGGATCAACCTTCCGACCGGAGCGGGTGGCGAGGCTGCTGGCGATTGCGGATACCCTCCTGGCGGGCCCCGCCCTCGGCCCCGACGGGGAGCACCCCGGTGGAGGGCAGGTCGAGGGCGTCGAAGTCCACTTCGGGAAAGCGGCGGTCGAATCCCACCGCCTTGTGCGGCAGCGAAAGCGACAGGGCAACGGCCACGTCGGCCCGAATGACCCCGAGCTTGCGAGCGGCGACGGCGATGCGGGTCTGGCACCGGCAGTCGATGGAGTGCTGGGCGGCGGTCTTGGCCGCCGAACCTACGGCGATGCCGAGGTCGATGTCACGCAGATTGCAGTGGGGCCCGGCGAACTCGAGCTCGTCGGAGTCCCGCCGGAGCTCGGCGGTGGCGTGGAGGAACTCGGCGCAGGTGGCGTAGCCGCACGCGCCGCAGTCGTAGTTGGGCGGGTACCAGTCGGCCAGGCCGACGAAGAGCACGGCGTCGACGGCCTCGGCCACCTCGGCGTCACGGAACCAGATCCGTTCCCGGCGCTCGGCGCCCCGGGCCCGCATCCACTCGGCCAGACGGCTTAGCACGGCGTGGTCGTCGACGACCACCGTCTCGATGAACAGCTGCTTGCCCTGGAGGAACAGCTGCCCGCCGGACTTGGGAGCGGTCACGGCGGCGGCGGCCATGAGCTTGGCCACCTGTCGCACCGTGTCGGCCCGAAGGTCGTCGTAGCCGAAGGTGCCGCTCATCGGGACGCCTGCTGCG
>DASZDM010000005.1:0-2744 GCA_035942015.1 Acidimicrobiales bacterium | reverse complement strand
GCTCGCCCACGACCATGCCGCCGACCAGCGACGCCGGCAATTCGACCCCACCCATGTGCGTGATGCCCTCCCATGCGCCGGGATCGCTCCAGGCCGCGACGGTGCGATCGACGTGCGCCTCAAGGGCGGCGGCCCAGTCGCCCTTGGTCAGGTCCACATCGGCCTCGGCCTCGGCTGGCGGGAACTTGGCCTCCTTGCGCGCGGCCGCCTCCAGGGAGGGTCCCCAGAACAGCAGGTGGTTCACCAGCTTGCGTACGTCATACTGGGCGCACGGGGTTGGCGCAGCGAGCTGGTCGGAGTGGATGTTGCGAATGATCTCCACCAGGGGCGCGGCCGCCCGGGCCAAGAACTGAGCATCAGACATGGGCCCCAAGTAAGCACGGCGCACTGGCGGGTGTCTTGAACAAACGCGACATAGCCTGTCAGCTTGACCAGGGACGCCCGCGAGCTCGGCGGCGCGTGGACGAGCTTCCAGCGCCACGCTTTCCCAAGGGCGTCGTCGGACCTGGCCCGGTACGTCGAGCGCTACTGGGTGGTCGCCTGGAACTACCGCGAGCCCTATCGGCAGCTGATCGTGCCCTACCCGAATGTGCACCTGACCTTCCAGGACGGCGCCGCGACCGTGCACGGCGTCTCCAGCGGGCACCAGATCAAGGTGCTTGAAGGCGCCAACGGCGTGTTCGGGGTGGCCTTCCGGCCCGGCTGCTTCCGGCCGTTCCTCCGCACCTCCGTCTCGACGATCACGGACCGGTCGATCAACGCCGGCAAGGTTTTCGGCCACGACCTGCCGGACCCGCTCGAAGTGGAGACGGTCGAGCGGTTTCTCAGGGCGTGCCTACCCGAGCCTGATCCCAGGGCGGAGGAGGCCGCGGACATCGTTGCGAAGATCGCTGCCAAACCGGAGATCACCAGGGTCGATGCGTTGGCGCGCCAGGGCGGCAGGAGCGTCCGGCAGTTGCAGCGGCTTTTCGCCGGGTACGTCGGCATTGGGCCGAAGTGGGTGATCCGCCGGTACCGGCTGCACGAGGTGACCGAGCGGTTGGCCACGGGCGCCGAGATCGACTGGGCATCGCTCGCGGCGGAGCTCGGGTACGCCGACCAAGCGCACTTCGTCCGGGACTTCAAGGAGATGTTCGGCGAGACGCCGACCTCGTACTCGCAGCGGTACTAGCGCCGTCATGTAGCGGGGCCATGCGAGGGTGCTACCCGGTCGCCATAGCCGATGAAGTGCGCCCCAGCTCAGTTTTCCTAGTGGCGGCACGCCCCTGCGCAACTCCTCGCTTCCATCGAGGCGCGAACGCCGCGAATCGTCGCTGTACTGGCCTCGAGAGTTCCGGCGATCGGCAGCAGCGAGCAACCGCATGCCCGGACCGACGTGCCGGTCGGCGTGGGCCTGAACGCCGGCGCCGACGGGCCGACGTGGACGGTGAGAAGTACCGAAGGTTCCTTCGCGCTGGCCTTGACTCCCAATGAGCCGGCATTGGGGCGCAAAGCCTGGGTGTGTGTTCAGCTCAGCGGCCGAGTAGTTGGCGAAGTGCCTGCTCGTCTTGGCGCCGTCGGTCTGAGTTCGGCCCGATGTCGATGGGGACCTCGTTCCCGCTGTGGGCGGCCCACTCAGGGAGCCTCGGCGCCGGCCGCGGCTCGGGTTCACCGAAGACATCGGCGAGCCAGTGCGTACGCTCGCTGGACCAGTAGCGCAACAGGGCGACGTCACCGCCGTCGAGGTCCGTGATGCAGCCTTCGGCGGTGATGAACCCCGCCCACGACAGGTGCACACCGTCGTAGTGGTCCCCGACCGACCGCCAGTCGGGAACCAGGTGACGACGCACCTCCGTACGAGCCGCACATTGGCCACCAACGGCCGCCAGCATCGACACCTCGGACCGCTGCTGGTTCGGGCCCGGTAGCTCCCATCCTTCTTGGCCGCTCACCGCCGCACGGGGGTGCTCCCTTACCAATCGCGCCCAGTCTGCGGGCCGGTGCACCTCCAGCACCCGCGCCTCGGGCAGCACGGGCAGCCGCCAACGGGTGATCGCTCCGTCGTCCAGCTCCCAAGCAGCCGCCAGCTCCGCATGCTCGACCTCGGGCGGATCGCTGACCGTCCACAACCCCGCCCACGTGAACTGGCCAGCGCCGTACACCAGCTCGTAGTTCCGAAAGAGCGGCTCTAACCGATCGACCCTAGGGTCTCCAGTCGTCCACCACTGCTGGGTCTCGCGCTCGATCGGCTCGTGAAGCGCAGCGCCGAAACGGTCGTCGAGCGCCTCCGCGATCGGTGCCCGCGCCTCGGCCTGCCTGTACGCGACAGCGACCGTCTCGCCGGCATCGCTGATCCAAGGCCCGACATCGCGCCACCCTGTGAGCACGGCAAGTTCCACCAGGGCACCAAAGGACATGCTCGAGACCGACTCCGCTGCCGCGGAGACCGACTCGGCGTCCGTTTCTAGGACCAGCCCACGTCCCTCCGGGTACTTAACTCGCGTTTCGAGTTGGGCGAGCAGAGCGACGCCAACCGGAGACTCGAGGACGGCATCAACGAACCCATCGGTCACCGCCATCCCCCCAACGTAGGCGCCGCCATCCGCCCGAGCAGCCCGATGCGTGGCGCACCGAGGTGTAGATATGCCGGTGATCCTTCAGGCATCTGATTGCTCGTCACTCCGGCGAGCTCATGTGCTGATTGGAGCCTGCATGTTGACTCGAGAACCCTGTCTTCTTTCGTCGCGTCTGCGACCTGATGAGGT
>DASZDM010000004.1:0-6805 GCA_035942015.1 Acidimicrobiales bacterium | reverse complement strand
GGCAACAGGAGTGTCACGTGCTGCGAGTGCCCACCATCCGCGCCAACACCGCCGGGCCCTCGGCCCGCTACTACACCCGCTACCTGGCTGACGACGGCCCTGGAGGTCAGGGTCTGTGGCTCGGCCGTCAGGCGGCCGGGTTCGGCCTGTCCGGGTCGGTGTCGACCGAGGACCTCGAGGCGCTGCTGTCGGGCCACGACCCCGTCACGGGGACACGGCTCGGCACTGCGCTGGTGGATCGCTTCGACGCCAAGGGGAACCTCATCCCCGCCGTCGCCGGCTTCGACGCCACCTTCTCGGCGCCGAAGTCGCTGTCGGTGTGGTGGGGCCTGACCGGCGACTCCGGGCTCCTTGAAGCACATGACTGCGCCGTACGAGCCGTCCTCGATCACGTCGAGCGGTACGGCGCCACGACCAGACTCCGGGTCGACCGGTCACGCCAGTATCCCGACGTCGATGGGCTGGTGATGGCCGGGTTCCGCCAGTCGACCTCCCGGGAGGACGACCCGCAGCTGCACACCCACGTGGTGATCTCCACCAAGGTCCAGGCCCCGGACGGGCGATGGATGGCCCTGGACGCCCGCTACCTGAAGCGCAAGCAGCGCGCCCTGGGCGGGCTGTACCAGTCGGTGCTGCGCGCCGAGCTCACCCATCGCTACGGCGTCGCCTGGGGGCCGATCGTCGAGGGCCAGGCGGAGATCGCCGGCATGCCCCGCGAGCTGCTGGAGGCCTTCTCCAAGCGAACGGCCCAGGTTGACGCCGCCCTGGCCGAGAAGGTCAGCGCCTTCCGTGAGCGTGAAGGCCGGGACCCCTCCCGCTGGGAGCGCGCCGCGCTGACCCGCGAAGCAGCCCAGGACTCAAGAGCCACCAAGACCCAGGCCTCGGCGACATCACTCGTCCAGCGCTGGGCCGACGAAGCGGCCGCCCTCGGCTGGACACCCACCCGGCTCACGACGGCGATGCGCTCGAGCGCTCGGCACGTCGCCGAGATGGACACGCTCGACCTCGCCGAGGTGTTCGAGCTGCTGTCGGCCAAGGGCTCCACCTGGACCCGCGCCGAGGTCCTGCAGGCAGTCTGTGACCTGGCCCGGCCCGTGTCGCAGTTCTCGGGACACGACTGGGCCCGGGCCATCGAGCAGGCATGCGACCGGCTCATCGGCGCCTGCATCACGCTCGACCCGCCCGAGGTCTCCGGTCAGGCTCGGGCCTCCGACGGCCGATCGGTGTGGCTGGCGCCGATCGAGCCGTACCTGACGCACGGGCACGTCCTGGCGCAGGAGGAGCGCATCCTCACCTTCGCCCTCGACGCCCACGACCGGCCCTCCCAACCCTCGGTCACCGTCGAACGAGATGGCCTCGACGTCCTCCAAGCCGACGCCGCGAAAGCCGTCGCCGGCCACGACCCGCTGGTCCTCGTTGTCGGCCCCGCCGGCACCGGCAAGACCACCGCGCTCCGCCGTGCCGCCGAAGACCTGCGACGCCATCACCGGCCTACCTTCGGCGTGGCGCCCACCGCCAAGGCGGCCAAGGTCCTGGGCGACGAGACCGCCATGCGTGCCGACACCCTTGCCAAGCTCCTCCACGAGTGGCGTACCGGCCACCCACACGACCCCTACCGGCTCCCGGCGGGCACGACCGTCGTCCTCGACGAGGCAGGCATGTGCGGCACCGGCGCGTTCGACCAGCTGATCCGTCTCGCCGGGTCGCAGCGATGGCGACTCGTCCTCGTGGGCGACCCCCGCCAGCTTCACGCCGTCGGGCGAGGCGGCATGTTCGACGAGCTGTGCCGCACCGGCCGCACCCACCAGCTCGCCACCGTCCACCGCTTCCGCCAGCGATGGGAGCAACAGGCCTCGCTCCAGCTACGCGCCGGGCGCGCCGAGGCCCTCGACGCCTACTTCGCCCACCACCGCGTCACCGCCGGCACCTTCGACGACCTTGCCGCCGACGTGGGACACCGCTGGATTGACCACACCGCCGCCGGCCGAAGGGTTGCGGTGGTTGCCGAGACGAACGAGCACGTCGACCGACTGAACGCCGCCATCCAGGGCCAGCGCCGCACCCACGCCCAGCTCGGCCGCCAGACGGTCTGTGTCGCAGGTGGCGAGACAGCGGCCGTCGGCGACCTCGTCGTGACCCGGCGCAACGACCGCGCCACCCGAACCGACCGCGGCCAACCCGTCCGCAACCGAGATCGATGGGCGGTCGCCGGCGTCCACCCCGACGGCAGCATCACCGTGACGCACCTTGACGGACACGGGACGGTGACCGTCGATGCCGACTACGCACGCCAGTACGTCCGCCTCGGCTACGCGGCCACTGCCCACGGCCACCAGGCCGACACGGTTGACGTCAGCCTCGCCGTCGTCACGGGAGCGACCAGCCACCGCAGCCTCTACGTCGCAGCCACTCGCGGTCGCAACGAGAACCGCCTGCTCGTCGTCACCGAGGAGCCGGATCTGGCCACAGCGCGGGATGTTCTCGAGCGCGTCCTCACCAATGACCGAGCCGACGTGCCGGCCGTCGTGCAGCGCCGCAACCTGGCTCGCCAAGTTCCCCGGCTTCGTGCCGCCGAAGATGCGGTCGCTGCTGCTCTCCGGTCCGTCGAGGAGGCTCGACGTCACGGTGAGCCATGGCTGGGGCCGGTGCGGGATGCGGAAGCCGATGTGCGTGGGGCTGAGGAGGATCTGCGAAGGCGCCGAGCCGAGTTGGAGGCAACACCGCGCTGGCGACGGCGCGGTGCTGCGCTGCAGGTAGACCAAGCATCCGAGGCGTTGGCCGGCTGCCGATCGCGACTCTCGGCCGCCGAGTCACTTGCCGGCCCACACGTCGACCGGGTCAAGGCTGCCGATGTCGAGCTCCGAAGGGCGGAGGACCAGGCGAGCGTGGCCAGGATCCAGGATCGACTGGAGCATCTCACGCTTCGACGGCCGACCCGCGAGCGCAGCTGTGGGCAGGACCAAAGCCTAGGAATCGAGCTGTGAGCACCTTCGGAAAGCTCCCGAAATCCGAAGCCGGGAGCTATGCCCCCCGCATGTCCCTCGCCGAGGTTCTCGACGATCTCCTCAACCTTCAGGAGCTCGCCGAAGTCGAGGGTGATCCGAAGCGTCGACGGGCGCTCGACGAGGTTCGGTCACACGTTGCTCGCCGGGAACGTGGCGCCAAGGTTTCCGAGGCTGCGGCCGTGCTGGCCATCTCCCAGCCGACGGTTCGGGCGTGGATCGAATTGCGAGTCCTGACGCCCATGCCTGGCACCAAACCCGTTCGCCTGGGTCGACAGGAGAGCGCACCGCGGACGCGGCCGCCAAACGGATGCCGGGCATGGTGTCGATCACCGGGATCGCTTCCCACAGCCGTACGGCAGGGCGTCCGTCGGAGTTTCTTCGGGAGGAGCTGCTGCCCTGGGTCAATGAGCACAACGTCAGCCTCTACGCCGCCGCTGCGTCGCCAGTGCACGCCCGGCTGTACGCCGGATCGGGTTTCGTACCGGCGCTCGAGCACCGGCCGCCCGCCCTCATCCGCCCGTCCGGTGCCATCGGCTGCCACTCAGCCGGCCCTCTCTCAGCTCTTACCAGGAGAAGCTAGTTGGGGCTCGCCAACTTGCTGTTGTACGAGGTAGCTGATGAGGTCGCCGACGAGCAACTCCAGATTCGGGGCTCGCAGGTTGACGTCATCCCAACTCGGTCGCGGTACGGAGCCATGAACCAGTCGACTGCGAACCTCGTAGCACCTCTTGAAGAAGGTTCCGGGCGATTCGTCCATGTACGACCTCCCCGCCAGAGCCGCCACGAGACGTTGGCCCGCTTGACTGATTGACTCGGAGCGGAGCCTTTCGAGCGACCCGACGAGGGAAGAGATCTCAACGGCGGGAAGGTCGGCCGCTCGAGTCCGCTCTATCAGGCTGTTGACGTGGTCGACGACGTCGTTGCTGCGTGGCTGTTCCTCGATCAACGTCTCTAGCCCCATCATCAGCATCATGAACCGTGCGTCAGCAGACGGCTGGAAGAAAGATGCACTGAACAGGTCGTAAGCGAGAGCCTGCTGATCGGTAAGCGTTGGCTTGTGTGCCAGAGCGTCGCCTATCGCCGCCGCCACCTTGGCTGGCGGCTTCCCAACGACCACTTGCGCCGCGGACGAGAGGAATTTAGGGCTCGGGTCGCACTGGTAGACGACGACACCGGGCTCATCGTGCAGAGCGCGTTCGACACCAAAACGCTCTTCCGCCCATCGCAGTTCTTCCTCGCCAAGAGAGGCCCTCGGCTCACGGAGCCCAAAATCGGCCCCAACGTGGATTCGAGCAAACGCCGCCTGCAGAGCCGATAGCCACCTCCCACCCTCGGCGGTCGCCGCCTCCGCGCTCGTGTAACCAGACCCGGACACCGCCAGCCTGCGTGCCTGCGCGATTGAGTCAGAATCGGCCGCCTTGAGCGTGACAACCACCGCGCCGCCACGATGGAGCACCGATTCACGCACGTCGAGGTTGAGGCACACTGTCAGCCCCATGGTGAAGCGGATGCGAAAGCAGTAGCTCATGTCAGGTCGAGTCTGCAGGTGTTGAGCCGGGTTCGGGCACCAACCGTGACTATCTGGTGGAAGCTTCGGGCCTTCTGCGTGCCCCCGCGTTGCTCTGCGGGCGGCGGCGGCGACTCCCGCTCGACCGTACAATCAGCAGATGGGGTGGAGGGCGCACGTTGATGGGCACGCCTTCGATCTCCAGGAGCTCGCGGCGAGGTTTACAAACGACCCGGCTGTGCGACTGGAATCGGATGGCGCGTACTACCTGTCTGCATCGCAACTCGATGGGCTGACAGAGGTCGAAGCGGTGCAGCAAGAGGCTCAGTTCGTGCTCGAGCTCATGAACGGACTGGTGATTACGGAGGCACCAGGCCACCAGCACGTGCGACTGTCTGGCCGCTTCGTCGATGGTGCTTCCGTCGAACAGATCCTTCTGGTCGACTCCGCAACAGTCCGCACGAGGGCCGACGTGGTCAATCGAAATCAACGGCACCATCGCCGCATCCGACCCGCCGTCAGATCCACGCTATCTGTCCTTAGCGCTAGCTGATCCCGAGATTGCTGAGGCCCTGAGGCTGATGGCGCAGGGCCCCCTTGACTGGCCGACGCTCTACAAGGTCTACGAGATTGTGCGGGACAGCTTCGGCGGGCAGGCCGCTCTCGTCAGACATGCCCCGTGGACGACAAAGGCTGAGATCACGGCATTTGCTGGGTCCGCTAACCGCCCAGATGTCAGCGGAGAGGGCGCCCGCCATGCACGGCTCGGAGGCGACCCTCCACGTCGCACGATGAGCCTCCACGAGGGACGTGAGTTCATCGGGCGCCTTGCGCGTCACTGGATCGACGATCGGCTCTCGGGGCGTTAGCCGATGTGATGCCCCTCGGTACGCGTCCGTGCGGGAGGCCAGAGCGGAGATCCGTCACGCTGAGTGGGCACCGCTGAGCACCACAAACGAGGGTATTTGAGACGAGGATGGGGGTCGCCCTCGTCCGTGTCCAAATGCCGTCGCGAAAGACCAGCCGGTTGTGAGACACCGGCGCAATGAGACGAGTTTTGGACACCAGCGCCGGCCTTGCCGCTCGGGAACGCATCTCGGTCCCGGAGAGAGCCGTGCGGCGGAGCATCGGCACCTCGTGAGGAAGCGGCTCCCGAGCCGGCATTTATCTCGTTCAGGCCGGAACCCGGGTCGGCCACGCACACCGGCCCGAACCTTTGCGGTTCGGGCCGGCCGCCGTGAGTCGGTTCTCAGCGGGGCGGACTGATGACGATGTCTGCGCCGAAGTCGTAGAAGTCCGCGGCGCTCGTGGTCATGAAGTGGTCGTCGGAGAAGATGATTTCGATGCGACGGACGAGATCGTCTGAGATCCACACCTCGATGGCGGTTACCGCGGAAGGGTCCTCCAGCGCGAACCAGGAAAGCTCTCCTGGTGCGAGAGCCGCGAGTGCCGCCCGGCTGCGCTCATCGGGCAGGATCCGGTAACGCACGGCGTCGCGTCCCCGGACCGGCTCAGTGCCAAGTTCTCGAACGTCCGTTCCCTGGAGCGACGCTGCGATGACCGCTGCCGATGCCTTGGCAAAGGGAGCAAGCTGCTCCCCAGAGGGCACGGTCTCCTGGCGGACGTCACCATTTGACACTGTCCACATCGAGTCGCCGACAACGATGATCTCCCAGCTAGCCGTGTCGGCGCCGCGTTGGGTAGCGAGCTGCCGGCCGTCTGCTCCGGCGAACTCGCCTTCGAATGTGAGGACGCCGTGGGGATAGGTCTGGACGAGGGTTGCCCGGAGAGTTCGGACTTCCTCCAGGTTCTCTACTGCGTCGCTGATGACGGCGGCGACCGCAGGGGTGTTGTCGCTGCCCACCATGAGGACGCTGGCGGCGAGGACCGCGACGGCTCCAGCCGCGACGAGCTGAAGGAGCCGCCCGCGTCGGGGGTTCGATGGACTTGGAGGGGTGTTCGATCGAGGTGCTTTGTCGGTCGTGGTCGTGATGGTCTGCATGGCCTTCTCCTGGATTAGGCGGAACCGGTCAGACCCCGGTGCGGGCGGAGGATCGCCGAGCGTCGGGTCGAGATCGGCAAGTTCACTGATGCGATCGGTCATTCGGTCGTCCCTCCTTGCGCGGTGCGGGGTTGCCTCGTTCATGTCCGCCGTCGTCCGAACCTGTCTGGACCATGAGGCCAGCGAGCCTCCTCCGGGCCTTCGTAAGCCGCAGGGAGACGGCATTGGGTGTCACGCCGAGTAGCACCGCTATGTCAGTGACCGCCAGCCCTTCCCAGGCGCGCAAGATGA
>DASZDM010000003.1:0-15358 GCA_035942015.1 Acidimicrobiales bacterium | reverse complement strand
CCCACTTGGGCGAGCCGGACTTCGACGCTGGAGGCCTGCGCGTACTTGCAGACGTTCTGGATGGCCTCCAGGCAGCAGAAGTAGACCGCAGCCTCTACCTCTTGGGCATAGCGGCCGGTAGCCTCTGCCTCCAGTTCCACGGGTATGGGCGCTTTGGCGGCCTGTGACCCCAGCGCTGCGGGCAACCCCTCAGCGGCCAGCAGCGGGGGATAGATTCCCCGAGCCAGGTCTCGTAGCTCTTCGAGCGCATCACCGGCCTGGGCCTTGATCTGTCCGATCATTTCGATCAACGGCGCGGCCTCGGCCCCGAGGTCGCTGGCCATGCCCTCGGCCAGGGCCAGGTGCACCTTGAGGGCGACCAGCTGTTGTTGGGCGCCGTCGTGGAGATTGCGCTCGGTCCGGCGCCGCCCTTCGTCCTGGGCCGAGACCAGACGCTGGCGTGATGCCTGGAGCTCCTCCAAGCGGAGCCGGAGCTCAGCGGTGAGTTGGAGGTTGCGAAACACCAGCCCGGCCTGGTGCCCGAAGTCGGCGAGCAGCTTGGCCTCGATGGGCGTGAGCTCCTCGTTCAGGGGCTTGACGATCGACAGGGCGCCGAACAGCTCGCCATGGTGGAGCACGGGGACGGCATGGCTGGCCTGAGGGATCGGCGGAAGGGCTCCGTCCCCCACGGGGATGGGCTCCGCGTCGGCGAGAGGTCGATCAGGCCACGACGCCTGAGGCAGCAGCTCGTCGCCAACCTGCAGCCACACGTCAGCTCTCGTTGCCCCGGTTCCCTCGGCCAGGATCCGGGCCATTCGTCCGAGCAGCTCGTCGGTACCGACCACTTCGGTCACGCGCTCGGCGAACTCCGAGAGTGCCTCGTAGGGCGTCGCCCGCTTCCCGTACACCAGGCGATTGGCCAGTCGTTGCACCCGCTCCTTCACCGGCTGAAAGGCCACGGCCACGATGAAGGTGGCCACGATGGGCAGTGCGAGGTCCTGGTCCTGGGGCTGGCCCACGAAGCTGCCGACTCCCACCACCACGCCGACGTAGACCGCCGAGACGAAGCCGGCCAGGACCCCGTAGACCAGCGTACGGCTGATCAGCTTGTCGACGTCCCAGAGGCGGAAGCGGAAGATGCCGGCCAACAGGGCGACGGGAATGAGGAGGAACACGGGCTGGAACAGCCGGAAGAGGGCGACGGGCAGCACCACGATCGGCCGGCCTTCGAGCTCACCGGGCCGGGCTTCCTCGGCGGCACTGGCAAGAGCGAAGAGGCTGACCAGCAGCGCGGGCGAGAGCGCCCAGAAAAGTAGGCGTGCTTGCTGGCGAACGAGTTGGTCGGACGAGCGGCGGAACCGGTAGGCCTGGGCCAGGACACCGACCGCAGGGGTCAGCAGTCCGAACACGATGACCAAGGTGAGGGTTCGCGAGCCCGACGGGTAGATCAAGGCAGCCATGCCCACCAGGGCCGCGGCCCCGGCGTAGAGCACCAGCAAGGGAGCCGGTCGCCACCGGGGAACGAGGCGGCCATCGGGGAAGAGCAGCAAAGCGAAGAGGTAGGAGACGGCGGCCACCACCTGGAAGCCGACGTGGGTGACCGCCTCGAGCGTGCTGGGTTCGAAAGCTTCGTAGACGGCGTGGGCCTGGAGGTTGAACACGGCGGCGGTGCCGACGAGGCCGAAGGCCAGGAGGGGCGCGGTACGGTCCTTGGGCCGGAGCCAGAACAGGAACCCGGCCAGTGCCAGGTTGGCCATGCTGAAGCCGTAGTCGAGGGCGAGCTGCCAGCCCGACTCACTGCGGTGGGCGGTGTCGGCCATGCGCCGGGCCAGGCGGCCGAGGACCGACTCCGAAAGGCCCGCCTCGTGCAGCCAGGCGTGAAGGGCCGCGTCGCTGGCCGCCCGCGCGGCCACGACGCCGAGGACCAACACGAAGACGGCGAAGGCGGCCAAGGCCAGGAACGTCACCGACACCACCGAGAGCCCCCGCGCCCGCTCGGGGCGGTCGGGCACGGCCGGCGCGTCGATGACTACGGGGCCGGCCGGCGAGTGCTTCCCCGACGTCCCAGCCATGTCAGTCCTCGACGACGAGTGTCCCGACCATCTTGGGATGGATCAGACAGGCGTAGGCGTAGTTGCCGGGCCGGGTGAAAGTGACGCTGAAGGTGTCCTGGTCGCTGAAGGCCAGTCCGGTGGAGCGGAACCCGGTCCCATCCCAGGTCCCGGCATCGACCTGGACGGGCATCGGCGGCCCGGACATGTCGTCGTGGCCACCTCCCTCCCCCTCGTCAGGCGGAGGGGGGCCGGGCCATCCGATGGGCTCCTCGGCCTGGTCGTTCAAGGTCCTCGTCCCGTCCGGGGCCACGGTGAAGACCGGGAAGTACTCGGGCACGTTGAAGCTCAATGTGTGCCCGGCGACGAAGGTCCAGGTGACCTTCTCGCCCACCCTGCTCGTGAAGCTACGGGGGACGAACTCGTTGATGATGCCGTGGACGAAGCGGTTGTTCTCGAAGAAGGGGGTGGGAACGCCGACGATCCTGGCCTGGCCGGCGTCGATGCTGAAGCCGCTCCCGGGATCACCGCCTTCGACCACCTCACCGGCGGTGGCGGCGTTGAAGCTGCGCTCCATAGGCTCGAGCACCACTCGCTGCTCCTCCAGCGCTCGGCGGTCCACCTCTGCCTGGGAGGGGATGTCCGAGCCCGGGGGCAACACCTCGATCTGGCCGTATTGCAACGGCCCGTGGACATTGCAGTAGTAGGTGTAGGTCCCGGCGGGGACGTCGTCGCTGAGCTTGACCCGAAAGGTGTTCCCGTCGACACCCTCGAAGGGGATGACTCCGCTGTTGTAGATGGCCTGGCGACCGTTGAAGGGCGGTTGGGCGGTCTTGGGGCAGGGCGTGGACTCGTCCCCGGGGTAGGTGCCCGAGAACTGCTCCTTGTCCACATAGCACGGCTGCGCGGCGTTCTGGACCATGCCGGTCTCGCCGAGGGCGTAGGGCAGCGCCTCGCCAAAGGTCATGAACTCGCTAGGTTCGCCCTCGGGGAGCTCGCCGGTGGTCTCGATGCGGTTGAGCAAGTCGAGGACAGGCTTGATCTTCTCGTCCACCAGGGTGCCCATGGTCACGCTGTGGGGCTCGCCGGTCCAGTCCTGTTGGAACTCCACGGTGTCGCCCGGGCGGACCTGGACCCGCCTCGGGTAGTTCTCGAAGAGCGACGTGGCGAAGGCGTCGTGGTTGTAGTCGACCTGGACGGTTCGAGTCTGGTTTCCCGCCGAGCTCCCTGCCCCCGAGCCGCACGCGGCCACCAGGATGACCGCAGGGATCAGGGTCAGTACTCGTCGTCCAGTGCCCCTTGGGATCATGCTCGCCTCCTGCACGACCGGCTTCACCTGTGAGTTTCCGTCAGCCACTAAAGCCGGTGGCCGCCCGGGGTGATGGTACTTCGTGCCCGTTCGGCACAAAAGTGCCGGCGTTCTTTCGGCTCGCAGGGCCAGGAGGTGCCCTTCAGCGCCGAAAGAAGAAAGGGTGACCGAGCGTTTCAGAGATCGTCGGTAGGAACCTCCCAGTCCGGCCCGTTCTCGTGCCCCATCCGTGCCAGCGGAGCCGTCTGCGTGAGCTCCCTATGTCGGCCCGTGTCACTTGGCCACGCCGGGTTCTCGGGGAGTTTGAGCGGAGTTTTCGCGGGGTGGCAGTAATCAACAGCTCCTGATTGGCTGATTACACCCTCTGAGCAGGTAGGTTGCCCAGCGGAGGTGTCTGGGTACCTGGTGGGCTCCCCCGCCTTCAAAGCGGGTGGGACGGGCGATCCCCGTCCGGCGGGTTCGATTCCCGTCCACCTCCGCCACCGAACACCTGGAAAGTGGGGATGGTGGGGATCAGACGGCCAGGAGGTCGCGGGCGCCGGTGTCGCTCGAGGGATGGCGCAGCTTCGACATGGCCCTCGCCTCGATCTGGCGGATCCGCTCCCGGGTCAACTCAAAGCGCTCGCCGACCTCTTCGAGCGTGCGAGGCGTCCCCCGGTCGAGGCCATAGCGCATGGTGAGGATCTGACGTTCACGCTCGTCGAGTGGCGCCAGCAAACGACCCACCTCCTCCGGCAGGAGGGCGGTGGCGGCCACGTCGAAGGGCGACTCGGCCGCACGGTCCTCAACCACGTCGCCCAGCTCGGCATCACCGTCCTCCCGCAGGGGTTCTGACAGGGAAAGCGGCTCGTAGGCGAAGCGCAGGGCCTCGGTCACCTTCTCCTCGGGCAGACCGACCTCAGTCGCCAACTCCCGCAGGGTGGCCGGCCGGCCGTGGTGGATCTCCAGGCGCGAACGGGCCTTCTGCAGACGGGCGAGGACATCGCCGGCGTGCACGGGCAGGCGGATGGTGCGTCCGGTGTTGGCAATGCCTCGTGTGATGGCCTGGCGGATCCACCACGTGGCATAGGTGGAGAACTTGAAACCCTTGCGCCAGTCGAACTTCTCGACGGCGTGCATGAGCCCGAGGTTGCCCTCCTGGACGAGGTCGAGCAGTGGCAGGCCGGAAGCCTGGTACTTCTTGGCGATCGAGACCACGAGGCGGAGATTGGACTGCACGAAGGTCCGCTCGGCGTCACGTCCCCGCTTGACTTGCCGGCGCAGTTCGCGGATCCGACCGGGCGAGAGGTGAGGACCGTCGTCGAGTGCCGCCGCAGCGGCGTCCCCGCCTTCGATGACCTGGGCGAGACGCACCTCGTCATCTTTGGTGAGCAGCGGGTACTGCCCGATGTCGCTCAGATAGAGGCGGACGAGATCATCCTCGTCTCGCTCCATCCGCTCCTTGGCCACGTTGCACCTTCTTGTCCGCTGGGGTATCCGGCTGACGACGATCGGCGACGAGTGGCTCCACGATACCCATCGGTCACGAGATCGGGTCGAGTCCCCTCGACGAGGCCATCGCCAGCTTCTCCAGCCGGGCCTGGATGGCCGCCGCCCGCTCGACGCGATCGCTGTCCTCCAGCAGCGCCCGCAGCATCGCTTCTCCCTCCCGCCGGTCGTGGAGCTGGTCGGCGAGGACAACCCGTCCCGTGCGAGCCAGAGCTGCGTCGCTCACCGGAGAAGCCCGGGCCAGCAGGGCGGTGTAGTCGGTCTCCGCCCTCGCTGCCAGCACCCGGTAGGCACCGACCAGGCGCTCGACGGTTGCCTCGGGCCCCTCTCCTTCGGCGAGTGCCTCGATGCAGACGGTCAGGCCCCGGTCGGCCGGCCGGGGGTCGGCCGGAGCCTCGTAGCCACTGCGGTGAGGAAGGTGCTCCTCCCAGAGCGATGCGTGCCACGCGTGATGGCGGGCGTGGCGGGCGAACGCCAGCTTGACCTCGAGTTCGGTGGTCAACGACACCCAGCCTCCCAGCAACTCGAATCGCCGGCGCTCCAGCCACCGGTAGGAGGCCACGAGCCGGTCGCTCTCCTCCAAGGTGGGTGGGGCGACCTCAGGGCTGGGGCGCCCACTCCTGCTGAGACGCAGTCCCATCAGCCGGGGTAGCGGCTGCTGATCGGCACCCGCCGGTCCTTCCCGAACGCCTTGGCGCTCACCCGTACGCCTGGGGGCGTCTGCCGCCGCTTGTACTCGGCTCGATCAACCAGGCTGATCACCCGACGCACCAGCGCCGGGTCGAACCCAGCGGCTTCCAGCTCGGCTCCTGTGCGGTCCTCTTCGATGTACGCAGCCAGCAGCGGATCGAGAACGTCGTAAGGCGGGAGCGACTGATCGTCACGCTGATCGAGCCGCAGCTCGGCCGACGGGGGCTTGGTCAGTATCGCCTCGCTGATGAGCTCGCCGTCGGCGGTGGCATTGCGGTGCCGGCACAGGGCGTAGACGAGTCCCTTCGGGACGTCCTTGATGACGGCGAAGCCCCCGGCAGTGTCGCCGTAGAGCGTCGAGTACCCCACCGCCGACTCACTCTTGTTGCCGGTGGTGAGCACGAGCCACCCGAACTCGTTCGACAGCCCCATGAGCACCACTCCGCGCACCCGACTCTGCAGGTTCTCCTCGGTGAGGTTGGGCGGCCGCCCCCCGAATACGGGAGCCAGCATGTCCAGCAGGGCAGCGTGGGCGGGCTCGATGGCGATGGTGGCCACGTCGATGCCCAGCCGTGCTCCCAGGGCCAGGGCGTCGGCTCCCGAGGCCTCGCTGGAAAAGCGCGACGGCATGGCCACCCCGTGTACCTGGTCGGCGCCCAGGGCGTCCACCGCCACGACGGCCACGAGGGACGAGTCGATCCCTCCGGAAAGCCCGACCACGACGTCGGTGAACCCGTTCTTGGTCACGTAGTCCCGTGTCCCGAGCACCAGCGCCTGGTAGACCTCCTCGAGAGGCTCCAGCAGAGGAGCCACCGGAGCCACGACCGGCGGACGAGACGACACATCTTCGGGGACATCGGTCACTTGCAGGGTGGGTCGCGGATCGACGGCCGGACGTCCCCGCGGATCGAGCAAGCGTGACCGAAAGGGAGGGGGGAGCTCGAGGTCGGCCACGAGAAGATCCTCCCGGAACTGTGGGGACCGGGCCACCACCTCGCCGGCCTGGTCGATCACGAGGGAGGCCCCGTCGAAGACCAGCTCGTCCTGGCCCCCCACCTGGTTGACCGAGACGATGGCGCAGCCGGCGTCGACGGCCCGGGTGGAGAGCATGTGTTCGCGCTGGCGCTGACGGTCGGCGTGGTAGGGCGAGGCGTTGAGGTTCAGCACGATCTGGGCTCCGCCGGTGGCCGCGGCGGCAAGGGGGCCGGCGGGGTTCCAGGCGTCCTCGCAGATCGACATCCCCACTCGGGCCCCACCGATGACGAAGAGGCGCAACTCTTCGGTCCCGGGACGGAAGTAGCGCTGCTCGTCGAAGACCGAGTAGTTCGGGAGCTGGCGCTTGCAGTAGGTTCCTACAACCGCGCCTCCGGCGCACACCGCGGCGGCGTTGTGGAGGTCGTATCCCTCCTCGACGAAGCCCAGGACGGCGACGCAGCGCCGGGTACGGGCGGCCACGGCCTCGAGGGCACGTCGGTTCTCGGCTACGAAGCCGGGTTTGAGCAAGAGGTCCTCGGGCGGATACCCGGTGATGGCCAGCTCCGGGAATACGGCCACATCGCACCGGGCTGCCTCGGCGCCGTCGAGCGCCTGCAAGACGCGCTCGGTGTTGCCGGTCAGGTCACCCACGACCGTGTTGATCTGGCACGCGGCGACGCGAAGGACCCGCACCTGGGCGAGCCTATAGACCCAAACGGGCAAGACTGGGGAGATGACGGGGACGCGAGCGGGGCTTGGTCGCCTGCACCGCCTCGACGAGTCCGTCGAGCGAACGGCAGCGCCGGCGGCGGTGCGGGTCGCCCTCGAGCGGCTGGAGGCCGCCCACCCCGGCCTGACCGCCACCCTGGACGGCGAAGAAGCTCTTCGGTCGGTCGTCCTGACCGTGGTCGCCGCCAGCCGGTCCCTCACCCTGCTGTTGGAGACCGATGCCGCCGCCCTCGCGCAACTAGGCCAGCTCTCCGTCCGGCCGGAGATCCCCGAGGGTGACAGCCTCGACGAGGACAGCCTGCGTCGCTGGAAGGCGCTCGAGTACCTCCGCATCGCGGCTCGCGACCTGACCGGGATGGACGGCCTGGTCGAGGTGGCCGCCGCCCTGGCCGAGTTGGCCACGGACGTCTTGGCCGCCAGCAGCGCCTTGGCCGGTGCCGAGGACCTGGTGGTGGTGGGCATGGGCAAGCTGGGGGGCACCGAGCTCAACTACGCCAGTGACATCGACATCGTGTTCGTGGGCGGGGAGGATGCCGACACCGGTCCGACGGGCGCCGGCGCCGCCGCCCGGCGTGCCATGGCCATCGCCCGCCGCTGCTTTCGGGTCGACGCCAACCTCCGTCCCGAGGGTCGTGACGGGCCCCTCGTGCGCAGCGTGGCTTCGTACCAGGCGTACTGGGAACGCTGGGCCAGCCCGTGGGAGTTTCAGGCCCTGCTCAAGGCCCGGCCCCTCGTGGGCCCACCCGAGTTGGCCGCCGCCTTCACCGCTGCCGCCTCCGACGCCCTCTGGACACGTGCGCTGCCTCCCGACGACCTGCGATCACTGCGGGCCATGAAAGCGAGGACAGAGGCCGAGGTAGCCCGGAAGGGCCTCGACGGGCGCGAGCTCAAGCGGGGGGCCGGCGGGATCCGTGACATCGAGTTCGCCGTCCAACTGCTCCAGCTCGTTCACGGCCGTCAGGATCCGGCCCTGCGCTCGCCGAACACCCTCGACGCCCTGGCCGAACTGGCCTCGGCCGGTTACCTCACCGCCTCCGACGGCGCCGATCTCGGCGAGGCGTATCGTTTCCTGCGCACCGTCGAGCACCGCGTGCAGCTCATGGACGAGCGCCAGGTGCACGCTGTGCCCGCCGCCGACGACGAACGGGAGCGGCTGGCCAGGGTGCTGGGCTTCCGTGGGTCGCCCGACGGCAGCGCCCTGACCCTCTTCGACGCCGACCTCGCCCGTTGCCGGGTCAGTGTCCGCTCGATCCACGAGCGGCTCTACTTCCGGCCGCTCCTCGAGGCATTCGCCGGGACGAACGAGGCGCCACTCAGTCCGGAAGCCACCGAGGCCCGGCTGGCCGCCTTCGGCTTCACCGATGCCGAGCGCACCCGCCAGGCCGTCGCCGAGCTCACCCGCGGCCTCACCCGCTCGTCGCGCCTCATGCACCAACTGCTACCTCTGCTGCTCGGATGGTTGGCCGAGAGCCCGGACCCCGACCAAGGCCTGCTCGGGCTGCGCACGTTGGCGTCGGGATCCTCCGGCGCCTCGCAGTTGGTACGGGCCTTCAGGGAGTCGGCTGAGACGGCCCGCCGGCTCTGCACCGTGCTCGGTAGCAGCGCAATGCTCGGCAACCTCTTGCGCCACAACCCCGATCTCATTCCCGTGCTCGGCAATGACGACGCACTCCTCGCCGGCACCGGACCCGAACTTCGGGAGCAGGCGGCCGTATCGCTGCGCTGGCGTGCGGCAGCCGGCCAGGCTGCTGGACTGAAACGCTTCAAGGAGCGGAGCCTGACGCGCGTCGCCGTGCGCGACCTGCTCGGTCTGGCTGACGTCGAGGCGACCGCGACCGACCTCACCACGCTGGCCGAGGCAACCCTCGTCACCGCCCTGCACACCATGGCTCCGCGCTTGCCCTTCACCGTGATCGCTCTCGGTCGCTTCGGCGGCGGCGAGCTCTCCTACGCCAGCGACCTCGACGTGGTCTTCGTCTACGACGGCAGCACCGCCGAGGACTTCGCCGAGGGCGAGCGGGTGGCGTCGGGGCTGCTGCACCTGCTCAAGGGAACCACTCCGGCGTCCCGCATCTACCACCTCGACGCCGACCTCCGACCGGAAGGACGTCAGGGCCCACTGGCCCGCAGCCTCGACGGTTACCGGGCCTACTTCGAGCGCTGGGCCGCCCTGTGGGAGCGACAAGCCATGGGCCGGGCACGAGTCGTGGCCGGCGACGTGGAGCTGGGCGAGCGCTTCCTCGACCTGTTGGCCCCGGCGGTCTGGGGCCGCCCCCTGGACGACGAGGGTGTACGGGAGATCCGGCGCATGAAGGCTCGGATCGAACGTGAGCGGCTCCCGGCCGGCGAAGACCCCCAGTTCCACCTCAAGCTGGGACGGGGCTCGCTCTCGGACGTGGAGTTCTGCGTTCAGCTTCTCCAACTCCAGCACCAGCTTCCCTCGCCGGGGACGATGACGGCGCTGTCCCGCCTGGTCGAGGCCGATGTCGTGGACGACGAGGACGCCGCCGTGCTCTGCGAGTCGTACCGCTTCTGCGAGCGCACCCGGAACCGGCTCTATCTGGTGCGGGGTTCGCCGGGCGACTCCCTGCCCCGAGCCAGCGAGGAGCTGACCCGCCTGGCCCGGTCGCTGGACACCGCTCCGGTGGAGCTGCGGGAGCACTACCGGCGGGTCACCCGCCGGGCCCGGACTGTGGTGGAGCGCCTGTTCTACGGGCGTGGTTCGTGAGGGGCCGTCGCGTCATCGCCAGCATGGTGCTGCTCGTGGTGATCCTGGCGCTGGCGCACCAGCCGGCAACAGGCGAGGTGGCCACAACCGTGCCCCAGGTGTCCACCCCGACCGAAAGGCCCGCCGGCGACGATCTCGACGGTGACGGCGGGTCACCTTGGGTCTTCGCCGTCCTATCCGTGCTGGGTGGCGCCACCGCGCTGGCCATCCTGGCTGGCCAGTGGATCCGGACCCGGCCGCCGCCGCGCCACCGGTCGGACTGACCGTCTCCTTCGCCGGATCGTCACGCTGGCTCGATCTCCTCGAGCGGTGCGGCGGCGCTTTCCTGCACGCTCGGCCACCAGCCGGCGGCGACGCCGGCGGTCAATGCCGCTCCTCGCGCCGCCGCCTCGAGAGTCGTCGTCCGCCAGACGGGAACGCTTCCGATCGCCGCCTTGGCCTGCAGCCAGGGGCGGCTCTTGGCACCCCCGCCGAACACCACGAGGCGCAACGGTGGCCCAACCAGTTCAGCGGCCCGGCCCACGGCCTGCCACGTGCGTTCGGACAGTGCGGTCAGCAGCCCGTTCCAGACGATGCCCGGCGGTACGCCGGTGGGCACGGGGACGTCGCCCGCCAGCGCGGCGGCGAGGATCTCGCAGCCGTCTGACCCCGGGACGCCTTGGGCCTGGGTGTCGAGATCCGCCGGGGAGGCGCCGAGGGCGGCGGCGAGGGTCTGTACGGCGGTGCCGGCTCGGGCCGCGCCGGCCAGGATCGCCCACCCCTCGCCGGTCGGTGGCCGGGTCACGGCCACCTCGAGGGCGAGGGCCCGATCGATCTCGGGAAGCACCGCCGTGCGGACGACCACGCTCTCGGCCGTGCCCACCGAGTTGCCGAAGTCGGCGGAGCCGGCACCGGAGCCGGACAGGGCGGCGAGGTGGTCGTGGCCGGCCAGCGTGACCGGAACGCCGGTGCGCAACCCGCTCCACGTCGACGCGTCGCCGGTGACCCGGCCCATGGCCGTCCCGGCGGCATGGACGAACGGGAAAACCCCGACGGGGAAGCCGAGGGCGTCGGGGACCTCCGGCATCCACTGGCACGAGACGATGTCGTAGGCGCCGGTGCGGGCCGCCAATGAGTAGTCGGTGACCTGTGCTCCCGTCAGGGCGAAAAGGCACAGCTCGGGGACACCCAGCCACCGCCGGATCCCCATCGTCCCGTGATCGACGAGCCATCCGAGCTTGGCCACCGAGGAGACGGTTCTGATGCGCTGGCCGATGCGCCGGCGCAGCTCGACACCCATGCGCTGTTCGAGGGTGGCCACGGCCCCGGCACCACGGGAGTCGTGCCAGGCGATCACCGGCGCCAGCGGTAGGCCGTTTGCGCCGAGTGGGGCGCCACTCTCGGCCATCCCGGTGATGCCGACCGCCTCCACCCGCGACCCCGGTTCACCGAGGCCGGCCAGCAGCCGTTCCAGGGCCGACCGCAGGGACTCGACCGTCATTTCGATCCGGCCCCCGCGCCGGACGAACGGCGTGGCGGCCAGAGCGGTGCCGATCTCGTCACCCTGGTGGTCTACGAGCAGTGCCTTGCACCGGCTCGTTCCGATGTCGAGGCCGAGCAGCAGAGGTTGTGCACCCACCAACACCAGTCCAGCACCTCCGACGGCAGCCGCGGCAATACGATTGGCCCATGGACTCCGATCCCTACATCTCGGCCGTCGTCTCCCTTCGTCGCGGTGAGCCCCTTCCCGACGAAGCCACTGTGGAGAACCCCGGAGGGGTGGCCGGCGAAGGAGCGGCCATCCTGGAGGGCTCGAGCGCATCCGAGTTCACTTTGGGCAGCCGGCCGGTGAGCCCCACAGACGTGGCCGTCCCGACCCACGGAGGGGCGATCGCCCGCGCCAAGGCCTACTTCACCAAGGCCGGTTTCGAGGTGCACGCACCATTGGGCGCCACCTTCTCCATCGGCAACCGCAAGTCCCGCTTCGAGACATTCTTCGGCCGGCCACTGGTCATCGATGAGGACCGCTTGGGAGGTCCGGTCACCACCGAGGACGGGGCGCGGGACCTGCCCTTGGAGCCTCTGCCGGACGAGATCCGGGAGATGGTCGAGACCATCACCTTGCCGGCGCCCGACCTTCTCGCCGAGTAGCCGCCGGGCGGGCTCGGTCGTCGCCACGGGCGCTGGCAGATCCGGCTGGCTGGCGAGGTCGCGAATCGGGTAGGGCCCGCCCATGACCGACATCCCGACCGACCTGCCGCCGGAGGAGCCGTTCGCGGGCGAGGACCAGCCCGACGAGGTCCTCGAGAAGGACAGGGACGAGAATCTCGCCGACAAGGTGCGTCACAGTGGCGTCGGCGTGGAAGATCCCAACATCGTCGGCGACGTCGGTCCCACTGATGTCCCTCCCGGCACCGACCCCGACTCGTTGTCCTGAGGGGTTGGCCCGGCGGTGACCCCCTCAGAGGGGGAAGCGGTGGGCGATCCAGTCCCCGTACAGGGGGTCGACGATCGTGTAACTGCCACCGTCGCCATGGGTGAGTTGCCCGGTCGCCACGAGACGGTGCCGGCTGTTCTGCGCCGATGACCTTGACAGCTCGAGCAGTTCAGCCGCCCGCCCGAACAGGGGCTCTCTGGCCGCCACGAGGCGGAGGACTGCCTGGTCGGCGGGTGCAGCGGCTGACAACTGGGTCTCGTGGCCGGAGGTGCTCGATCGGCGTACCTCGGCCAGTGCATCAGCCCAGGGGTTGTCGGAGCCGGCACCCGCGGCACTCCATGCCGCATCGGCGAGCTGCATCGACCGTTGGGGATGGCCGCGGGTGAACCCATGGATGTTGGCGGCCAGCCCGGCGGGCGGGGTCCCGTCGAAGCCCTCGCTGACGATCTCGGTGAAACCGGCAAGGCTCAGCGGCGGCACCTGCAACAAGTCGGCCTGGGCGTAGAAGGGCTGGTCGCTGTCCTCGAAGAGCATCCGCATCATCGACGGCTCGGATCCGGCGAACACCAAGCCGATGTGCTGGAAGTGGTGCTGCAGCTTGGTTCGCAACAGGCCGGCTGCACCGACGACGCGTCGGATCGAGGAGAACTCGTCGAAGAACACCACCGTGGGCGTCGAAGCACCATGGTTGACCAGGACGTCGAGAAGCCGGTCAGCGCTCATGTCCGGTGCCGACCGGCCGGGACGGCTGAACGTCGCCCGGACGACACCTAGATTGACGTCGAGCGACGCCGCGATGCGATCCAAAGCTACCCGTCTCGGACCGGTGACCGAGCCCAGCCCGGCGCTGATGCGTCCTGCGAGGTCCGCCCAGGAACGCAGTTCGTAGAGGTCGATCCGAACGACCGTCACCGTTTCCTCCAGCTCGGAGGTGATGCGCCCGAGGAGCGACGTCTTGCCGTAACGCCTGGGTGCGACCAGCACCGTCGGGCGGTGGGCGCTGACCCGTCCCACCAGGTCGGCGAGGAGCTCGTCGCGGCCATGGACCTGGTCTGGATCCAGGGGACCGTGGTGGGGGAAGGGCGAGATTCGCACCACCCAAAAGTACCAGCTACTGAGACCTTCTGTTACCCGAACCTGGTATCTTCCGTCATGAGCTACCGGCCAGTGGGTGTGACCGGGTTCACGAGACCATGTGCGATGGCGAAGCGGGTGGCGTCTGCACGACTCGAGACTGCGCATTTCCTGTAGATATGCTCGATGTGGGTAGACGTGGTCTTCGGTGCGATACCGAGGATGTACGAAACCTGCTTCGCTGACGCACCGGTCGCGATGAGGACGAGGACCTCGGCCTCCCGCGCCGTGAGTCCGGCTGGGCCCAATCGGCGGCCGGGAGGGCTGCCGACGGCGCCGAGCACGAGCGCCACCGCTCCGGGATCTAGACGGCCGGCACCAGCCTCGGCGCGAAGCCGCTGCGCAGCCTCCAACCGCGAGCAGCGCTTCCCCGAGGTTCGAGGAGCCGTCATCGCGTGGTAGGCCTCGCCGGCGTCGATGAGCTGGGCGTAGGTCTGCGAGAAGTCGACGATCTCGCACGGCTCGTCACCGACCACCCATGCGTCGTGGCCCGGCGGGATGACGACTGCATCTCCAGCGCGCACCGGGAGCTCGGCCCCGTCCTCCATGACCACATGCAGCCGCCCGGACACGACGAACAGTTGGTGCAATGCCCGACAGAGGTCCGTGCCGACGATGGGCTTCACGTCGGTCGACCACTTCCACCCCGGTTCCATCACCTCCCGCGTGATCGTCGTGTCGCCGACGGATGCGACCGTTAGCTCCGCGTTGCCGACGCGGTGTGCGTCGGTCGGCATGTCGAGCGCCTTGGCTTCGAGCCGCACGTCCCCAATTCTGCTGCATCGACGAGCCGTCCGACACACAGCCGTAGGGAGAACACCCGACGATAGGCCTCGGCCGCGTCGCTACGGTTCGAGTTGAGCTCCATCGGTGTCGAACGTCAAGGAGGAAGCATGAACGCGGAGACCATCGAGGCGACCATCCAAGCCTGGACGAAGGAGCCGGAGAAGGCGTTGGGCGCTCCGCTCGTGACGGCACACGCCGACGACAGCCAGGCCGTGATCCAAGCGGGACCGTTTACCTGGCGCGCCGACCTGCCGCCTGCCCTCGGTGGCACCAACGAGGCACCCAGCCCGACCGCGCTGCTGCTCGGCGCGCTGGCCGGCTGTGCCGTCGTCTTTGTGCGAGACACGCTTGCTCCGCTGCTCGCAGTTCGAGTCGACGCCATCGAAGCGGTCGTGCGATGCGAAACCGATGGGCGCGGCCTGCTCGGCATCGACGGTGCAGAGCCGGACTTCCGCAAACTCAGCCTCGACGTCACCGTGCAGTCGCCTGACGGCGACACGGGCGTCGACAAGATCGCCGAGGCGTGGCAGCAGCGGTGCCCGATCTACCTGGCGCTTGTCAAGCCCACCGACGTGGCCGTGCAGTTCCGGTCTGGGTGAGCGGCGTCACAGCCGAACGAGCGGCCCGCTGACCCATGCTTCCGCAGGCCAGCGGGCCGTCCGATCAGATGTCGTAGAACTGGGCGCGCCAAACGGGGTGCGGTGCGCTGACCTGCGGGTATGCCCGCTGACCTGCGAGAAGGACGGGCTGCATGGCCCGACGCTCTCTCGTCGTGGTGCCCCCGAAGATGCCCTGCGGGATATCGCTCCTGGCGCTGGTGGACCTGCTCGTTCCATTGTCACTAGCGGGAGGGAGCGAGTCAGGATCCCTCTTGGACCTCAGTAATCTCATCGGCTGTAAGCCCGTGGGCTTCGCTGTGAAAGGCCGTCGCCGCCTTGTCGGCGGCCATGAGATCCTGAACGGAGACGGCCAAAGAACTGAACGCTGGCGGCCACGAGAACTGCGCGGTGGCGGCCACCAGATCTGCCTGACCGATTGACCGTTGCCCCGGTGGTCCGCCACCGGGGCACTCC
>DASZDM010000002.1:0-2047 GCA_035942015.1 Acidimicrobiales bacterium | reverse complement strand
AGAGCGGCTCGGGATCTCGCAGCGGCGGGCGTGCGCCATCGTCGGCCAGCACCGCTCCACCCAGCGCCACGCTCCTCAGCCCGCCGATCCCGATCGAGAGCTGCGGGCCAAGCTGCGACGCTTCGCCCGAGACCATCCCCGGTGGGGCTACCGCCGAGCCCATGTCGTGCTGGTACGCGAGGGCTACTGCCTCAACCGCAAAAAGGTCCAACGTCTGTGGCGCGAAGAGGGACTCCGAGTGCCGGCCAAGCGCCGCAAGCGGGCCCGGGTCGGCACCTCCACCACCCCCGCCGACCGACTGGCCGCCACGTTCCCTGACCACGTCTGGGCGCTCGACTTCCAGTTCGACGTCACCGCCACCGGGCGGGTGATCAAGATCCTCCACATCGTCGACGAGTTCACCCGGGAGTCGCTGTCGGACCGGGTGGGTGGCTCCATCGACGCTGACGCCACCGTGGCCACTCTCGACGCCATCATCGCCGCTCGGGGCACCCACCCCGGCTTCATCCGCTGTGACAATGGTCCTGAGCTCACCGCCAATGCGCTGCGGGACTGGTGTCGCTTCAGCGGCGCCGGCACCGCCTACATCGAACCTGGCTCGCCTTGGCAGAACCCCTGGGTCGAGTCCTATGGCTCTCGGATGCGCGACGAGTTGTTGGCCATCGAGCACTTCGACACGCTGTTGGAGGCCCAGGTTCTCATCGCCGACTGGCGCAGCGAGTACAACGAGTACCGTCCCCACTCCGCCCTCGGGATGCTGACCCCGGCCGAGTTCGCTCGGCAGTGGCGGACCAACCAGCCACAGCTCACATAGCGGGTGGACCGATCATTGGGGTCCGGTCAGCGCGCCTACGTGCCGGTCCCGCCGGGCCTCGAGCGTCGGCGGGCAACGGCTCGGCGTTGACGTGGGGAGCACCGAACGTTTCTTCGCACTCGCCTCGGACGCCGGCGACCCGGCAGTAGGTGCGCTGCCTCGCGGGGCTCAGGACCCGGCCTTCGTGGTGGGCCGACGAACGGCGTTGAACTAGGCACGTCTCGCCGAATCGGGCGGGTCGCAAGCTCGACGCCAGGGTCGTCGTCGGCGTCCCCGTGCGGGTTCTAGCAGGAGCGTCCTACGTCGGCCATCCAGTTGACGATGGAGCCGAAGCCGCTTCGTCCAGCGCATGACCGCCTTCCACTCGGATGTGGGCGAGTGCGTCAGGCGCCGAGCGAAACGCTGGCAAGGCAAGATCGGGGTGAACGCGGTTGTGGTCGGCGCCGCCCGGCCTCGCCGCCCGGCTGCTGGTCAAGCTGGCGTCGAGCCCCATTCCCACGGCCGTGCGGGAAGCCCTGCGGCGTTGACGGGACTGTCCGGGCCACCCTCCTCAGCCGCTCGTTCCTCACCCCGGTCACAGGCGACGGAGCTATCACCCGCTTCGGCCAGCCGGCTCCTTCAAAGGGCGCCCGCGCGAACAGAGCCAGCGCGTATCGGCAGCTCTGGCGCCTCACCTTGGGTCGCCAGCTGTCGGCCCCACACCCGAGACCGACACCACGGAGGGCCAGCGACACCGTCATGCAGTGCATGGTGGAGACGGTGTAGAGGAATGCCCGAAGAGGTGGTCGAGGTTGTCCTTGAAGACCTTCTCCAGGGCGCCCTCGATGGGTTTGGTACGGGTCTTGTTCCCCTTGCCCACCACCTGCAGGTGTCGCACATCCGCATGGAAAGCGCCTGGACCGACAACGCCGCCACGGCCCTGGACCCCTGCGCTCAGTTGGCCCCCAAAAACCGCTCCAGAGGATCGCCGTTGGCCGTGCCGGCCCGGCCCGAACGCGTCCTCCTACTCAGACGCGTAGAGCCGCTAACGTCGCTCTCGATGCCACCCACCTTGCTCGCCTCGCCGTCGCGGGTGGAGGCGGCAGGCGAACCTCCCAAGGTCATCGACGAGTACGTCGGGCGCGTCAACAGCGGCACCCAGGCGGTCAGCGTGGCCCACATGCGCAGCCCGGCGGGCTGGGCGGAGCCGGGGCAGACCCCGGAGTTCGACGAGTACACGCTCGTGCTGCACGG
>DASZDM010000001.1:0-9554 GCA_035942015.1 Acidimicrobiales bacterium | reverse complement strand
GCCCAGCACTACGGGGAGGATGCGGTCTACCAGCAGGGGCTACAGATCTACACCACCCTCGACCCCCGCATCCAGGGCGAGGCCGAGCGGGCCGTGGCCGAGACGCTGGTAGGAACCGAGCCTCCCCTGGAGATGTCCCTCGTTGCCGTCGAGCCCCTCACCGGCTTCATCAAGGGTTTGGTGGGGGGGCGCGACTTCGGCTCGTCGCGGGTCAATCTGGCCCTGGGTGGCTCCGGAGGTGGGAGTGGGCGCCAGCCGGGGTCGGCGTTCAAACCGTTCGTCCTCGCACAGGCCCTCGAGGAAGGGATATCACCCAGCCGGACGTACTCGGGTCGGTCCCCGGCCTCGATCGGCGGCAAGGCCTTCAAGAACTACGGCGGTTCGTCCTACGGCCAGGTCGACCTGACCACGGCCACCCGGAAGTCGGTCAACACCGCCTACGTGGCCCTCTTGAACGACGTGGGCGTGCAAGAGACCATGGCCCTGGCCAAGCGCATGGGCATCTCCAGCTCCGACTACCAGGAGGGGACGCACGGTCTCTCCATCGCCCTCGGCGCCCTCGACGTCTCCCCCCTCGACATGGCTTCGGCCTTCGGCGTCTTCGCCGCCCGGGGGGAGCGGGCCGAGGCCACGCCGGTGGTGCGGTTGCTCGACTCGGAGGGCAACGTGTTGCAGGACAACGCCGAGCCAGCACGCCAGCGGGTGCTGGAAGAGGTCACCGCCGACAACGTCAACCACATCCTCGAGGGTGTCCTGGAGGACGGCGGCACGGCCGGCGACAACGGCATCGACCGGCCGGCCGCGGGAAAGACCGGCACCACCACCGAGAACAAGGACGCCTGGTTCGTGGGTTACACCCCCACCCTTTCCGCCTCGGTGTGGATCGGCCACTCCGACACTCCCCGTGAGTTGCGCAACATCGGGGGCGTGCGAGGCGGCATCACCGGAGGCAGTTTGCCTGCCGCCACCTGGGAATCGTTCATGGAGGCGGCATTGGCCGGCGTCCCCGTCACCGACTTCACCGAACCTCCTCCCATCACCGACCTCACCGACATCCTGCGGCGGCGGTCCCGCGGTGGCTTCGACGTGCGCCAGTCCATGGAACCGTTGGGCACCGAGCCGGGCGCATACGTGGAAGGCCTGCCGGCCCCGGCCGTGGATGCCCCGCCGGCGACCACGACCACAACCACCGACCCGGCCGCCGGCGCGGGCCCGGGGCAGATACCTCCCGACGCGGAGTCTCTGCTCGACTCCGTGCTCCCCCGCCAGGACAACGACGAGGACCGCCAGCAACCGCCCCGCCGTCGTCGGAGCGACGACTGACCGGCCTCCTCTACCTGCCCCCCACTCCCTCGGCTTGGCCACGGTCCTCAGGACACACGAGCAGTTCGACGCATGCGTCGGCGATGGCCGGGGCGAAGAACACGTCGTCGGCGGGAAAGCCGAGCGGTGCGTAGGCGCGCGAGCTCACGGCCACCACCTCGCCGCTGGCGTTGACCAGCGGTGCTCCCTGGAACTGTGGCCCGAGCGGCGTGTCGTGCTGGATCCCGGCGGCGCTGACGTCACCCACCAGCCCCTGGCTGGCTGACCCGCCGGCGCCTCCCAGGCCCGAGATGGAGAAGACCCGATCGCCGGTGGCGGTCTCGGCCCAGGGCAGACGGTCGATCCCGCCGCGGGGAACGGCGAGCAGGGCCAGGTCGCGACCCTCCTCCCAGCTCACCACCTCGGCCACCAGCTCCTCCTCGCCCTGACGGGCCCGGACCTCGGGACCGGGCTGGCGGGTGGCGGCACGAATGGTGGTGAAGGACGTCAACAGGAAGCTCCGCTCGGCGTCGGAGAAGACCACGAAGCCCGTACCCACCGACGGGGCACCGGCCTCATCCAGCGTGGTGAGGAAGAAGGTCGACGGGGCGACGCGCTCGACCAGCTGCTCGAGGGTGTCACCGGTGGCTCCCAGGCGCTGGAGAGGCTCGAGTTCTGCCCGCACCGCCGCCCGGGCCTCCTCCTGTTCGCTCTCGATGATCTGCAGCGCGGTGTCGAGGCGCTCGTCGAAGGTCGAGGCGTACTCCACTCCCCGGTCCAGGCGGTAGGCGTAGTAGGCGTAGAGGATGGCTCCGCTGAATGCCGCCCCCAGGGCGGCGGCCAAGATGAGGGCGCTGATCCCGAGAACGGAGCGTGGAAGGAGTCGACCCTGCCAGTCGGCCGGAGGCCGGGCCCGGACCTTGGCGGGAGACGACTCGGGGGACCCCATGGCCACGCAGGGTAGTGGCGGGAGCGTCGGCGCCGGGCCACGCCCACCGGGCAGGGGCAAGGAGTGTCCTGGGTAGCCTGGGAACGTGGCCGCCGTACTCGTCGTCGTGTTCCTGGTGGTGCCACTGGTGGAGCTCTACGTGCTCATCCAGGTGGGTTCGGCCATCGGGGCGCTGAACACCATCGCCCTGCTCATTCTCATGGGGGTGGCCGGGGGTTGGCTGATGAAGCGGGAGGGTCTCGGCGTGGTCCGACGGGTCCAGTCACAGCTCAAGGCGGGCCGGATGCCGGCGACCGAGGTGATCGACGGATTTCTGATCCTCTTCGGTGGCGCCCTCATGCTCACCCCGGGATTCCTCACCGACATCCTCGGACTGTCGTTGCTGGTTCCACCGGTACGGGCGCTGGTACGGGCCGCGGTGGGCCGGCGCGTCCGCGTGAGGCTGATCGGCCGCCCTGATGGCGATCGGGACAACGACGGGCGAAGCGGCTCGGGCTACCTCGACGTGTAGAGAAGGGTGACCGGCGGTTTAACGCCGGCGGATGCGGCCGCGCCGGCTGTCGGACTCCTCTCCGCGACTGCCTCGCGACTCGCTCGTCGGCCCGCCTGCCTTGGTGTCGCCGTGCTTCGGCCCACCCTCTCCCTGGACCGTCTGGGCGCCACCTCCCTCACGGCCCTGAGCACCGCCGGTTTCGAGTTCCTCGAACCCACCATCCTCGGTCTGGGTGAGCGCCGGCTGTACCGACATGCGCTTCGTGCCCCGCTGCCGAGCCGGAGAGTCCAACGTGGTATCCAGTCCATACAACATGTTCCCCATCATATTCTCGGGGCCTCGTGTTCGCCAGGGGTACAATCCGGGCCGCCCGATCAAGGATGCCACGTGACCGTCTCCCCCGATCTGCCGACTCCTCCGCGTCCCGCCATCCTCTCGGCCACGGGCGTACGGAAGACCTATCGCACCGGGGCCGAGGCGGTGGTCGCCCTCGACGGGATCGATCTCGACGTCGCCCCCGGTGAGTTCCTGGCCGTGATGGGACCATCTGGCTCGGGAAAGACCACTCTGTTGAACTGCCTGTCCGGTCTCGACGACATCGACGAGGGTGCTGTCGGCATCGACGGCGAGTCCATCCACGAGCTGAGCGACGCTCGCCGCACCCGCCACCGGGCCAAGACGATGGGCTTCATCTTCCAGTCGTTCAACTTGATCCCCGTCTTCAGCGCCGTGGAGAACGTCGAGCTGCCGCTCCTGCTCGCCGGCGTCACCCCCAAGGAATCCCGGCAACGGGCCGAAGAGACGCTCGATCGCCTGGGCCTTGGCCATCGACTGCGTCACCGACCACCGGAGCTTTCCGGCGGTGAGCAACAGCGGGTCACCGTCGCCCGGGCCATCGCCGGTCGACCGACGATCGTGTGGGCCGACGAACCCACCGGCAACCTCGATACCGACACCGCCGCCGGTGTGATGAAGCTATTGGGCGAGCTTCACGAGGACGGTCTCACCCTCATCCTCGTCACCCACGACCAGGCCATCGGGGCCACGGCCGGCCGGCGCATCGAGGTGCGCGACGGCCGCATCGTGGCCGACGAGCGCCAGAGCGCCAACTCTTGACCCTCGGCGCGGGCGGGGCCTACTTCGGACCCAACGCCGCTTCGACGCCCTCGAGGAGGCGGGCTGTGCAACCGGCCATGTCGACGGGGGGAATGGCCTCTTCGACGATGCGGGCGGCGATGGCTCGGAAAGCCTCGGCAGCGGGACCGTCACCCAAGGCGACCGGCGCGCCGGTGTCCCCACCGGTGCCGACCGCCAGCTCGAGAGGGATCTGACCCAGCAGGGGGCTGCCGATGTCGGCGGCCAGCGCGTCGCCACCTCCCTGGCCGAAGAGGGCGTAGGACTCGCCGTGGTCGCAGGTGAAGCTCGACATGTTCTCGATCACGCCGGCGATGCGCAGATAGGTCTTGCGCGCCATGTCGGCAGCCCGGGCCGCCACCTTCTGCGCTCCGACCGAGGGCGTCGTGACGATGATCATCTCGGCCCGGGGCAGCATGCGGGCCAGGCCCATCTGCACGTCGCCCGTACCCGGAGGCATGTCGATGAGCAGATAGTCCATCGGTCCCCATCGCACATCTTCGACGAAGTGCTGCACGGCACGGTTGAGCATGAAGCCCCGCCACATCACCGCTGACTCCTCCTCGTCGACGAGGAAGCGCATGGACACCACCTTCAACAGACCGTGGCCCACCGGCTTCTCATGAGGCACGATTTTCTTCTCGCCTTCGACCCCGGCCAGTCGCCCGCCCAGACCGAGCATCCGGGGAACCGAGTACCCGCCGATGTCGGCATCCATCACCCCGACGGTGAAACCCTGGGCGGCCAGGGCGACGGCCAGGTTCACCGTCACCGACGACTTGCCCACGCCTCCCTTGCCCGAGGCAATGGTGACGACGCGGGTGGTGGCGGGGATCTCCGTGTCAGGGGCCCGTTCCCGGGCGTTCCAGCGGGCCTTGGCCATGGCCGAGGACTTCTCCTCCTGGGTCATTTCGGTCCAGTGGATGTCGACCTTGGTGACGCCGGGGGCGGAGCCGACTCGGGCCCGCACGTCCTTTTGGATCTGGGCCCGTAGTGGGCAGCCCGCAGTGGTGAGGGCGACGGTGACAGCGACCACGCCGTCGTCGTCGACGGTGGCGCCCTTGGCCATGCCCAACTCGACGATGTCGCTACCCAGCTCGGGGTCGATGACGCCGCGCAGGAGCTGCATCACGTCATCGGCGGTCGGGCGCGGAGTTGCTGTGGACACAGCCATCGAAGCGCATTCTAACGGAAAGGGCCGTGTAAACTTCGAGTCGATGGAGGAGACCGGGCAACGGCTGGCCCTGCTCAAGGCGCTCGGCGACAACACCCGTTACGCGATCTATCTGGAGCTGGCCCGCTCGCCGGCGCCCCGCTCCACTGCCGAGGTGGCCGAGTCACTCGAGCTGCACCCCAACACCGTGCGGCCCCACCTCGAGCGCATGCGGGAGGTCGGCCTCCTGGCGGTGGAGACTGATGGCCGGGGTGGCGTCGGTCGCCCCCAACACCTCTACTCCCTGGCGCCGGACGCCCCTTCGCTCGGCCTGGAGCCACCGCCCATGCCGCTGCTGGCCCGTCTCCTGGCCGGTGTCGCCGCCTCGGCCGGAGTCTCGCCCGACGAAGCGGCCGAAGTGGGACGCCAACAGGGCCGTCAGGCCGCCACCGGGGCCAGGGCGCATCCCGAGGCAGACGACGACGATTCCATGGCGACCTGCACCCAGGCGCTGGCTGCTGAGCTGACCCGCTTGGGATTCGACCCGGCGGTGGCCGGCGACGACGACGCCGTGAGCATCGCCTTCACCCATTGCCCGTATTCCGATCTGGCGAAGATCCATCCCGAGATCGTGTGCCACCTGCACCGGGGCATGGTGGAGGGATTCGTGGAGGCGTCCCGTGGAGCCGGCGTCGAGCAGTTCCACACCCTGCTGGCCCGCTCACCGTGCCAGGTCGACCTGTCCAGAGTTTGACCCGCCGCCGGTAGACTGGTGTCCGGCGGTCGTTCCCGGCGACCGGTTCGTCCAGACGGAGGAGTTCCACATGAGCATGAGTGCAACCGACCAGGGTCTGCAGGTGGCGACGGCCAAGTCCTCGTTCATCAACGTGAGCGACAGTGCCGCCGAGAAGGTCAAGGCCCTTCTGGAAGCGGAGGGCGACAGCGAGCTCGCGCTGCGGGTGGCCGTGCGCCCGGGCGGGTGCTCCGGCTTTAGCTACGAGATGTACTTCGACAGCGAGATCAACGCCGACGATCTCCGGTACGACATTGCGGGGGTACGCGTGGTCACCGACCCGGGCAGCGCCCAGATGCTCGGCGGTGCGACCCTCGACTACAAAGACGGTCTCCAGGGCGCCGGATTCGCCATCACCAACCCCAACGCCCAGCGCACCTGCGGCTGTGGGCAGTCCTTCTCCTAAGGCTTAACGGCGCCCTCTCGGGTGCCCGCCGGGCGGGTTCTGTCACCGAGGTGGTCCCCTCCCATCCGTCCTCGCTCTTATTGCACCAGGGTTGACAGAGCCTGGTCCAGCTCTCTCTCGTCGAAGGTGTAGTCGAGGCGCTGGGCGATGGTGCCGTCGGGGAGGGCGAGGAAGAGCGAGGGTTCCCAGGCCAGGCCGTAGGCCCGGACGACATCGGTGGTCGTCTTTCCGGCCTCTTCCTCGCTGATGTAGACCTCGGCGTGGATCATGGTGACGGTGTCGGCGAACTCGGGCGCTCGGGAGACCAGCAGGTCGAGGACCGGCCCGCAGATCGCCGTCTGGCAGTAGGCCGGGGTGGCGATGAGCAGGGCAATCGCCTTGTCACCTCCGATGGCCGTGTCGAGGCTGACGGCATGGAGCGGGCAGTCGGGCTCGGCCGTACAGATGGGGTCGACGCCGCGAGGGTCCGCCACGGTCGGGGTGGGCACTGAGATGAGCGGCTCGCCCACCACGGGCACCGCTGGAACCTCCCCGGGCGGCAGCACGGCGACCGTCATCTGGGCGGGGACGCCGTCGACCTGGGTGGCGATGCGCCAGTTCCCCGGTTCGGAGAAGATGGTGGTCAACGGAAAGTAGGCACGTGGGACACCCCGGTCGTGGCGCTCCACCACCACCGCCTCACCCAATTCCCCTGCATCGGCGTTGCCCACCCGCACCGACAACTCGGCTGGGGGGTTGTCGAGCAGGGCTCCCTGCCCGTCGGCCAGGGCGAGGGGAAGACGCACCGGCACGCCCGCCGGCTGTTCCGGATAGAAGACGGGCGCCAGCATCAAGCCCTCGACCGCGGTGGTCGTCGTAGCCGCCGCCTGGTTCTCCTCGTCCCCGCCGCCGCATGCGGCCACCATCAGGGAGCCGGCTCCGGCCAGCAGCAGTCCGCGGCGGGAGATGACGAACCGCTCGGGTCTGGCCATGGCCGCCAACTCTAGAGTTGACCGCCATGGCTGGGGACATCGCCTTCGAGGTCGATGGGCAGGCGGTAGCCGTCTCCGACGACGGCGCATCGCTGCTCGAAGCCCTGCGCGATCGGCTCGGCCTGCGCTCGCCCAAGGACGGCTGCAGCCCCCAGGGCCAGTGTGGGTGCTGCACGGTCCTGGTCGACGGCGCCCCCCGGGTGGCGTGCGTCACGCCGGTGCGTCGCATCGCCGGACGGCGGGTGACCACCGTCGAGGGGCTCCCCGTCGGCGAGCAGGCCAGGTGGTGCGACGCCTTCCTGGCGACCGGTGCGAGCCAGTGCGGCTTCTGCACCCCGGGGATCGTCGTGCGCCTCTCCGGGTTGGCCGGTCGGGCTGGCGGCCCCCTCGATACGGGAGCCGTCGAACGGGCTCTGGCCGCCCACCTCTGCCGCTGCACCGGATGGCGGACGATCCTCGATGCCTGGTCACTCGCCTGTTCTGGTGGGGGCAACGGGACCGAATCGCCACCGCTTCCGCCACCAGAACGGGACTTGCGGGCGGCGGCGGCCCGGGCCGGCATCGAAGGGGGCGTTCCCCAGACGGTGGGTGCCGACGTAGTGCTGGGTCGAGGTGGCTTCGCCGACGACACCGCCCCCCTTGATGCCCTGGTGGCGGTCCCTTCAGCCGCCCGCCCAGGCGAATGGGCGCTGGGTGAGACCCTGGCCGAGGCCCGGGCGACCGCCGGGAAGGTCCAGGGCCGACGCACCACCGCCCACCTCCGCCATCCCTTCGATGTGCCCCCGGGCCACTGGGGCGTCCGGTTGCGCACCACGTGGGTGGAACCGGCCTACCTGGAGACCGACGCATCGTGGTGCGAACCCGGCGGTGAGCCGGCCAGCGCCCTGGCCAACGGGGGTGCCTTCGGAGGTAAGGCGGGCTCCCTCGCCCCCGCCGTCGCCCGACATTTAGCCGACCAACACGGCCGCCCCGTGCGGGTTCTCCTCTCCCGTGAGGACACCGTGCGTCTCGGTCCCAAGCGACCACCCCTGTCGGCCGGGATACGGACCGACGGCACAGGTGTGATCCACGTCGCTCGGACGCCGGGCATCGCCGCCGCCATCACCTCGGTCGCGCCCGGACTCGAGGTGCTGGAGATGGATGGTTCCGGCCCGCCGACCTCGGCCGCACTGCGGGCCGCCGGTTGGGCCGAGGCCCTCATCCTGCTGGCGGCGGTTCGAGGAGACCAGCCGGTGACACTCACCTCCCCGTCGGGAGCAACGGTCGTGGCCGAGGTCGACGACCACGGGGTTCGTGTACAGGTCGACTGTGGCGATCCGCTCGACGAGGTGGTGTTGCGGTCCTACTGCGTCGGGGCGGCCCACATGGCGCTCGGGTGGGTCCGCCGTGAGGGCATCGCCGTGGACGAGGCCGGCACCGTCGGCGACCTCACCATCCGTTCCTTCGGCATCCTCCGCGCCGCCGAGATGCCCCAGGTCACTATCGAGGTGGTGGCCTCGGACCGACCACCGGTGAACGGCTCCGACGCCGTGTTCGCGGCGGTGGCGGCGGCCGAGTGGTTGCGCCAAGGCTGCCCCCAGGACTGGCCCACCGACAAAGCGACCACAGAAGCCCATATCACCGCCCTGCGAGGAGACCCATGAGCACACCCATCGGCCCCTATACCCCGATCGTGCGCGCCGGCGACTGGCTGGTGGTGTCGGGCCAGGTCGGCATCGCCGGCGGCGAGCTGGTGGCCGGCGGAACCCCGGGCCAGCTCCGCCAGGCGCTCGACAACCTCGGGGCGCTCCTGGAGGGCGAGGGGGCGACGCTGGCCGACGTGGTCAAGACCACCGTGTTCCTGCGTCACCTGGGCGACTACGCGTCCATGAACGAGGCCTACATCACCGCCTTCGGCGACCACCGCCCAGCCCGCTCAGCGGTAGGAGTGTCCGAGCTGCCCCTGGGCGCCCTGGTCGAGATCGAAGCGTGGGCCTACGTGGGCACTCACTGACCAGTCCACCGGTTCTTGAGGCGACGGCTCACTTCCCCCAGCGCGCCTCGCCGAAGCGGTAGCCGACGGATCGGACGGTGTGGATGAGCCCAGCCCGCTCCTCTCCCAACTTGGCCCGCAGCCGGCGGACGTGAACGTCGACGGTCCGCGCTCCGCCGTAGTAGTCGTAGCCCCACACCCGGCTGAGCAGGGTCTCCCGGGTGAAGACCTTGCCGGGGTGCGACGAGAGGAACTTGAGCAGCTCGTACTCCATGTACGTGAGGTCGAGGGGGCGTCCCGAGACGGCCGCTTGGTATGTCTCCAGGTTGAGCACCAGGTCGCCGTACTCCACCAGCTCCGGGCGGGTGCCCTGGCCGGTGC